>JBCDBH010000034.1:0-27146 GCA_039184055.1 Acidobacteriota bacterium
CGCGAAATGCCTGCATCGCGTTGTCCGCGACCGCGTGATCGGGCAGTGCTTCCCGTCGGAAGACGCTGTCGACGGTATTTCGATTACCTGGGGTCGGGCTCCTCGAGCTCGTGGACGTCGCCGATCGCATCGGCGGTCGATCCGTCTCGGTAGTTATTGCTCCGAAAGACGGCTGATACGCGTCCATCGTGTGCTCGACCACCACGATGTACCGGCTTGGTTCGTCGCTTGGGTGGTGTTTCACGAGCTGCTTCATGCCGCCGAGCCTCCGACCGCTGGCAGCGGTGGCAGGCGGGTCGTGCATACGGCGGCGTTTCGACGTCGCGAGCAAGCCCATCCCGACACGGAACGAGCCCGCCGGTGGCTGGCGCGCCATCTCGATGTGCTTTTGGAACGCGCGAACGGGAGAGAACGATGAATCGTACGACCGCATCTTGGCTGATCTTCATCGTCGCGTTCGGTGTCTTTGCGTCGTTCAACCTCCAACTCTCTTCGTTGATCGATAGCGACAGCTATTTTCATCTCGCCGTGGCGCGTGAGTATCTGGAGTCGGGTTTGACCGATCAGCTGTCATGGGCTCGATTCTCGATCCTCCATGATGGTTTTGGTGACAAAGAGATCCTCTTCCACGCGCTCATTGCGCCGCTCACGGCCGGCTTCGACGCGGAGTCGAGTACCGCGGGACGCGTGGCGATCGCTTTGTTCGCCGCGCTTCTCGCCGCGACGTTGGCCTACTTCGGTCATCGTGCGGTGGGTGTCTGGGGGCTTCTGGTTCCCTTGCTCATCATGCTCGGTTCGCGGGTGTACTTCCTCCGTACCATGCGCCTCCGACCGGAAGTGTTGGGGGCCGTGTTGCTCTTGCTAGCCGCATGGCTCGCGGGGCGACAGCGCTATCGTGCTCTGGCTGTCGTCGCGTTCGTCTATACCCTGTCGTACACCGCGTTTCACGCTCTTCTCGGGCTATGCGGTTTGTGGTTCTTGCATCATCTGTGGCGTCATGGCGAAGCCCATTGGCGTTTGGTTTTGTACCCCGTCCTCGGTACCGCGATCGGTTTGCTGGTGCACCCGCACTTTCCGCACAACCTGTTGGTATGGAAGATCCAGAGCGTCGATTTCTTCTTGTGGAAAGGTGTGCTCGATGTGGGGATCGAGATCGCATCGCCTCCCGCATCGGCCCTCTTGCTCGACAACATTCCGTGGCTGATCGCGTTGTTCGTCTTCTGGCTCAGCCGGTCGACGGGGCGACGGCGTCACGAGCTCGATGGTCCAGCGGACACGTTTCTCGTCGCCGCGGTGGTCTTCGGCGTCATGACCCTGCTTGCCGGGCGCTTTGTCATCTACGCCTTGCCTTTCATGACCTTGGCGTTGCTCTTTGCGGTCGGCCGAGACGGTGGGCTCGATCGTTGGACCCGTCTACCGTGGCGTGGCCGGCTGCCGGTCTCCCTGACGTTGGGAGTGGCGGCGGTTCTTGCTCTCTTGTTCGGAACCCTCGGGATGTGGCAATCCCTTCGGATGACGCCACCAGATCGTGAAACGGCGGCACGGGATCTCGGGGCGGTGTTGCCTGAGGGTGCTCGGGTCGCGGCTGAGTGGCGAGGTGTGAATCACTTCGTTTATTTCGCCCCCCAGGCTCACTATCTGAACGTCCTCGATCCTGTCTTCATGGTGATTCCCTATCCTGAGCGGTATTGGTTACAGCGCCGGATGTTCGAAGGGGAGGTTCCCGACGTCGCTCTCGCCACCCGTGGCGCGCTCGAGAGTGATCATCTTCTGATCAGCCGCGCGCTGGATCGGGAGAGGCTCGCACGGCGATTGCGAGGCGACCCCCGGTGGCAGGGAAGGATGACCTCTTACGAAGAGCTATGGACGTTGGCCGGTGACAATGAAGCCTTTGTGCTCGATTGGACCGATATGAGCACGGGGCAGCCGTATCCACGTGTGGAATCGCCGCTCGATCGGATCGAAGGTTTTGTCGACGCGACCCGCCTGGGACCGGGCTGTCGCGTGCTCGCGCATCGATTCGTGTTGCCGGAGGCTCGGCCCGTAGCCTGGGAGCTGGCGGCTTGGGGGCCGACCCGTGTGGCGCTCGATCGAGAAAGAGTGCTCACGGTCCAGGGTGCAAAAGCTGTTCTGGGTGAGGGCGTCGTATTCGATCGCTGGCTCGAAGCGGGAGAGCACGAGATTCGAATCGAGACGTGTTCCGTGGACGGAGTCAGCGGCTTCTACCTTCTCGAGCGTCCCGAGTAGCTGGCTGCTACCGGCCGGCTGAGGACGCCAGCCTTCACGTGAAAGGTAGGAACACCAGGCCGTGAAAGACCATCAGGATAATGACGGTGTCATCCTCTTCTCGGATCGTATAGGCGAGACGAAAGTGGCCGTAGCGTAGGATCCGTACTTCGGGATGGGCATGGTAGCGCGGCGCATTGCGTGGAGCGCTCGCCAAAGAGAGCGTCCGATCGAGAAGGGATTCGACGGTGCGCTGCGCGGTGAGTGGGCGGGTACGCGCGATGTAGTCGTGAATTTCCCGAAGCGAGCTTGCCGCTTGGTGGGTCCAGCTCAATGCCGCCATTGATCGACCTGGTCGCGTAGCTGTTCCAGGGGAATCAAGTCTCCGGCCGCCACGTCGGCAAGGCCGCGCTCGATTCGTCCGGCGAAGGCGATCTCTCGAACTAGATCATCCCAGGTGCTGTCGGCCGGCAACTGGTCAATGAGCTCGAGCATCGCCGCTTTGGCCGAGCCTGAGTCTTTGGGCATCGGAGCTAACGATTGGTGTCGGTTCGAGAGGTAGTGGGGCGTTGTTCGATCGTAGGGGAGGTCAAGTTCGCCTGGGAGCCGACGTCACTGCACCGTGGCTCGTTTGACGCCGCCGCTCAGATTCGCGGACGCCGAGACGTAGCCGATCGCGCCGGGGTTGCTTCTCACGTACGCCACGACCTCACTCTCGGAGAGCTCGGCGGGAGGTGTGTTGCTTCCCGAGAAGATCTGCCGTTGCCAGTAGTTCTTGATACTCGAAACCGAGCGGCCATGGACGTCGCGGGTGAGCGCCTCGCGTACCGGTGACGAGGGATCGAGATCGACCGGCTCGACCGGTGTGCCGTCGTCCCAGCGCATCTTTTTCTTGAGGAGGTAACGAGAAATGTCTTCTTTGGTCAAGGAGTCGACGCTATTCGCGCCGTTGACGATGACGACATATCCCTGCTGGGCTTGAAGAGCACTGTCGACACCGATGCCGGCGACAATGATCATCAAGGCGAGAAGGCCGAGTCGCACGGCCGTTGAAGTCAAGATACGTTGCTTCCCCATGTAGAGTCTCCCACAAAGCCCAGCGAACTCGATAGTCGCCCTCGGGCTTGCATTCCGATGATGGTAACTTGGCTCACATGAGTGGACTACCGCATCGCTATCGACCCCCGGCGTTCAAGCGACGAGCAGCAGTTAGGTTCGGCGGCCTTTCGGCGGGAAGTCCCTTATTACGAAAGGCTTACAGGGTGAGCGTGAATCCGGAGGCCTGTGCCGAGACGAATGCACGCACATTGTTGTCTATGGCCGTCCGCTTGAGCTCATGTGTCCAAACGGGTTGGGAGCCGGTAGGCCTGACCTGCTGTCGGATTTTCCGACCGAGCCGATTCCCAACAACCTATAAAGAAGTCTAGCACAGAAGGGAGACGGGGAAATCATGGAAGCATCGGATCTTCCGATGGTGAATGCGGGCCTGAACGCGCTCGCCGCGACGTGTTTGGTGATTGGCTGGTTTCACGTTCGGGCGCGTCGTTTCGTTGCCCATCGCAACTGGATGATCGCGGCGTTTGCCTGTTCGGTTCTCTTCTTGTGTAGCTATCTTTACTACCACGCTCAAGTCGGCTCGGTGCGATTTACCGGGACCGGGCCCGTGCGGACCGTGTATTTCACGATCTTGATCAGCCACACCATTCTGGCGGCGGTCGTTCCCCTGTTGGCGATCATGACGCTTTGGCGTGCCTTTCGGATGCGTTTCGAGAGTCACCGCGCCTTGGCGCGGTGGACGCTACCCATTTGGCTCTATGTATCGGTGACCGGCGTGGTGATCTACGTCATGCTCTATCAGCTCGGATTTTCGTGAGGTTGAGAGGCAGGCTGTGGGAAGCGTGATCAGTCCGCCGCCCAAGCAGCGTTCGCCGTCATAGACCACCGCCGACTGGCCGGCGGCGATGCCTGGATCGGGTTCGGTCAAGTCGACCCGTACGCTCTCGTCGAGTCGAGTAAGCGTCGCCGACTGCGTGCGGGGGCCGTGGCGTAGTTTGACCTCCAGCGCGTCGCCCCAGACAGGTGGTGATCCGATCCAGTGACAGTGGACGAGATCGAAGTGCGTGCGACCGTGCGCGTCGAGTGACTCACGGTGCGTGACCCAGACGAGATTGTCTTCGATGTTCTTGGCGACCACGAACCAAGGGCCGCCTCCCAGTCCCAGACCACGTCGCTGGCCGATCGTGAAGAACCAGCAGCCTCGGTGCGTGCCTAGGAGTCGGCCAGACTCGAGATGGCGGATTTCGCCTGGAGCCTCACCCAAATACGCGCGAACGAAATCGTCGTAGGGCAAGGTGCCGAGAAAGCAGATGCCTTGGCTATCGGGGCGTTCGTAGGTTGCGAGGCCGAAGCTCTTCGCGAGCGCTCGAACCTCGGCTTTGTGCAGGCTTCCGAGTGGGAAACGTGACCGTGCCAACTGGTCTTGGGTGAGGCGGTGGAGGAAGTAGGTCTGGTCTTTTTTCGGATCGACCGCTTTGAGGAGCGTACGGTGCTCGCCCAGATCCTCCACCCGGGCGTAGTGACCGGTCGCCACGGCGTCGAAGGGCATGGCGTTCGTCTCGAGAAACTCGAAGAACGCGCCGAATTTGACCCGTCGATTGCAGAGAATGTCTGGACTCGGCGTACGACCCGCGCGTAGCTCGCGGATGGCGTCCTCGACCACTCGCTGATGATATTCACGCTGCAGCGGAACGACCTCGACGGGAACTCCGAGAGGATCGCATACGGCTCGCACGTAGCGGAGATCTTCATCCCACGGACAATCTCCGAGGTTCGCCCGTTCGTCCTCGAGCCAAATCTTCAGATAGAAAGCCGTGACATCGTGACCTCGGTCGAGCAAGAGGCGGAGAGCGACCGAGCTATCGACGCCACCGGAAACAAGTACAGCAGTCTTCACTCGACGAGGTTAGCAAAATTCATTTTGTCGACTGTCCGATTCTTCCGTTCGTCGTCGTTGATGAGAGTTGAACCCGTGCCGCAGTGGAACGGGTATCGCGGTCAACGTCGAGGAGGCGGTTATGCGTGTGTTGATGGTTGCCAGCGGTTGGATGGTTGCGCTTCTGATCATCGCGGCGAGCGCTCTGAGTAGCGACGGCCGAGTCGAGGTTCTTCCGGCTAGGTCGACCTTGAACGAGACATCGGTGACAAACGATGTGCGAGAGGCTGAGCTCGGATCTGTCGAAGGTGCCGAGCAGGTCAACGATGATGTCGACTCGGACCCTGAAGTCGATCTGCTCGCATTGGTACGTGCCGAAGCCGTCGAGTTGGAGCGTGCCCTACGTTCCGAGCTCACCGAAAATGAGCGACTACGTGACGAGAATCGCCGGCTCAACGCCGAAGTGTACGAACAAGAAAAGGAAGTGACTCGATATCGGTCGGGCCTCGAGCGAGCGGTTGCGAGGCTCAATGCGAGCTGTACCGCCACACCGGCGGCGCCGCGACGAGCGAAGACCAGCCGCACGCCTCGTCAGTCCAGCGGAACCACGCGGGATCCTGCCTCGATCAAAGCCAACATTCAGGTGCTCGGCGACGTTCTTCGTGTCTTTGGCACGATCCCGAATGGTCGTGAGCAGTGGCGTCGAGGCAGACTGGTCATCGAATTGGTGTTCGACAACGGTGAGGTCATGTCACGCAACGAGCAGGAGCTCGAAGTTCCACCTGGAGGCCGTATTCACTGGGAAGAGCGGTTCTCGCTCCTGGGCTTTACCCAAGGAAATCTAACCGCGCGAGCCAGCTATGACGGTTGACGGTACATGTCGCGCAGTCGAAGCATGCCGTCGAGTCGAGGCTCGAACACGAGGTCCTGGTGCGCGCCAAAGATCTCGTGTTGATAGAAGAGCGGTAGATACACGAGCTCGCTCATCAGGCGTGTCATCGCGGCTTCGAGCGTCCGGCGCCGTTGCATCATGTCGAGAGTGGTACCGCTGTCCTCGATCAGTCGATCGAGCTCGGAATCGTTCAGACCACTCCAATTGTTTTGACCATAGCCACGCTCACGATCGCGGCTATGCACAATCGAGTCGAACACGTCGCTGGCATCCGCCGAAACGGCGAGAACACCACCGAAGTAGAGCTCGGTTGTGCCGCCGCGAAGACGTTCGATCATGTCGGACCAATCGTAGGCGGTCGCGGTGATCCGAATGCCGACCGCGGCGAGCTGTTCCACGACAAGGGTCGGATCACGGCCCACCCGATGTTCCAGCACCAGGTCGATACCGTTCTCATAGCCAGCGTCTTCGAGCAGTTGCCGAGCCTGGGCCGGATCCGCGCTGGATACCGGCAGATCCGGCGCAAAGCCGAAGACGTTGGGGCCGACCATCTGCGTCGCGGGTGTGGCATGGCCACCGAATTGCCGCTCGACCAGAGCCTGCCGATCGATCGCGAGATGGATCGCTTCGCGTACTCGGCGATCATCGAAAGGCGGCGCGGCGATTCTCATGGCGATGTACTCGACCTGGAGCCCGTCGCGGCTCGCGACGCGGCAACACGTCGAACGGTCGATCGCTCCCAGGTCGCCCGGCGCCAATTCGGTGGCGAGGTCGAGCGTGCCGGCGAGGAGCTGCTCCAGTCGTTCTCGAGGGTCGGGCAACGTGAGCAAGGTGACCTGCGGCTCGGGTGCCGGTTCGAGCCAATAGCCGGTGAAGGCATCGAGGCGAGCCTGTTCGTCGGGCACGTAGTCGACGAGTCGGTAGGGACCTGTCCCGATCGGTTCGTCGATTTCGATGGGTGCATCGGCGGGTACGACCATGACGAAGGCCAATTTGTTGAGCAGAATCGGGTAGGGACGAGCCGTGGTGATCTCGACCGTGGTCGGATCGAGCGCGCGAATCTGGTCGATTTCGACGAGGTAACTCGAGAATTCCGTTTCGGGATGCGTTCGAGCTCGTTCCAAGCTGGCGACGACATCATCGGCGGTGAGAGGACGGCCGTCATGGAATACGGCGTTCGACCGCAAGACAAAGCGCCAGGTGACGTCGTCTGGGTTCTCCCACCGTTCCGCGAGAACGGGGAGGACGCGGCCGTTGGGGCCAATACCGGTGAGACCTTCGTATATGTTCGACAGCACGCTAAAGGTCAGGACCTCGTTGTAGCGATGCGGGTCGAGACTCAACGGATCGCTGTGTAAGGCGACGGTGAGTGGCGAGGACTGCTGGTCGATGGAGGGTGACGCGGTGCAGCCGAGCATGCTCACCAAGGCTAGGGTGCCCGCTACTTTGGTTGCTGTTTGGCGAGTACCTCCCGCCGCCACGGGCAACACGTAAAGGGCGAGGAGTGCTGCCGCCAGCGTCCCGCCGGCAACCGCTAGACCGAATCGTTGCGTGGGTGGAAAGCTCGACAGCGCGAAGATCCCGAAGCCACCGGCGAGGATGAGCATAGCGGCGAGAATCGGCCGGCTCAGGTCTCGACGCGCTTGTCGCCATGCCGTGGCGAGCGACGAGCCTTGGGAACGACGGCGGCATACCGCAGCGCTCAGGTGAATCATCGCGTCGATTCCCAAGGCGATGGCGACGTTTGCCGCGGGCGACGAGATGAAATCGACCGGGGTACCCGTAAATCCCATCGTTCCGAGGAGAAGCACCGGGACCGCGGCCAGCGTCATGAGCATGGCGAGGGTCGAGCGAATGCTGCGACTTACCCAGAACGCGATCAACACGAAGAGCACGATCAAAGCGCTGAGACCCCTGACGAGACTCGATGCCACCAGCGCGCCGAGCTGGGCCTGGAGATCGTAGATTCCGCCGATCATGGTGGGTTCGAGATCGGCGTCCCGAGCCAGGGTCGCCAATCGGTCGATGATCGCTTGGCGGGATTCGCTTCGGTCGGCCTCACGCATACGCAGGAGAAAGCGGGCGGCGGTGCGATCCTCGTCGACGAAGCTCCGCGCGATTCCGTCGAATTGCGCGCTTTCGAGGAGTGCGATGAGACGTTGATCGTCGAAAAACGCGGCCAGAGGAACACGACGGGCTTCGGCGAGCAGGACTGGCAACGACAGTGAGCTACCGACGGCTGGATCTTGATCGTAGGCGGTTTGCAAGGCTTCGAGCTTGCGCCGCATGCTCGTCTCGTCGAAGCGGTTTCCCGAATCTTCGACGACCACGGAGAGCGGGCTCGAGCCACCGTTGGCATCGATGAAGGCGATGCCTTCACGGATCTCGTCGCCTTTGGCGAAAAACTCGAGCAGGCTCGGGTCGGTCTCGATTCTCGACAGGCCGAAAGCCGCCACGACGGTGAGCGCGATCGCGGCCGCAAGTGGCCATGCGGCTGGAGCGGACGGGGAGCGGTGTGTCGCTTGGTCGCCCATGGCGAGCTTGTCCCGAACTCGGTGGAGTACCGCTGGGTACAGGCCGTAGGCGAGGATGAGGGCAACCGCGGTACCGATCGCGCCGGAGATCGCCAATTCGCGCAACGGCTGCGCGCTTGCCAGTCGGAGGCTGAGAAAACCCAACAAGGTGGTGGTGGCGGCCCAAAACGACGCTCTGGCGGTAAGCCCGAGGGCCGTTTCGACGACGGCTCCTGGGGATTCGGCTCGGCGCGCGTTGGAGGTCAGGAAGACCAGATGGGAGAGGGTCAGAACAAAGACGATCGTGACGATATTGGCCGTCAGCACACCGATCGGAACCCCGACCATGGCGAGAATCGAAATGGTGACCGCGCACGCCGAGACAGCCGTGGCAAGGGTGCCGACGACGATCCATGGGTCACGATAGAGAGCCGCGATGAGAAGGCCGAAAACAGCAAACGCGGCGAGCGAGAAGATCCTCAAGTCGCGAGTCAACTGGCGACGAATCAACTCGACGACATAGGGTGCTCCCGAGATCTCGAGATCGAATGACGGACGATCGAGCCGGTCGACCACGGCATCGAGAGCCTGGACCAAGCTCGAGTCGGAGTCCGCTTCGACCGTGGCCACCAGAAAACTGACGTTCGGATTGTCGGGGCTGAGGAGCAACCGACTCCACAGCGGACTGTCCGGGATCTGCTCGGGACGTGCGGGAACGCTGGTCAGGCTCTGAACGGACGATACTCCCTCGATCGCCTCGATTTCTTCCGTGAGCTCGCGCATCCGTTCGAGATACGCGCGCCCCACAATGTCCTCGCCGCTGGCGCTGATGAACAACTGCTCGCCGCTCTCGTCGGCACCAAATTGTTCGTCGATTCGATCCGATACCTGTAGAGCTGGATCGTCGCTGGCGAAGAAGAAATCACTTCCCACACGTGGCGTCAGGTCGATTTGTGTGAGTACCGCCCAAATGCTGACGAGAGAAACGATGACGAGCGGCCAGAACATGGCGCGCTGGAGGGTATGGAGATGTCGTCCTGTCGAGCTGAGCACGAATGAATTCTACACCTGGTTCATCCCGGCTCGTTGCGTGAAGGGCCCGGCATGCCTCGGGTGATGGCGCTCTCGGCTTCGTCGAGCAGATGCGCATCGAGTCGATCGAGACGAGCCGCGGCAACGACCTCCATCACGGCTTCGGCCGCCGCGCTGTGCGAGCGCAGGCCGTTCAAGTGAGTGATCAGGCTCTCGGCGACTCGGAGCGCTTGCGAATGGTCGGACCGCTGCCAATGGAGTCGGATCATCTCCACTTGCACCAATGCCGCGTTGAGCGGCTCGGGTACAGCCGCCAAGGCGCGCAAGGCGCGGCGATAGTGACTCAGTGCTCGTTGATCGGGTCCGGCGATCGCGGCATCGAGCCAAGCGAGGCCGGCAGCCAGTCGAGTGTCCACGGAGAGAGCTCGCGCGGCATCGGCATAGCCACGTGCCGCCGCGGTATCGCCCGCACCGAGCGCGACACAGCCGAGACATTGCAGGGCGGCGAATCGGTTCGCGATCTCGTCTTTGGGGAGGAGCTGAAGGGCACCTTCGAGACAGCGTAGCGCGTTGGAAAAGCGCTCCAAGTGGCCGAGCATTCGACCCTGCTCGATCAAGGCTCGGCCGATGCCATCGACGTTGCCAGAAGTCGCCCGACGTAGAACCAGGTACTCGGCGATCGCGAGCGCATCGTGGTAGAGACCACGATCCTCGATCAAGGCGATGATCCTCTCGAGGACGTCGTTGTAGATCTCCACGGCACCGACGTGACAGGCGGCCTCGAGCGCCGCGACCAGACCGTGATGGGCGGCATCGAGATCACCGAGAATTCGCTGACATGAAGACCACGTGGTGAGCGCTCGAATCGCAACCGACACGCCAGCCAGGCCACGGTTGAGAGAGCGATGCATGACCCGCGCCGCGACCGCCGCGGCGATTCTCGGACGGGTGTACTCCGTGCCCGATCCGCTCGGCGACCCCGCGTTTCGAGATCCTCCATGGGTGTTTCCACGGGCTCCCGTTCCAGGTCGAGCCGGAGTAACCGGTTGCTGAACGATTCGACCAAAGTGGGTCGCTCAGTCTGTTTGAGCATCATGGCCAGCCGCGCCGTCGGCTTCGGTGGTGGACCCAGCACCTCTTCCATGAAGGCCGTTCGATCGACTCCGAGCGCATCCAAGACTCGGATCAGTACAGGGATGCGAATGCTGCCTCGATAGCGCAGCTGGCTGAGATAGCCAGAGCGCATACCGAGGGTCGATTCGATTCGTCTCATGACGCCGCGTCCGGCGGCTTTGCAATGCGCCGCCAAGGTGCTGAGCATCCGTGGCATGACCTCGTCGGGATCGAGACGTAGCGAAGAGTTGTCGTTTCTCACGTGGGAAGAGGCCGGCAATTTGCAATCTATTCTTTGAGAGGAGTGTGGGTCTCCTTTATGCGAAAACGGATCTCAGTGTAAGCGGGAGTGCGGAGCTCTCTGTTTTGGGTGGCTTTATCGAAACTAATTTGCTCAATCTGGGTAACGATGCTGATTTGAAGCGCATGATCTCGGTATTACGTAGAGTGGACGTCGGTCTGATCGCGAGCGCGGTCGTCACTCGAGGCAGGGGCCAAGGTAGGCAAGGAGTCGCTAGATGACGTATCTCAACCACGAGCGGATCGCTGATCTACTCGATCTCTGTCACGAAGAACCACGCGCTGGTGAGCTCGCCAGTCTGGTCGAGAGCTTGATCGCGCATCACCCGGTTGCCGCGCGGCTTCGCATCGAGCTCGAGCAGATGCTGGTCGAGGCGGGGATTCCAGAGAACGTGAGTGGTCGTTTTCGTGCCGCTGTTGCGAGCACGGCCGCGCTCGATCGTCTCCTGGCGAGCGATGAGCATGCGACGCCCGCGATCTTGCTCGATCCGGACGGAGAAGAAGGCGTGGATGTGGGGAGTTTGCTCGCCGACTGTGCCTCGCGACTCAGGCGGCGACAAGGCGACCCGGAGCGCTTGGAGGCATTGGCACAACGCCTCCAGAGCGCTCTGATCGATTGATCTGATTCAGCCCGTGTTCAGTTAGTTGCAGCCCGAGAAGGCGGTGAGATCCGACACCGTGTTGGCGAGGCTGTTGGCTGGATTGGTGTAGATCTCGGTGGCCGAGTCTTGGGTGTCTTCGATCGTCGACGGGGGGGGGGGGGGGGTGGTCGGCGCGGGCGGCCCCCGGGAGTTACCGTTGATTCCGCAGCCATTGAGCACCTTGACCAGAAGCTCCGGATTGGCGAGCTCGAAGAACCAGAACATCCCGCCACGGGTGATACCGAGGCTGCTCAGCGGTACGGCTTGGGCATCGATGTCGATCCCGTTACCCACAAAGAGCGTGGCTTTGAACCGTTGATCACCGGCTTCGTCGTCGATGCAGAGGACGGTATCCGAGGGCGTGCATCCGCCGCCGCTATTGGTGTCTGGATCGAGGAACGACGACACTGTCGGGTAGAAGTCCGAGAACCTACCGTCGACTTCGTTGTTGTTGACGCCGTCACAGCCATCCGCCGTGTTGGTGCCGCATGCACCGAGTTGTTGACCGACCATGTACAGGTTGGAACCGTTGAGCATGGTGATGGCGCTACCTGAGCTGCCACCGAACGTGCCACCAAAGGTCAACCGGCTGTATGCGAACTCGTTGACTCCGACACCGCCACAGATTTGATTCGAAGCCGGGGTAATGGCTTGGGTGGTGGAGACATGCTGTGGGTAGCCGAGCGGATGGGACACGCGAAGCAGCTGGGTTCCCGAAGGAATGTTGTTGGTGGTCCAGCCGAGATACGAGCGCGTACCCGGGGGATTGGCGCTGAGTCGAATCAGGGTCGAATCATTCGATGACGTGCTGGCGAGAAGCGTCGCACCATTGACCCGTGGCAACGAGCTGATCGACGGCCACGTACCCATACAGCTCGGTGCGATGTCGTCGAAATAGGCTTCGACCGAGCTGGCCGCGCTTTGCGTTGCAAAGCAGTGGTTGGCGGTGGTGAGGTACGGGATGACGGTCGACGTATCGGTATCGGCGATCAACTGGCCAGTACAGGTTCCACTCATGCCGCCGTTCATGAAACGCACATGCGAAACGGCTTGCTTGAGAGTCGTCAAGCCGGTGTAGTCGCTTCCGGTGTAGCACGCGGCGTCCTCGAGACATTCCATCCGCTGTGCGACGGTCGGTCCAACGATCGCGTCGCCATTACGATCGAGGCGGAACATTTGTGCGACCGCATCGAGCTCGAAGTAGGCCGCGGCGTCGTTCGGAAGCTGAACGTCTAGGTAGATCCGTTCGCCACCGATGCTCGGAGTCCACAGCTCGCCGTCGGGGCTCCGTAGCTCGGGTCCGAACCGAACCACTTCATCCTTGTCGTTGTACACCCACATGACGGTGTTGGCTGGAAGCTCGACCGCGTTGAGACGAAGGCGCAGACGATGGGCGTTTTCCACGAAGACGTGTGTGCTCCACAGGGTCGCGTCGCCTTGACGTTCGATGAGGACACCACGACTCGCCTCGGCCGGGTCGAGATTCAAGGTGGTGGGCACTGCGAGCGGGCGTGAAAAACCGTCATGAATTGGAGTATTGCCGGCCCGGTTCCAGGCTCCGATGGCCTCCACCTGTTCCCATGCGGCGTAATCGGCTCGCATGAGCGTGGCGACGGGCTGGGTGCCGCGCGTTTGGGTCAAGCGCGGTGGGGCTTCGAGGGTACGAGGCGCGGGTTGCACGATGGTCTCGGTTTCGACGGTGATGACCTCGGCTGCCACCGGCATGGCCAGCAAAGCGAAGCTGAGAAGAATCAAGGTGGAAGCTCTCACGGCGTTTTCTCCTAGCGAATGAGTCACGTGGCGATTCGTGCATTGAGGCGCGATTCGAGAAGAGCAAGCATGACTTCATGCCACAGTGCCATTCTCCCGTTGTGCGACGGCGATTGCAAGTCGGTTACGAAGACTCGGCAGCTGTCGGTATCGGTGCTGAAGAAGCGAGGGGGCGTAGTGTCGATTCGGTGGTGTCTGTGGTCGGCAGATTGTCACGGCGGATCTTCCAGGTGTCGGCTTCGTTCGTCTCGTCTCGAAGTCGATAAAGATGTTCCAAGCGGCCGGCCAAATTACGCGCCCGCCGCGCTCGTGGATCCCCGAGTTGGTCGACCAGCTGGTGGTAGCCGTCTATCGCGCGCTCGAGGCTCGTCGCTGAGCTCGGGTCGAGGCGTGCGTCGATCAACGCCAGCAAGGCCTCGGATTCGGTGACACGGTAGGGAGGCGGACTCTCGTTGGCGGCCAGGCGCTCGGCCGCCGCCGACACCAACCGGCGTGCTTCATCGAGCTTGTCCTTTGCGAGCGCGAGGCTGGCACGGTTGATCAGGACGCTTGCCACGTTGGGGTGAGGCTCATCACGATAGTGCGCATCAACGACATCCCAGGCGACTGTGAAAAGTTGCTCGGCCTCGTCGAGGGCGCCGCGCTCCACCAAGAGGGACGCGAGGTTCTGACGAAACAACGCCAAGGGTAATGACCCTGGATCGAGCATGTCTTCGGTGAGCTCGACTACCTGGCGGTAGAACGTCTCTGCAGCCGCCAACTCACCTAGATCATGCTTCAGGGTAGCGAGATTGTTGAGTACTCGTAGGCGCTCGGATCGGTTTTGCCGAGCAAATGTCTGGAGAGCTTCTTCATAGAATTCCACTGCTTCGGTTTGACGATTGGCGCGTTGCAACGTGGCGGCCAGAGCATTGGCCGTCGAGGCGATTTCCGAGGGTTCATCGTGGTGGTGATGGCGGCGCTGATAAGCGTCGAACAAATACTCGATCGCCTCGTCGTGTCGGCCTTGTTTTCCCACCAACAAGCCCAAGTTGCTCAGGGTGTTGGCGTAGTCGATCTCACCTTCTCGGCTCCCGAGGCGAGTTTCCTTGATCGACAAGGCATGTCTATAGAGGCGCTCCGCGTCGACCGCGCGGCCTTGGCCCGCACGAAACAATCCCAAGTTGTTGTATGCCAGACCGAGATCGATCTCGCGCTCCTCCGTCTCTTTGGCTTCGAAGATCTCGATCGCTCTCTCAGTCAGATCAATGGCGCGGTCGCGATCGTCTTGTTGTAGCGCTAGGGCGAGACGGATCATGGTCCGAGCTGTCAGGACGCTGTCGTCACCGGTCGCAAAGATACGTATTTCGAGTGCTTCCTCGAGCTGATCCGTCGCCTTGTCGTCTCGACCGAGAAATCGGTTGACACCACCGATGGTGTGCAAGAGTGCGCCGTGAATGTCTGGTTCGAGGCTGCTCTCGTCGAGTTGTTCGGCTGCGTGATCGAGGAGCTCTTCGGCGGTGGCCTTGCGGCCGAGCTTGTCCGGATCGGCACCCTGGAAGGTGTCCTCGAGAAAGCCGACAACTCGCGCATTGACTTCTTTCTCGTATTGCACCTGCGTAAGTAGGCCCTGGGTGTACAGGAATTGGTGTCGTTGCCACAGCCCGAAACCGATCACCAACACGAAGAGAAGCACGGCGGTAGCGACCACGGCCCAGTTGCGGCGGACGAACTTCGACGTGCGGTACCAATGGCTTTGGCGACGTGCCTGGACGGGTTCACCATCGAGATAGCGACGAACATCGGCGGCGAGCTGGGCGGAGCTGCCATAACGATGGTTCGGGTCACGGTGCATTGCCTGCAGTACGATGCTGTCGAGATCACCCTGTAGCTGCCGTTTGAGGCGCTTGTTGTCGGCGATCGGTGGTCGGGCGACTTCGGAGGCTCGCATCCGAGATGTGCCGTCGCCTCTTGGAACCACGCGGGTGACCGCGGTGCTCGGTCGGAGAGGTTCCTGGTCGAGGACCGCGGCGATGACCTTGGCGGATCCGGTCGGGATCCGGTACGGGCGAAGCGCGGTGAGCAATTCGTAGAGCATCACCCCGAGGCTGTACACATCGCTCGCGGTGGTGACCGGGTCGCCCACGACTTGCTCGGGGCTCGCATAGTCGGGGGTAAAGAACCGTGAGCCTTCGATGGTGCGTGGCACCGTCATGCCTTCGCTGTCATTACCGAGCAGCTTCGCGATGCCGAAGTCGAGGAGCTTGGGGCGTCCGTCCGAGTGCGTGACCAGGATATTGCTCGGCTTGATGTCGCGATGCACGATGAGGCGTTTGTGCGCATATTCGACCGCGTCACAAACTTCGAGGAAAAGCTCGAGTCGCCTGGTGACATTGAGCTCGTGACGCGCGCAGTACTCGTCGATCGCTTCGCCGTCGACATATTCGAGAACGAAATACGGTAGGCCGTCTTCGGTCGAGCCGCCGTCGATCAGCCGGGCGATGTTCGGGTGCTCGAGTCGCGCCAGAATCTGCCGCTCGGTCCGAAATCGCCGAATGATCTCATCGGTGTCCATACCTCGCTTGAGCAGCTTGACAACCACCTCTTGGGCGAAATCGTCTTCTCGGCTGGCCAGATAAACCGTTCCCATACCGCCACTGCCGATCACTCGGCGCAGCTGGTAGGCGCCCAAACGGCGCCCGATGGCACTCTGTGGATCGGCTTGGACAAGGTGTACGAGAGGGTAGTCGAGCACGTTGGTGTGCTGGTTACCCTCGAGCAGAGATTCGATCTCGCTTCTCAAGTCCGCATCGTCGCCACACGCTGTGTCGAGGAAGGACTCTCGCTCCGACGTAGGACGCTCGAGGGCATCGGCGAGAATCGTCTTGACCTTGCGCCAGTGTTCTTCAGGAGTCATGCCGGCGTCGAGGTTCAGCCTTCGCGCAAGGCACGCCGGAGCCACAGCCGCGCGGTTTGCCACTCTCGCTTTACCGTGGTGGGCGATACACCGAGCACTTGAGCGATTTCTTCGTGCTTGAGGCCGGCGAAAAAGCGCATCTCGACCACCCGACTCTGTCGCTCGTCGAGCTCGGCGAGCGCTTTGAGCGCATCGTCGAGGGCAACCAAATCGAGATCACGATGATCGGCAATATCGAGCGAGCTGGCATCGAGAGAGATCTTTCTCACATCACCACCGCGCTTGGACGTTTTGCGCGCGCGCGCATGGTCGACGAGGATGCGGCGCATGAGCTCGGCGGCGAAACCGAAGAATTGAGCTCGATTCTGCCAGTCGACACTGCGACGGTCGACCAGCTTCAGGTAGACCTCGTTGACCAATGCGGTGGGTTGCAGCGTATGCGCGCGGGATTCTCGATTGAGCGAGCGACTGGCAATCGTCCTCAGCTCCTCGAAGACCAGCGCCATGAGGTCATCGAGCGCTTCGGCATCGCCGTCGGTCCAATCGTGTAACAGTTTGGTGATATCACTCATCTTGTTCGTGCTCGAGCCATGCTCGATACGCTGGTTCCGCTCTCGGTCGAGTAGGAACGAATCAGACTTGGAGTAGAGATCCTACCAGTGCGGTTGAGCCTCGGCGAATATGGGACTGATTGGTAATGTTTTTTGTTCCCTGGTTTAGCGGTACTTCCCATGGCGCTGTGCCTGTGTTTGGGTCGAATTTGATCATATGGCGATATCGTCACTCGGCGATTTTCATTCCTGCTTCAAGCGAGACGTTTCTCTGGAATTGAGAGTCGGTTTCAGTAGAGGATCATCGGTAACAAAGATGTAAGTGGTTGCGCGGCCCGAAAAGGTGCGTGACAGGCTCGAGAAGGCGACTATGTCGTCAATGGGTTTGCTGTATAAAAGTGAGAAGAAAATAGTTAGTACACGTTCCGAAATATCGATTCCCGGCACGTTACGTGCCAAACCTCGTTCGGCAGTCCGAGACTGCCGAGCATCAACCCTATGTTCTGGAGTGAGGCCAAGTTATGAAAAGAGAATCCGTTCGTACTGGACAGCCCTGCCAAAAAAACATCTTCCGCCCTCGTTTCCGCAGCACAATTCGAGTCTTTTGTGGGTTGCTCCTAGTTGCGGGAGTGCTCCAAGCGGCGGGCGATCACGGATCGTCCTGCCGCGCCGCTACGCCACTCATCGTGGGTCATGCAGTGGACGGGTGGCACGATTTCGCGGGTGACGACGACTACTTCGTTTTCGAGACGGGTGAGGTCGGCACGCTGTGGATCGAGCTGGATGGCGCGATCGATTCACGCATTCAGTTGCTGGGTATCGAGTGTGGTGGTGTGCCAACGACTTCGGTCGTGGTCGGTAAAGATGATCAATATGTGGTGCGTGTACAGCGCGCCGGGCGATGGGTGCTACGTGTCCGTGGGCAGCAAAGCGGTGTCGGCTATCAGTTGAGGACGTCCTTCAGTGTCGAGCCCGAAGCTTACGACCTCGTCGTGCGGCAGGTCTCGGATGGATCGAATTCCCTAGCCGATCAGGTCCCGAGTGCCTGGACGCGCAGCGACGACGATGGTGATGAGGTCGAGATCATCGTGCAGCATGGTGACGGTGATGATCTTCTTTACCGAAGCGATGACGATGCGGACGATGTGGAGATCATCGTCCAGGACGGTACGGATCGCGGCCGTCTGATCCGTAGCGATGACGACGCGGATGATGTGGAGATCATCGTTCAGGACGGTTCGGATCGTGGTCGTTTCATTCGGAGTGATGACGACGCGGACGATGTGGAGATCATCGTCCAGGACGGCACGGATCGCGGCCGTCTGATCCGTAGCGATGACGACGCGGACGATGTGGAGATCATCGTTCAGGACGGCACCGGCCATGGATACGTGCGCAGTGATGACGATGCGGATGACGTCGAAATCATCGTGCAAGATCTTGGTTCGTTGATGGTCATCGAAGGACGAGATCCCGACGTGACCGCGGGTGATCGTCTTGCCGCCCTGTCGATGGGAGAAAGCACGTCGATCGGTGTCGAGGGTGATCTCACCCTAGGCGATGATGATTACTTACCGCTCGAAATCCATGAGCCAGGCATCCTGAGCATTCTCGGAGACATGGGTCTTGCGGCATCGTTGTTCTGGATCGAATCCGGGCGTGCCCGTCAGATCGCTTCCGAGACGCGGCTCGGTCACGCCGATCTAGCCATGGCCGTCCAGCCGGGCAGGTACATGGTTCGGGTGAGCTCGATGGACTCGGGCAGTGGTGCCTACGAGCTCGGGATTCAGATGCAGACGAAGGAGTAGAGGCTCGAAGCTAACGCGGTCGCCGACGCCTGTCAGCGACCGCGCCGTTCTGCTAAGCCCGATTCACTAGCCGAGAGGGGGAAGATCGATTTCGAGGTCCGGGCGTTCAAGCAGCTCACGTTTTATAGCGGCGAGTTTCTCAGTGTCACCAAGCTTGCTGTACAGCGTGTATACACGCCTATAGGACGCGCCTAGCTGCTTAGGAGAAGCGTTGGCTTCGACGAGCTGAGTGTGGCTCATTTCGATGAGTGCTCGCCCTTCTTCCATCTCGCCAAGCTCGACGAGTACTTCACCCAGAACACCATTCGTTCCTGCGGTAAAAAACACCGGAGCACCTTTAGCGAGGACGACAGACTGACGAGCATAGGAAATTGCCGTCGCTGGGTCCGATCGGCCGAGATGTGCTTTTGCCAATTGAGATTTGACGACCGCGACGTTCAGCGTTCGATCGAGTCTCTGAAAAATTCGCTCTGCATCGAGAAGATAGTCGATCGCTTCTTCATAGCGCTCGAGTTTGATCATGACATCGCCCGCGTTGGTGTAGATGGCGGCCGTAGTGGCATTCTCTATGGGTAGGTTTGCGATGGTACGGGCATCGAGAGCATCGAGCGCCAATGAGAAAATACTCGCGGCATTCTCCAGATCGTTGGCACTGTTGTAGAGAGAGCCCAGGTTGTTGTAACTCTCGAGAATCGAGATGTGGTGTTCGGGTAGGAGCGACTGTCGAATGTTGAGAGCGACTCGGAGATGCTCTGCTCCTTCGGTAAAACGGTTTTGCTCTTTCAGTGAAACGCCGAGATTGTTCAGCGTGTTGGCGATATGGGTATCGTTTGGTTCATAGAGCTCGCGACGTTCGTCAAGAGCACGTCGAAGCAGCTCATCCCCTTCTTCGTATCGCTTGATGTTTCGGTTCGTCAGCAATGTGCCGAGATTATTCCGTGTACCAGTGATGCTCTTGCGGAGGCGGGTCCGTACTTCGGGGTCGAGGGTGGTTTCGAGGAGTTCAACCTTCTGACGCAACGCTTCCCGATAGGCGCTCTCAGCTTCTTCGTATTGTCTTCCGGACCGAAGGAACATCGCCAAGTTGTTCAGACCGTTGGCAATGTCGTCGTCGGGTGTGGAATAGAGACGGCGTTGAATCGTGAGAGCTTCCTCGGCCAAGTCTCTTGCGCGGTCCGAGTCTCCATCGTCCTGGTTGACGAGGGCTAGCTCGTGAAGAGCCACGGCAGTCTGGCCGTTCCGGTCACCATAGAGTTCCCGGTGAAGTGCTACCGACTGCTCCAGGAGTCTGCGCGCAGTCAGAAGGTCGCCTCGTACCCGCAGGATTCGTCCGATTTTGAGATAGAGGACGCTCTGAACTCTCGGTTCTTGATCGAGATTGCGAAGCTCTTCGAGTCCGAGATTGATGGCTTCGACAATGGAAACCTCCTCACCTTGCTCGATATTCGGATCCGCCGTGCCGAAAGCGATATCCATCAATTCGAACGCTCGCTCGTTCGTCTGTGCTCCGCGAGCGATCTCGTTGGCGGCGGCAACCTCACGAAATCCCCAAGTCGTCAACAACATCAAGATCATCGCCGCAACCGCCAGTCCGCGCCAGTTCCGCATCGCGAATCGCTGGCTTCGCTCGACCACGCCCTGTGGTCGAGCCGATACCGCTTTGCCCTCGAGATGGTGGCGAAGGTCTTCGGCGAATCGGTCGACGGTCGAGTAGCGACGCTTGGTCTCGTGTTCGAGCGCCTGCATGACGATCGCATCGAGGTCGCCACGTAACCGTTTCTGGAGATGGTGGGGATCCGTTCCGCGTGCCGAGCTTACGATCTCGGGCTCGATGTGTAGCGTCTCGCCGTCGTCGCGATGCCGCTCGGTGGAGCGCGTGACGATCGTGCTCGGCCGGACTGGCTGTTGCTCGAAAACCGCCGACGCCACCCGAGGGTTGGCGGTCGGAACACGATAAGGCCGGTGGCCGGTGAGCAGCTCGTAGAGCAGCACGCCAAGGCTGTAGACATCGCTCGCCGTACTCACCGGTTCACCACGGATTTGCTCGGGGCTCGCATAGTCGGGCGTAAAGAAGCGCTGGCCGTCGGTGGTGACGGCGATCGTCGTCATGTCGCTATCTGCGCCGAGCAGCTTGGCGATGCCGAAATCGAGCAGCTTGGGGACGCCGTCACTGTCGACCAGGATGTTGGATGGCTTGAGATCTCGATGCACGACCAAGTGGCGGTGGGCGTATTGGACGGCATCACAGACTTTGAGAAAAAGCTCTAGCCGTTCGCCGATCGAGAGCTTGAGGCCATCGCAATAGCTGTCGATCGGAACGCCTTCGACATACTCGACCACCAAGAACGGTCGACCGTCTTGGCTCGAGCCACCATCGAGCAGACGCGCGATGTTGGGATGCTCGAGCTGGGCCAAGATCTGACGCTCGGTGCGAAAACGTCGCAGGATCTCGTCCGTGTCCATACCGCGCTTGAGCAGTTTGAGCGCTGCTGTTTGCTGATAATCATCCTGACGTCGGACCCGGTACACCGTTCCCATGCCGCCACGACCCAGCTCTTCATCGACCTGATAGCGGCCGATGGCGCGGAGTGGCTCGGGATTGTCGTCAACGAGTCGGTACACGGGAGTGTCGAGAAAATGTTCAGAGGTATCGTCTTCGTGCAGGAGGGAATCGATCTCGGCGCGGAGCGCCGGGTCGTCGGCACAGACGAGGTCGAGAAATGGTTCGCGCTCGCTCGGTTCACGATCGAGCACCTGATCAAGGACGTGTTTGACTTCTTGCCAGCGTTGCGGAGTCATATGCGTTCAATCTTGAACGCGAGAAAAGGTGCTCAAGGGGACCGTTCGGATTGCGAGGAACCGACGAGAATCGTCTGGGTCATGATTTCGTCAGCTCCTGGATCGTCGACACGTAGCTCATATCGACCTGGTTCGAGTGGGGGAATCCAGATACGAACGATCGTCAACTCACTCGACTCGATCACGGCGCCAGGACGTTCTTGGATGATCCGGCCGTCGGCATCGAGGAGCTCGAATCGATATCGCGCGTCTTCCTCGACTGGTAGCCATGGGATATAGAGGATTTGTACTCGTTTCCGAGGCTCGATTTCGGTTTCGGTTGGGGAATTCTCACTTCTCATCACCTCTGCCATGATGCGCACCAGCGGCGCGTCTTCATAGCTCGCGGCATTGCGGTCGATCTGGTCTTGCATCTCGAGATTCTCGCTGACCAGGAACACACTCAGCAGGAAGAAAGTCACGGCGGCAACGGCGAGCCACAGATTGACCGGTCGCAGTGGTTTCGTCTTCGTGGGTGCGGCCGCCGAGCGCAAGGCTCGGACAGCTGGCTCGACGACATCCTCGAGCCAGTCGCGATATTCGATCGAGCCGTCGATCCGTTCGACCTCCACGGAGTGATCCAAGTCGTCGGTGTCGATTCGTTTGAGCAGATCCCGAGCCCGATTCACCGTGGCTTGGTCGAGTCGACCACTTTCGTGCCCAGCCGCGAGCAGAGGAGCGGCGATCTCGACTGGATACGCGCAACGTAGGGTCAGCGGGCCGATCCTTGGATCGTTGTCGATTTCGAGATCGGTGCTTCCCGCGAGTTCGTGGGTGTCCGTGGGGACGACGATGAAGCGGCCGTGCTCGGTGCGTTCGACAACGAACCACTCGACCGCATGATCAGCCGTTGCCGGAAGGGTGAGGAGAGCTCCTGGGGTCGGAACGTTCGGTACCGAGCCGCGATCCGACGGCAGTCGCCGCATGGCCGCGCCCGTGGCGCGACGAAGCTCGTCCTGTCGTTCTTGGTGCCGCGTCATGATCGTTCTCCTGCTCGCCGCGCGGTGCTCGTGTCGCCATGTCGGCATGCGGTGCACAACTGCCCGAGAAGCTCGAAAAGCTCCGGGAGCCGGTCGCGTGGAATCGACAGCCGTCTCGCCAGGGAGCGGTTCGACGGCAGCTTGGCGTCGCTACGAGCCGACGGGCCGTGATCTTCGGCTCCCGTTTGGGACCACGACAATAGAAAGCGCCAGAGCTCGGTCACATATCTTCCGGTTCGTGCGTCGACGTCTAGGGAGTCAATCCTCATGCTCACACATTTTGTCCAATCGTGATAGTTCCCGTTTCGATCCTCGGTCAGAGCAGCGGTAACGACCGCGATCGAACCATCCTTCGAGTCCATTTCGACTTCATATTCTTGGGTGAGGATGGTCGCCCAGCGAGCGCGGATCTCGACTTTGAGTGGATCGATCATGTCCTTGAAAGCGAAGGCTTCGAGTTGGCTTCTTTCGAGCTCATACCGAGCCGTGTTGAAGAGTCCCTCCCGCGCCCGTCCTCTCGCAACCAATAGGTCTGGAATCAGCCAGCTCGTCCAGCTCGCGACGGCTTGAGCCACCTGCTGTCTGGGTGCGGATTGCGCTCGTCCATGGCGGGCCAGAACCGTGTCGTTGCGAATACGCGGATCGCCACGCAAGATCACGAACACACCCACGGCGACCAATCGACGCAGGAGTCCACGCAGGGCGTCGAAGGTGCGGTATCCCAGAGGATCGTGCTCGCGCTGCCGGTCGTGAACGAAGTTCTTGACGTTCAGGTGGACCAATCCTTCGATATTGGTCTTGACGTTTGCTTGGGCTCGAAGGCTACGCAGCCGGTCGACGAATACGTAGGCGTATAGATCAGCCACCAATTCGTCGAGCGCATCGCCCCCCAAACCCTCCTTCGGTTCTGTCCAGCGATTCCACCCCACGATCCCTAGTGTCGTCGGCGCTTGATGCCACAGACCGCGCTGCCGCAAGTCTCGAATGAGAGCGCTTCGCAAGATCTCCCAGATGCCGCCGAGCTGGTCGGCTGTCGGGGGTTCACCATCGGGATCGAGCGCGCGCAAATAGTCGGTGAAAGGCGTGCTCACGGAACCTCCTAGGCCAGGGCACCAAAAAAATTTTCCGATTGTCCGGCCAATCCCGACAAGTCGCCGTTAGGTCCGGGTGAAGCGACCGAGACGGCAACCAGCCGCTGCCCAGGCAAGGGCCCGGGCTCGACGGGGGAGCTGTATCTCGGCAAATCGACAAATGAATTTGCAAGGAGACGGTGATGCATCAGAAAACTATTCCTTTCCAGATCTTGGCGCTCTGTCTATTTTTATCATTGTGGTCGAGCGCCACGATCTCGGCTTCCGTCGATCATGGTGACGGCTGTGCCAGCGCGACCCAGGTGCCGATCGGTGGTTCGGCTCCGGGTTGGGGTGATTATTCTCGCGATCGTGACTATTTCTCCGTTCAGGTCGACGAGCCTGGACTTCTGGTCATCGAAGCTCGCCCGTCCTCGGCGTCCACGCCGCCATGGTTGCAGTTCTTGGGTCGCGATTGCTGGGGCTCCACCGAGGTCCGAGCGCTCGCTCGCAATGATCTACAACAAGTACTGGCGATCGAGACAGCCGGACGTTACTTCTTCCGTGTCCAGGCGCAAGGTGACGGTGGTGGATACCAGGTCCGAACCGAGCTGCTGCGTCGGATCGACCGCGCCGACATCGAGCTCCAGGATCTCGGTCTCGATTCCAGTGTATGCCCGGCACGTCCGGCTTTCCGTGACGGCGATGGCACCACGAATGGCGACGACACCGTGGTGGTGGTCGATCCACCGGCCCCGACCACGGTTCCCGGTCTCGGCTCACGTGACGGTGACGGCACCACGAACGGTGATGACACGGTCGTGGTGGTCGATCCGCCGCAGCCGATGCAGTGGCGTCCGACCCTCTACATTCGTGACGGTGACGGCACCACGAATGGTGACGACACCGTGGTGGTGGTCGATCCACCGGCGCCGATCATGCCTCCGGCGGACAAGGGTCGCTCGCTCGAGATCTTGACCTCCGTGTGGCGAGTGGATCTGGGCGCGGAGGTCGGTGGCCTGCCGGTCTTCGATCGCAACCTCGGCGTGTCGGTCCACGGTGACTTGACCGACGACAAAGAAACCACGATCAGCTTCGAGGTCGCTCGCAGTGGTTGGTTGTCGATCGGTGGAACCGGAGGCGTGTTCGCGGGCCTCTATGACGGCGACGCCTGTACCCGTGCCACCCAACATGCGGCGCATCTGCACCTCGACCAAAGCGAGGGTGCGTATCTGGTGCCGGTTCATCCTGGACGTTACACGGTCCGCCTCGGTCAGATCACGTCGAGTGGAGCCTACCGACTCGACCTCCGGCTCTACGCCACCGGCGGTTGATCGCGGCCTCGTCGATTGCGAGGGGATGCCCACCGGCATGTGCCGGTGGGCCTTCTTTATGGGCGAGGAGAATCAGTTTGCCGCATCGCGGCGCATCCTTGTGATAGGAAGCAAGGATGCATGACGAGCACGGCCCGACCGCCAGCGCCGCGACCACTACCCGTATCGATCGTCGTCGGCTGCGCAGGCTCCAACGTTTTTTCCTCCGGGTGATTCTCCACGTTGCGTGGTGGGACGTGGTGCTCGCCTTGCCGGTTTTGCGATTCTTACGATCCGAACCGATTCCACGGTGGTGTGCGTTGGCTCGTCGCTACCGAGCCTTGGCGGTCGAGTTCGGTGGCGTGTTGATCAAGCTCGGTCAGTACCTCAGCGTACGCGTGGATCTCTTGCCGATCGAAGTGGTCCGTGAGCTCTCCGGACTACAAGACGAGGTGCCGCCTGCTTCCTTCGAGGCCATTCGCGAACAGATCGATGCGGATTTCGATCGTCCGCTGGACGAGATCTTCGCTCATATCGACACCGAACCGCTCGGTGCGGCGTCTCTCGCCCAGGTACATGCCGCGCGTTTGACGGATGGGCGCGAGGTCGTGGTCAAGGTTCTTCGGCCTGGAATCGAGGTGCTGGTCGAAACCGACCTGATCGCCATCACGGCTTTCTTTCGTCGTCTCAAGATGTGGCGTTTCCTGCGTCGACGGGTCGATCTCGATTGGGTGGCTCGCGAGTTTGCCGACACCACGCGGGCCGAGCTCGATATGCGCGCCGAAGGCAAGAACGCCGAGCGATTCGCCGAGAACTTCGCGGAGGATCCGACCGTCGAGATCCCGGCGATCATTTGGGAGGCGAGCTCACGGCACACCCTGACCGAGGAGAACGTAGGCTATATCCGAGTCGGTGATTTCGACGCTCTCGACCGTGCTGGAATTGACCGCACGATGCTCGCACGACGTCTCTTTCGTCTCTATCTCGAACAGACGTTTCTCCACCGTTTCGTTCACGCGGATCCTCATCCCGGTAACCTTTTCGTCAAGCCTCTCGCCGGTCCAGACGATCCAGAGGACTTTTCCGTGCTCCCGGGGCAGGACGTACCGGAAGCCGAAGAGCGTCCGTTTCAGGTCGTCTTCGTCGATTTCGGCATGGTGGCGGTGATTCCGCCACGTCTGACAGGGGCGCTCGAGGGAGTCCTGATCGGATTCGCGACGCGCGATGCGAGCCGCATCGTTCGTGCCTACGCCAAATCGGGCACCTTGCTTCCAGGGGCTGATCTGGCGCAGATCGAAGAGACCCTCGAAAAGACGATGGACCGTTTCTGGGGAATCGAGCTCGGTCGAGCCTCCGAGCTGATGCGGAGCGAGGCGTCGACGATGTGGCGTGAGCTTCGCGACATCGTTCTCGAGACACCGATTCAAGTACAGGTCGATTTGCTTTTTTCGGTACGCGCGCTCGAAGTGCTGGCGGGTGTGGCGCTACGACTCGACCCGAATTTCAATCCCTGGCCAGAGGTCGGGCCATTCGCCACCCGCTTGATGCGTACCGCCGAAGGTGGGTTGGTGGCTCGGCTGCGTGACGTCGGGGAAGGTGTCGATGCTGTCCTCGGGCTGCCGGTGGCGAGCAAACGATTGATCGAGCAGACCCGGAGTGGCCGATTGGCGGTTCGGACTTCGTTCACCCCCGACGCACGCCGGCAACTCGATCGGATCGACCGCGGACTCGAACGACTCACCACCGCGGTGCTGCTTGCCGCGCTTTTTCTCGGCGGTGTGTTGATCTTCGATTCCGAGCCGCGCGCGGCCATCATCATGATGGCCGTGGCGGGTGCGTTGGCGTTCTTGGGAAGATTGCGCGCGTGGTGGAAGGGTTGAGGAGAGCGGTGGGCCCGTCAGGATCAGTCGCCCGTGGCGAGCAACGATTCGAGCGCCTCGCGTAGGCCCCCGGGATCGACCCACGGCTGACTCAAGATCACTCGGCCTTCAGCATCGAGCACAAAAGCCGCCGACGGTGCCCGGCCCCAGCCGTTCCACATGGTGTCGCCATCGTCGTCGACCAGGATCGTTACGGGAAGCTCGAGATCGCTACCCGACCAGCGTGCTCGTTCGCGGCGCGCGGCGATGGTCTCCGGTTCGCCGAGACGCACCCCTGTCACTTTGTTGATCCACGGATCCCATTCGTCGTCGGAATAGGGGCTTGCGCTTCCCACGGGGTGTGCCTCGCGGGTATAGACGATGTAGAAGTCGACTCGGTCTTCATAAGCAG
>JBCDBH010000035.1:0-26998 GCA_039184055.1 Acidobacteriota bacterium
AGCCGCTCGAGGGATTGCCCGAAGGGGTCTACTACGCGCTCTACGACGCCAGCGGGCGCGCGGTGCGAGGCTCGTGGGCCGACGCGCCACCGCTGTCCGCTGAACAACTTGCCGACGGCGCGCTGCTCGAGACGGCACGCGGCGGCTTGCGGGTCTATACCGCGCCGGATCCGGTCGTGGCCGGTGATGGGCCGACGGTGACCGCGCTCATGGTGCCGGTGGTGGCGCCGCTCGGCGCGCTCGAACGGGTGGCGTCACACGCCTTTGGCGCGCTCGCGGTGATCGCGGTGCTCGCTGCCTTCGTTTTCGTGCTGTCGGTGAGCTGGCCCCGGATGCGTGAGATGGCGACCCGGGGTCTGCGCTCCTACGCGCGTCGTCTGCTCCTGGTGCACGGCGCGCTCATCCTGATTCCGCTGGTCGCGTTGGCGCTCGTCTTGGTACGTGGTTTCGAAGAGCGGGCGCGGGGCGATCAATTCACGGATGGCGCGGCGGCGTTGCGCTCGGCACGCACCATGGTGCGCAATTTCATCATCGGTCGTGGTGAGGGCTATGCCTTCGATCCCGAGCTATCGGCCGATTTTCTCAGCTGGACCGCCGATGTCGTGCAGCACCAGGTCAATCTCTACTGGGGCAGCCGGCTGTGGGCGTCGAGTCAGCAGGAGCTGTTTACCGCCGGGCTCTTGCCGCGCCGGATTCCGGGCGATATCTACGCGCGCTTGGCGATGCGCGGACCGGATGTCGCGTCGCGCAGCCGACGCGCCGGCGACCTGACCTATCTCGAGCTCTACACCCCGATCGCCTGGCCGGGCGTGCCCGACGGCGAGCCGCTCTTTTACCTGTCGCTTCCTCGAGTCGAGCAACAGGCCGAGGTGAGCCGTGAGCTGGCGGCGATGCGTCGTCAGACCGTTTTGGTGACCAGTGCGCTCTTCTTGCTCCTGGTCGCGCTCGGTGGACGATTGACCCGCAGTTTCACCGCGCCACTCATGGATGTGGTCCGAGGCACGCGCCGGATCGCTCGAGGCGCGTCGTCGCTCGGCATCACCCCGCGGGACACCGAGCTATCGACTTTGGTGGCGGCGATCGACGACATGGCCGGTCGGATCGCGGCCAGTCGTCGCGCCCTTCTGGTCGAGAAGCAACTGGTCGACCGCATGGTCGACAACATCACGTCGGGGGTCGTGTCGCTCGACCGCGCCGGGCGGGTGTTGATGCACAATCGCGTCGCGCGGATCCTGCTCGGCACCGAGATCGGCGCGCCGTTCGAACGGGTGCTCGATAGCGGGCGGCTCGAACCGGTTCGCCCGCTGCTCGACGAGGCGCGGCAGCACGCTGAATCCGAGCGTGAGCCACGTCAGACCACGGTGGCACTGGCCGACGACGACGGTACCGAGCACGAGTGGACGCTCACCTGGGTGCCGTTGCCCGGGGTCGAGGATCCAGCGGCGTTGTTGGTGGTCGACGACGTCAGCGAAGTGTTGGCCGGTCAGCGTCTCGCCGCATGGGCCGAAATGGCCCGCATCATCGCCCACGAGATCAAGAATCCCTTGACCCCGATTCGGTTGTCCGCCGAGCATCTTCGCGGCGTCTATCGACAGAGCCCGGACCGTCTCGAAGAGGTCTTCGACCGCTGTATCGACAACGTTCTGGTGCATGTCGAAGAGCTGCGGATGATCGCCTCGGAATTCTCGACCTACAGTCGGATCCCACGCGCTGAACGGGTACCGGGCGATCTCGTCGAAGCGCTCGGTGCGCTCGCCGAAGCCTATCGAGATGCCGCCGAGCGCGGCGTCGGGGTGAGCTTCGAAAGTGCCGTCACGACCCTGTCGCTACGCTTCGATCGCGCCTTGCTCGGTCGCGCGGTGCGCAACCTGGTCGAGAACGCCTTGCGGGTGAGTCGAGATACCGTCGTCTTGACCCTCGACATCGAGCAGGCCACGGCCCGTATCGCGGTGTGTGATCGGGGGCCGGGAGTGAGCCCCGAGAACCTGACGCGGATCTTCGAACCCTATTTTTCGACGCACGACAGCGGCACGGGTCTCGGTCTGCCGATCGCGCGTCGGATCGTCGAAGAGCACGAAGGCACGATCAGCGCGCGCAATCGATCTGGCGGTGGCCTCGAAGTCGTGATTACAATCCCCCTTGCTGCCGACAATGTATGTGCGTCATCGCAACATTCGCATGATTCTCTTGCCGAGGAGCCTTCATGATCGACCGCTCGCGTGGGATTCTCCTTCTGCTCGTACTGCCGCTGACCGTCTTGCTGACCGGTTGTCCCGACTCTTGGCAACGGCCCGTCAAGCCACCGACCTCCGCTCTTTGGATCGCTGATTCCGACGTCACGCCGACCGTTGCGCAGGTGGCGCAATTGGAGGACGTCGGACTCGGTGAGATGTTCGTCGTCGCTGGTTCGTTGGCGCTCGACGCCGGCGGCTCGCTGACCAAGGAATCGCTGCCCGATCTACCTCCATCGACGGCGGTTACCCTGGTCGTCGAAGGCGAAGCCCCGCGTGGAGAGGTCAGCGACACCACGCTCGAAGCGGTGCTCGACAACCTCCGCCAGCTGCGTTTCGACGCCGAGGGCAAAGGGCTGATTCCGATCGGTTTTCATTTCGACTTTTCACGGCGAAGCGCCGGTCAACCGCCCCTCGAGCCGTATGCCGATCTCGTCTCCAAGGTACGCAAAGATCTCGACCGCACGCTCTTTCTTTCCGTGACCGTGCCCCGTGGGTGGCTCGACGCATCCAAGCTCAAAGACCTGGCTCGAGCCGCTGATTTCATCGTGCCGTTTCTCTACGGTCAGTTCCCGGGTGAGAAAGAAGATCCGATGGCGTGGGATTTCGCGCATCTCGAGGAACACCTGCGTCGTCTCGAGGAGCTCGACGCCAACTACATGATCGGCTTCGTCACGCTCGGCACGGCGACCGTCAACGGTGGTGAGGTCAGCACCGAAGTGGCGCTTTCCGACCTGATGTGGAACCGTGGTCTCGATCTGCAGCCGGGTTTCAGTCTGCAAGGTGTCAATCGTCAGGTTTACGAGGTCGAAGCCACCCAGCGGGTCACCGTCGGACCGTTCGAGCTCCGCAAGGGCGACGAAATCCGCGTCATCAAGAGCGCCGCGTCCCACGTCGAAGAGCTCTTGCGTCTCGGCAGCGCGTGGAGCTTCGAGCATCACATCGGTCAGGTCTACTTTCGCGCTCCACGAGCCGATGAGACCCTCAGCCTGACGGTCGATAATCTGATCAACGGCTTGGACTCGGCGCCAGCGACGCCCGATCTGGTGCTCGATGCTCAATTGCAACGTCGAACCGGCCGGGGCTACATCTTCCGCTTCGCGCTGGTCAACGAGAACGGCGAGGCCACCGAGCTCGGTTATCTCGACAACAACTATCTCCAAGTCGAGCTCGATCGCGGCTTTTTCAACAAAGACGCCAGGCTGGGCGATTTTTATCGCTACGTGCTCTACGAGATCGGCGACGACGGTGAGCTGATCCAGATGTTCCGGCGCGCCGACGTGCTGCGGCTCCATGCGCCGGTGCTCGGCGCGCAGCAGACCATCCGCTCGGGCAATGTCGAGATCATCTCGCCCTCGGCGCCCGAGATCACCATGTGGGCGAGCTTTATTCTTCCCGATGGCCGGACGCTCGATGTCGGGCCGGCGATCTGGAAGAACGGCAAGCTCACCCAGCCCGAGCCCGCGTCGGCTCTGCGCAACGAAACCGGTGATGAGGTCGAGCCGAGTGACGAGCCGGTGGAAGACGACGCGGCGTGAGCGAGTCGATCCGAAAGAAGCTGCTGCGCCCGATCACCACGCCGGTGTTCGACGTTCTCGGCGGGCTCGATCGCTGTCTCGATCGCGGCATGCTCGGTTTGGTGATGATCTTCGTCGGTCTCTTTCTCGGCTGGTGGCTTTACGTTCCGGTCCACGAGCTCTTCCATGCCTGGGGATGTTTGCTCGCCGGGGGCGAGGTCACACGGCTGGAGATCGACCCGCTCTATGGCGGCGCGATCCTGGCGGCGTGGATCCCGTGGGTCGCGGCGGGCAGCGACTACGCCGGGCAGCTGGTGGGTTTCGATACCTACGGCAACGATTGGATCTATATCGTCACGGTCGTCGCGCCGTTCGTGCTGACTCTTTTCCCGGGCGTGTTTTTGCTCCGCTGGTGCGCCCGACGACGCTCGCCGATCGCCTGGGGCGCGACGTTGCCCTGGGCGCTGGCGCCGTTTCTGTCGCTCACCGGTGATGCCTACGAGCTCGGCTCGATCCTGATCACCCGGGTGGCGCCGTGGGCGTCCGAGATCGACGCCATCCGAGGCGACGACGTCTTTCTTCTCGCCGCCGAGTGGAGCGGCGCGACGATGTGGAGCGGGGGATTGATCGCATGCGCGATCGCCGTCGTGTGGGCCTTTGCCACCTACGGTCTGGGAGGTTGGTTGGCGACCTGTTTCGGCGCCACGCCGCTCACCTTGCCAGCCGCTCGGCCATCGAACGGATCAGACGCAAACCGATCTCCGGATGACGGGTGACCAAGGCTTCGAGCTCGGCGGCATTGAGCGCGCATGCCCACACCTCGCCCTCGGCGATCATCGAGGCGGTGCGGGCCGAGCCGGTGAGGGTGGCGACCTCACCCAGGAACGTTCCCTCCCGTTGCTCGGTATGGAGCGTTTCACCGTTGATCTCGATCCGCACCCAGCCATGTAAGAGCAGGAAGGTATAGAACGACAGCTCACCCTGTCGGGCCAGCACCGCGCCATCGGGAAAGCGAACGTAGGTGCCGGTGACGTGGTCCGAGCGCAGGATGGCGGCCAAGAGCGGGTCGATCAAGGTGTCGACCAGCGCGTCGATCTCTTTGCGGGTCAGTAGGGCTCGATAGTGATCGACCGCGCTTTGCGATTCGTCCTCGCCGCCGTCCAGCGCGCGGGTTCGTTCGAGCACCTCGGCGGCGCTTCCCGGTCGATCGCCTGGATCGAGGGTCAGGAGCGACATCACCACGTCTTCGAAATCACGCGGACAATCGGGGCGGTGACGCCGTAGACGTGGCAAACCCCAACGACGATCTTCGTCGGCGACCCGGAGATCGGGATGCAGGCTCAGGTCGAGACCGCTATAGGCCGCCCACACGGTCGCGCCGACTCCCCATAAATCGGTGCGGATATCGAGCAGATCGAAGACTCCGAGACGTTGTTCGGGAGCTCGATAGCGGGGCGTGCCATGGCCGCTGGCGAGAGCCTTTTTGGCGAGTCGTGACGCCTGGGAGACGCCGAAATCAGTCAGAACATAACCGCCATGGCCATCGAGCAAGACGTTCGACGGCTTGATGTCGAGATGGAGGATCGACGCCTGGTGCGCCGCGCTCAGCGCGAGCAGCAGATCTTCGAGCAGACGCCGCGCTTGGCTCTCGTCGAGACGGCCACGATCGAGCACCGCGTCGAGACCGCCGTGGGGGAAATAGCGCATCACCACGAAGGCGGGATCACCGTCGAGCGACCAGTCGAGCACCTCGGGGATCCGGTCGCTCTGAATGGCGAGCAACGACGACAGCTCACGACGGAGGACACGCAGTGGATCGTGTCCTCCCGGGCGGTGGAAAACCTTCAGCGCGACGTCGATCGAGACCCCGGACGGGGCGAGACGGGTGGCCAGAAAGACCGAGCCATAGGCGCCACCACCGAGACGACGTTCGACCCGATAGCCGGTGCTCGAGCTATAGAGCTCGTCACCTGGGCCGATCGGTGTCGGTGCGTCGACCGATACCGCGGCTTCCGCGCCGGCGGCTTGGTCGCTCGCGGGTGGGCTACGGCGTCGAAACCACTCCATGATTCCCTCGTGGGTCGGCCGTGTCGTGGACAGCAGCGAATAGATGGGCCGGTTCGAAATGATATCGACCGGTCAGACTTGTCCTGACATTACTACGTTCCAAGAGTTTGCGTGGTTGGCTCCCGCTTATCTCCTGGATTGGCCAATCACCGTGTACACCGTCGTGTCGTCGCGGTCGACCCCGACCTCGATACGCCGGAGCGCCGCGCGATCGAGATCGCTCGCGGTATAGACACCGAGCACATATTGCTTGCGCAACGCCTCGCCGATGGTGTCGTAGGCGTCACCCACCAAATCGATCTGGTCGACAAAGAAGAGACGACCACCGCTGCGATCGGTGACCCGACGAAGGTCTCGTTTGCTCAGCGTGCGTCTGAGCTGATCGAGCCCACCGAGACCGATGAGGTAGATCGGTACGCCGGCCTCTTGCGCGTAGGTCACCGCATCGCTCGGACCGAAACGGCTGTCACGATCGTCACCGTCGGTGAGCACCACCAGCGCGCGCCGGCCGGCGCCACGATCGTCCTCGAGCTGGAGCATCGAAAAGACGATGGCGTCGTACATCGCGGTGGCACCCTGGGGTTGCAGCCGTCCGAGGGCGAGCAAGGTCTGGGTCAGATCGTCGGTGATCGGCGCCAGCAATCGTGGTCGATCGGCGAAGTCGACCACGAAGGCACGATCTCCTGGTCGCAAGAGATCCTGGAGGAAGATCGCCGCTGCCACGCGGGTCGGCTGCATGATCAGCTCCATGCTGCCCGAGGTGTCGATCACCAAGCCGAGAGTGAGGGGAATGTCGTCGGCGTGTGAGAACGAGGCGATGTCGAGACGTTCACCGTCGAGGGTGACCTGGAAGGCATCCGCATCCAGTCCACCGATCGGCCAACCGTTGCCGTCGGCCACCGAGACCACCAGCTCGACCAGGTTGACGTCGACTTCGTCGCTCAACGACGGCGCGGCGAGCAGCACCACATCGTCGATCGACGAGCCGTCCGCCAGGACCGCGGCGAGGCGGACGTAATCGGTCGGACCGGCATCGAGCACCGGGATCTCGATCGCGACCTCCGGATCGGTGCTCTGGCTGATCAGCGCTTCGTTGAGAAACACCTCGACGCTCGACAGGGTCGCCCCGGCGGGTACCGAGACTCTGCCACGCATCTGCCAACCACCGCTCGACGCGGGTGAAAGATCGGTGATCGTGGCGCGAAACGGCCGATCGGGCCGGTTGACGGTGAGCGTGTCGGTGCCGAGCTCGGTGCCGTCGTCGGCCAAAGCGACCGCGACCAGGGTTTGCTCCCTGGGCGGATCGGCGAAGTCGATGCGTTGGGAAAACGGCGCCGTGCCGTCTTCACCCGCCGGCTCGCCATCGAGCACGAAACGCACCCGGTCGACATCGCCACGCGCGGTCAAGGCGTAGATCCGCTTGGCGCCCGCCACCACCTCGTCACGGGGCGGCACCAAACGCAGCTCGGTGCCACGGGCCGGCCCGCGGGGTGCCGCCTCGGCGCTGCTGGCGCGTAGCCACCCACCGCCGGCGATCGGGTTGGCGCCCGTCGGTCCGGCGAGCTCGGTGAATGCCTCGTCGGCCAGCGCCACGCCCCAGTTGTCACCGTGTTGCGCGACGACGACGATTTGCTCGGTGGTGTCGGGAAGACGGAGATCGATCCCGAGTCGGACCTCACCGGTGACGCTACGCAGCGGCACCGACTCGCGATACGCGGTCAGCACCTCTTCGCCGACCAGGACGATGCCGAAACAGAGCGCGCCATCGATCGTGGTGGCGTCGAGTCGGGTTTCGATCCGCGCTCCGAGACGGCCTTGATCGGCGGCGTCGAGCCCGAGGAGATATTGCGCCCGCACCGCGAGCGCGCCCCAGCCGCTTTGGCCATCGAGCACCCGCTCGACCAGAACGGCGGGATCAGGGCATTGGGCGTCGAGGGTCGACGCCGAGAGACCCAGCGTGAGGATGAGCGAGACGAGGAGAATCGAGCTTGATGATCGCTTCATGACACCATTCTAAGTTGGTGGATAGAGTGGCGTTCCCGACGCCACGGAAGGGTCGTTTTTTCGTTCCTGCTAAAGTCATGCCGATGAAGACTGCACGAACTCCAAGATTGCACATCCTAGACTTCACCCTTCGTTGTTTCGTGTCGATCATGATCCTGTCGCTCTTCTCGATCGACGTCACCGATGCCAGCGAGCGTCGTTGGACGGAAAACGAACCGCCTTTCTCACCCGGTGAGCTCGCCGTCTTCGCGGTGCGCTGGGGGCCGGTGAAGGGCGGCGACATCAGTCTCGAAGTGCGCCCGCTCACCGAGCTCGATGGTGAGCCGGTGTGGCATTTCGCCGGCCGCGCGGTGTCTTCGGGGCTGGTCGACGCGCTCTATCCGGTCGACGACTCGATCGAAGGTCTGGTCGATACCGCCGAGTTCTTACCCCGTCTTTTCGAGATCCGCGTCGACGAGAAAAAGGAACGCGGGCGGCGAACGGTGATCTACGATCACGACAGCGGCGAGGCGCGTTTCGAGCTCGATCGAACCTTTCACAAGGACGATGGGCCGAAGCAAGAGCAGCGTGTCGACGAGCTCGGGCCGTTCGCCCAAGATGCCCTTTCGGCGCTTTATCGACTGCGTATGCTGCCGGTGCGGCAGGTGGGTAAGACCTATGCCGTGCCGATTCACGAAGACGGCAAGAACTGGCAAGCCGAGGTCACGGTCGGCGAGGTCGAGACCTTGCGTGACACACCCTTTGGTGAGATTCGTGCCTACCCGCTCGAGCTGAAGGTACGGTTCGACGGCAAGCTCAAGACCGACCGTGGCATGACGGCGTGGATCGCCGATGCCCCGCATCGGGCTCTGGTGCGGTTTCGCGCCGGGCTCAAATTCGGCAGCCTGACCGGTGAGCTGCGCAGCTTCCGTCGCCAGACCGATACCGCCATGCTCGGTGAGCCGGTCCCGGAAACCATCCGCCCCGAGCCTCGACTGATGAGCGAGAGTGGCACGGGCAGCCGTGTAGGAGCGTTGAGTAGCCCATGATCGTTTTCGTACTCGCCGTGTTGTTCATGTCGCCGACCGCCGTGCCCCTGCCCGAGCCCGATTCCGTTCGCGTCGCGGTCTTCAACGTCTGGGAGCTGTCGCGTGAGAAGCTCGATACCGAGGATCACCGGCAGCTGCGTGCTGCCGCCGAGGTGGTGCAGCGGGTGCGTCCCGAGGTGTTGTTGATCAACGAGATCGACTACGACGCGGCGGGGGAGAACGCGCGTCTCTTCGTCAAGCGCTTTCTTCGCGAACCGCAAAACGGGCAATCGCCGATCGATTACCCGCACGTCTACGTCGCGCCGGTCAATACGGGGCTGCCGAGCGGCCTCGATCTGAACCGCGACGGCGAGTCGGACGGTCCTGACGACGCCTGGGGCTTTGGTCGTTACCCCGGGCAATACGGCATGGCGCTCTTGAGCCAGGTCCCGATCGATACACAGCGGGTCCGGACCTTTCAGAAACTGCGTTGGGTGAGCATGCCCGGTCATCACATGCCCGACGGACGGGATGGACGACCAGCGTGGTATGAGCCCGCGATCGCCGATCAGCTACGCCTGTCGTCGAAAAGTCATTGGGACGTGCCGATCCTGCTCGGCTCGGGCAACGTGCTCCACGTGATCGCCGCGCATCCGACCCCACCGGTCTTCGATGACGGTCAGCAGGATCGCAACGGCCGCCGCAACTTCGACGAGATCCGTTTGATCGCCGACTACGTTGCCGGTGGCGAACGCGCCGCCTGGATCATCGACGACCATGGCGAGAAGGGTGGTCTGTCGGCCGACCAGAGCTTTGTCATCCTCGGCGATCTCAACGCCGATCCGGGCAACGACGTCATCTACGACGAGACGGTGGCGATCGATCAATTGCTCGATCATCCACGGGTGCGCGATACCAAACCCGTGGGAGCCGGTGGGGCGTACGCTCGCCGTGGTTCGTTTTTCAGTGACGACCGGCTGTACACCGCCAACTACGGCCGGCTCGACTACGCCTTGCCGAGCAAGGATCTGACGATCACCGGCTCGGGGATCTTCTGGCCCGGACCCGGTGAGCCGCTGCGTCATCTGGTCGATGGTGACGACAAAGCGAGCGACCACATGCTCGTTTGGGTCGACATCGACCGGTAAGAGAACCTCCTTCCTCAAATCAGCACGTCCGTGGACCTCGATGGCCCGGGGTTGGCGGCTGCATGGCCTGGTACCGTCCTTGCTCTTGTCGAGGGGGCCGACGTTTCGTCGATCAACCCTCGGGAGAACACCATGACCAGGCCCCCATTTCGACTTCCTTTTTACTTTCTCCTCATCCTCCTTCTTGCTGGGACCGCCCACGCGGACGCCGAACGATCGACCGAGCTTGCCGAGCAACGGCTCACCGACCTCATCGCGGCCATCAACAGCGATGACGACGAGGTCCGTCGTCGTTTCGTCGAGACCGCGTACGCCGCGGACGCGAACGTCGAGGAGCTGACCGAGCAGTTGGGTCGGATCAAGCGACTCACCGGTGGCGTCGACCTGCATGGCGAGGTCGAGGTGTCCGACGACGGGGTATCCGCTTTGGTACGCAACCGGGGCGATCAGCTGTGGGTGCGGCTGGGGCTCGGGCTCGCATCCGGCTTGCTCACCGAGGTTCGTCTCGAGGTCACCTCACCGCCACGCGATCTCGACGGTCCGCGGCTCGATCGCGCCGGCTTGATCGCTGCGCTCGAGACGTCGCTCGACGGGTTTTCGGGCGCGATCGATCTTCGCCGAGGTGACGACGTGCTCTTCCAACACGCGACGGGGCTCGCCAGCCGTCGGTTCTCGGTGCCCAACCGTCTCGACACGCGGTTCAATCTCGGCTCGATGAACAAGATGTTCACCGCTGTCGCGATCGCCAAATTGGTCGAGGCGGGCACGCTCGACTATGACGATCGACTGATCGACCATCTGCCTGACTATCCCCGTCACGATGGTGTCGAAGACATCACCATCCACCATTTGCTGACTCATACTTCAGGTTTTGGGAGCTATTGGGAACCGCTCTTCGCGGCCAATTTCACCGAGATCCGCAGCCACACAGCGTTGCTCGCCTTGACCGCCGATCAACCTCTGGACTTCGCGCCCGGGAGTCGTTTCGGCTACAGCAACACCGGCTACGTCGCGCTGGGGCGGATCATCGAGGTCGTGACCGGAGACGACTATTTCGACCATGTGCGTGAGCACGTCTTCGAGCCCGCTGGGATGCACGACACCGACAGCTGGGCGTACGACGACGTGGTGCCCGATCTCGCCACCGGGTATACCCGGGAGCAGCGTGGCCAAGGCGCATGGCGTAGCAATGTCTTTCAGCACGCGGTCAAGGGCTGCGCCGCTGGCGGTGGCTATGCCACCGTCGGTGACCTTCAGCGCTTTGCTTCGGCTCTGTGGGGTGATCGTCTGGTGAGCGCCGCGACGCGTCAGCGGCTGCACACCGTCAATACAGCGGGGAGTCGCCCCACCGGCTACGGCTATGGCTTCGGTATCCGTGGCGAAGGTGCGTTGTCGAGCATCGGCCACAACGGTGGCGCGCCGGGGATCAACGGCGAGCTCAAGCACTACCCCGAGCTCGACATCACCGTTGCGATTCTCGCCAACGAGAGTCGGGCCGCGACAAGGCTCCTACGACGCGTCGAAGAGCTCCTGGCGCGTTTCGAGGGCTGAGTCGACCCGGTACAGAGGTTATCGGGCTCGTGCATCGCCCGTTTGTACGGCGTACAAACCACCTCTTCGTCGCGCGAATACGCAATGTGCGTCGTGCGTCGATCAGTCGGTAGATGCCGCTGCTCTCTGTACGACGCCATTCGAGATTGAGACACATGTGCACGGAAAGAACGAGGTACACGGTGGAGCTCGATCGGTGCGAGACGTCTGTACGTCGTACGGCGACGGTGTCGCGTGTTTCGAGCCCTCGGGACCACGTACCGTACGCGGATGGCTCTACCCATGCCGTGGGTTCGCGCTCGGTCGAACGATGTGCGTCGATCGATCGCCTTGCGAAGCCCATTGATACGAGGCGGGAATCCGTTGCGTTAGGGCGCCCGCTGGGCGCCCTTTTTCTTACGGTTGCAAGCGCGCGGTCACTCGAGCACGGGCAGACGCCAGACCGCGACTTCGTTGGTGTTGCGCGCTAGGAGATACGGCCCCGCCAAGGCGGGTGTGTTCCAGGTCTTGTCGTCGAGCGCGCGAAAGCTGGCCAGCTCGATGTGCTCGGTGGGGTCGGCGCGGAGCAAGAGCACGCGGCCATCTTCGGCGAGCACCAGCAGATGGTCGTCGATCAGCAGCAGCTGACCGTGACCGTAGCGACCGGCTTTCCAGTTGCGCTCACCGGTTTCAGGATCGAGGCTGACGAATACACCGTCGTCGAAGCCATAGAGAGCGCCGTCATGAAAGACGAAGTTGGAGAACTTCGCTTTGAGACGAGGCGTTTTCCAGAGCTGCTCGAGCTCGAAGGTGACGTCATGGACCGAGCTTGTGGTCGGTTCGTCGCTCGCCGATTCGTCAGTCGCCGATTCGTCGCTCGCTGATTCGTCGCTCCGTGGCGTGGCGGTCGTCGAGGAGGTTGCCGTGAGTCGGTAGGCGGCGGCGCCGATGCCGTAGCCGGTCGACACGACGAAGCGATCGGCGTCGAGCCGTACCGGCAGGGCGACATTCGGCCGTTCGCCGTCCCACGGGGTTTGCCACAGACGGCTACCGTCGTCGAGCGCATAGCCGCTCACCGATGCACCTTCGAAGAGGACGATCTGGCGATAGCCGGCGAGCTCGAAGAGAACCGGAGAGCTGTACGAGTTGCGCGCCGCTTCGCTACGCCACAGCTCGTCACCGCTGGCCAGATCGAAGGCGATGAGGGCCGGCGCGGGACGATCGGTGGTGCCGCCAGCCGGCACGATGACCGTGCTACCGAGCACGGTGTCATGGAGAACCATCGGCGATGCCGAGCGACCCCAATCGGGGGTCGAGACGTCGAAGTCGGCGAGCTCGTGGGACCACAAGGCCTCGCCCGTCACGAGGTCGAGGGCGGCGAGATGGCCCGTCGCGCCCACGGTGATCACGCGGTCGCCGGCCACCGTCGGCGTGGCTCGTGGGCCGGTGCCGCCGATGGTGGTCTCGTATCGCTGTTGGGTGGCGTAGGTCCACACCAGCGCACCGGTATCGAGCTCGTAGCGGCTGACCAATTCGTCGGGGCCACGGTGCTCCTGGGTGATGGCGGCGTTGCCGACGACCGCGAAACCCGACCAGCCGTCGCCGATCGGCTGACGCCAGACGAGCTCTGGTGGCGACGACTCCCAATCCGGATCGAGCTGGATCGAATCGATCTTGCCGTTACGCGCTGGTCCGAGGAATTGTGGAAAGTCGCCGGGTCCGGCTTCGACCATGGCGGCGTCGCCGGTCGTCGGGGTCGTCAGCTCGCCACCCCAACGCAATCCGACGATCGGGCGGAGATCACCATCGACGCCTTCGATGCGAAAGAGAGTCGAACCCATGAGCACGACGAGCGCGAAGGCGGCGATGAACCGCAACCGGATGCCCCACGAGAAAGGCGACATCAGCAAGAGCCAGACGAGGATCAAGAATCCGGCAACGATCAGCGAGATCGCGCTCGCCATGACCTGACTCTGCCGATTTCCACCATCGCTCATCCAGATCCATGCGAGTCGGCCGGCGAAGAGGAGCAGCACGACAACGAGAGGCCACCATGAACGCTTCATGAGGCCAACTCTATCGCGACCCGATCTCCACTCGTCGAACCACGTGGAAGTTGTGGTAAGAAGACAGAAATTCGAGATGGAGCACTTGTCGTTTGTTTCGTGTAGTCAGCGTAGGTGGGTTCGATGTCCAGTCGTGATGATCTCGAGCAGAACACCGAAGTGAGCCGAGGCGCCGAGTCGCCACACGATGTCCTCGAGCGGCGGTTGCACGCCGCGACCGAGGAGTCGATCGGGCTCGAAGAGCGTCTGGCGCGCGCCGAGGAAGATCGCGCCACCGCCGAGCACCTGTTGCGCATGCTCGATCAGGCGCTCGACGCGCTCGGTGACGGCTTGGTGATCATCAACGTGGCGGCCGCGCCGACCATCGCCTTCGTCAACCGTCGATTCAGCGAGATGACCGGTTATCGCGCCGAGGAAATCGTCGGGGCCGAGCCCTTCGTCTTCGCCGGGCCAGAGACCCCGATCGAAGTCTTGAGCCAGATGGAAGCGGCCTTGACGGCACGGGAGCGCTTTCGTGGCGAAACGCTTTTCTACCGTGGTGATGGCTCGCAGATCCGGCTCGCGGTCGAGATCGAGCCACTCGATGTCACCACGATGGTCGCCTTCTACCGCGATCTTTCCGCCTACGCTCGCACCGTCCACGAGCTCGAGCGCGCCGAGACGCGTCACCGTCTGCTCATCGAGCGCATGAACGAAGGTTTCGTCACCACCGACGGGAGCAACCGATTCGAGCTCGTCAACCCGAAGATGGCCCAAATGCTCGGCTACCCGCGCGAGGATCTGGTCGGCAAGCCGATCGAGAGCTTTTTGGATCCTGAAGAGCAGGTCAAGGTGGCGCGCCAACAGGAGCTGCGTCGACTCGGTCACGACGATTCCTACGAGCTCACGTGGATCGCCAGTGACGGTCGACAGGTCGAGACGGTGGTGTCACCGACACCGGTGCTGGCCTCGAACGGTCGTTTTCTCGGCAGCTTCGCGGTGGTTGCCGACATCACCGAGCGCAAACAGGAGGAAGAGGAGAGCCGGCGTCTCGAGGCGCGTATCCAGCGCGCCCAACGCGAAGAGCTCATGGAGCATCTCGCCGGTGGCGTGGCGCACGACTTCAACAACCTACTGGTCGGCATTCTCGGCAACGCCGGTCTGGCGCTGATGCAGCTCGAGGACGGCTCGCCGGTCCGTGAGCTGATCGCGCGGATCGAGACCGCGGCGGTTCGTGCCGCCGAGCTCACCCGTGAGATGTTGGCGTATTCCGGTCACGGTCGTTTCGTCATCGAGCCTCACGACCTTTCCGAGCTGGTCACCGAGATGGCCCAGCTGCTCCGCACCACGATCAGTCGACGGGCGACGCTCGATCTTCGGTGCGCCGCCGACGTGCCACCGGTCAAGATCGACGCCACCCAAGTACGACAGGTGGTGATGAATCTGATCGTCAATGCCGCCGAGGCGATCGAAGAAAGCGGGCGGAGCGGTACCGTGACCGTTGCCACCGGGCTCGCCCGTCTCGACCGTGAATCGCTCGACCTCGCCCTGGGGGGCGACGAGCTCGATACCGGGGTGTATGTCTTTCTCGAGGTACGCGACAACGGAATCGGTATGGACGCGGCCACCCGCGATCAGATCTTCAACCCGTTTTTTTCGCGCAAATTCCACGGTCGCGGTCTCGGGCTAGCGGCGGTCCAGGGCATCGTTCGTGGTCATCGTGGCGCCATCCGAGTCGATAGCCGTCCGGGTAGTGGCACCAGCTTCGTCGTCTACCTACCACCCAGTGAAGAGCTCCCGGTGGAATCGCCTGTCGTGCCCCGTCCGAGCCATCGTCGCGGCACCGGTACCGTCCTCGTGGTGGACGACGAACCAGCGGTCCTCGGAGTCGCCGAAGCGGCCTTGGCGAGCGCCGGCTACAACGTCTTGGTGAGCGGCGACGGTCATACCGCGATCGAGCTCTTCGAGCGGTATCGAGACGACGTCCGGGTGGTCGTACTCGATATGACCATGCCCGGTATGACCGGTCCCGAAACCCTCACCGCGCTCCGCGCCATCGAATCGACCCTACCGGTGGTCCTGATCAGCGGCTACAGCGAGCAAGACGCCATCGATCGCTATCAAGACGACGTTCCCGATGCCTTCCTACAGAAACCCTTCCGTCCCGATCAGCTGATTCGGACCGTCCAGGAAGTCGAGGGAAGTTAGCCCAGCAACACGAACTGGACCGTCGCCTTCGCCACCAGCTCCCCGTCCTGCGTCACCGTGCCTTCGACCACCGCTTGCTTGCGACCGCGACGCAAAATCGTGCCTCGGCCGACCAGCGGCGCCAGCCGGGCGCGGCGGAGTAGATGCACGGTCACCGTCGACGGCACCACCGGTGCACCCACGGCATGCGCGGCGGAGACCTCGGCAAGCGTGGTGAGAACGGCGAAATGCACCACGTCCGGTGCGGCCTGGTGCTCCTCGCGTGGTGTCAGGTGGACACCGCCGTCGTCGGCGGGTTGCATATCGAGCCAAGAATTGAAGCTGGTCATGGCGGTGAGCTTATCTCGATGGACCCGCTGAATCCGGTCCCATGGTACGTTTCACGGGCGATAACGCTTGCATCATCCTGGAGTTGTGACGTGATGGCATTCAATGTGCATATTGCGATGGGTGTGTGGTCGTAGGGCCATACCACTCGCATACACACCCCACGGGGTTGATGGATAACTCTTAGATTGAGGAGAGAGAGATGTTTGGACGATGGTCATGGTGCGCGTGTTTGATCGCGCTGCTCGGGTTCGTCGCGGTGGCACCGGCGCACAGTCAGTGCTCGCAGGTCGAGGTGCGGTTGTGGCAGCCGAACAATGAGCAGGTGTGGTTGGAGAGTGATGAGGTGGTCGAGATCGGCGCCGGCGAGGAGGGGCATCTTTACCTTCACGTCGAGGGTCGTTCGACGCCGTATCGGACGAATGCGGTGATCGGCTATGCGCCCGGGACACGGGCGGGCTCGGTGGCGCGTCACGCCAGTTTGACGGCGCAGAATGACGAGGATCGGCGTGCCGGTCGGCTGCGTTTTCGGGCCACGGCGCCGGGCACGTTTCGGCTCGGCTATCAGCTCACCGGAGTGTGGTCGCCCGGGCGGCTGGATGCGGTGCCGGTGGGTTGCCGGAAGGGCGTTCTGACGGTCCGTGTGGTCGGTAAGGGTGCCGAGGGCGGCCAGGTCGACGACGATGACGATCACTACGAGGAAGAGATCGAGCCGGCCGCCGAGCTGGTGGCGTTGCTCTACGAGGCGCTGTTGCGGCGCGAGGAGGCCGGCCGTATCGACGAAGGTTTCGTCCGCACGGTCCGGCAGCGGCGGTATGACGGTATCGCCGACGTGGCGCGGCAGATCACGGCGTCGGACGAGTTTCGTCGCGATGCCTTGCGGCGTACCGAGGATGCACACGGTCGGGCGCGGGATCTCGCTGATCTGCGCGAGCTTCTCCTCGAGGACATCTATAAGGACCTGTACGGCTATATCGAGCCGTCGGCCGATGAGGCCGCCGACGATCTCGCCGCGCTCGACGAGTGTCTGTCGGCGTCGCGGAGCGCCCAGCGGGCATGTGAGGAGCTGGGTGCCAATCTGGTCAGGTCACGCCTCTATTACGACGAGCATTTCGATCTGATCGAGGAGCTGGGTGGCAACAGTCGGCGTCGCCGCTAGATCCGAAACCAGTCAACCGTGAACGAGGGCCACGGCCTCGTCGGCGCAACCCCAGGAGAGGGTGAAGCCGGCGCCGCCGTGGCCATAGTTGTGTAGGACGCGAGTATCGCCTCGGATTTCGACCTCGAGGCGAACCGCCGGTCGTCCGGGGCGGAGACCGACCCGCGTCTCGATGATCTCGGCATCGGCGAGCTCGGGGACGAGGTCGCGACAACGGTCGAGAATCGCCTCGGTGGTGGTTGCCGACGGCGTGAGATCTTCGACACCCTCGTCGGTGGTGCCACCCACGATACAGCCATCGGCACGCGCCAAGACATAGGCGGGCTCGGTGGTATCCCCCACCATCCACACGCGCTCGGGGGTCCGGACACGTACGACTTGACCTCGGATCGGAAACATCGTCGTGTCTCTGGCGACTTCACGCGCCCCGAGCCCGGCGCAATGCACCAGCCACGACGCCTCGTCGAGCAGCTCGTCGAGATGACCGATCTCTCGTTCTTCGATGTTCACCCCGTTTGCCTCGAGCCGGTCGCGTAGCCAAGCGAGATAGATCGGCGTGTCGATCATCGGCACCCGGGCTCGATAGCCCATGGCGAAGCCGTCGGGTACGTCGGCGGTGGCGAGCTGACTCGGCTGGTGACGGTGGTCGAGCCAGCTCGGCGGCTCGCCGTCTTCGGCTTCGAGATAGGTCAGCTCGACCAGCGACACGCCGCTCTCGGGTGCCTCGTCGGCGAGTCGAGCGAAGACGTCCCAGGTGTGGTTGGCCCACGCCGCGACGCGTTCGAACGGGGCGACCCGGTAGGGCCACCAGATGGCCGCCGCGACCGCCGAGGTGGTGGCCGCTGGTTGCTCGCGCGTGACGATGTGGACGTCGACTCCCGACTCGCGCAGCCGCAGGGCGGTGGTCATGCCGATCACCCCGCAGCCGATCACCAAGACGCGGGTCATGGCTCGTCGAGATAGGTCAAGGCGGCGTACAGGGCCGCCTCGGGCGTATCGGCGGTGACGGTGCAGGTGTCGAGACGCGCCAAGGACAGGGTGTCGCGGACCGAGGGTGTGCAGGTGGCGAGAGCGAAATGGCCGTCACGGGCTTCGAGACGGCGTTTGGCGTCGACCAGTAGACTGATCGCGGTATAGCCGACCGCTTCGGTGCGACTCAGGTCGATGATCAGCGCGCGTTGGCTCGGATCGGCCACCACGGCGTCGATTTGTTCGCCGAGCTGGTTGGCGCGATAGCCGTCGAGGGCACCGTCGACGGTGAGCACGGATATGTCTTCCGGAACGGTAACGTCGTCCGGGACGGCGATCTCATCCGGCACCGGGTCCCCGTTCGCGGCGTCGTCCAAGGCGGCGACTGTTTCCAGATTGTCATGCGGAGGCGGGACGAGATCGGCCACCATCGCGCTGACCGCCTCGCCACGCAGGGTGGGGGCGAAATCGGGTGGCGGGGGTGGCCCGTCACCTGGCGGTGCGTCGCTCGATGGCGCGTCATTTGGAAGAATCGGCACGCTCGGTGGCCCGTCCCTCGGCGGGCCATCGCCAGTATGCGTATGGGTAAATCCGTGGTCGGCGATCACCGGACGGGTCGGATCATCGAGGTCGGGCGCCGAGCTGTCGCTGATCTCGTCAGCGGGTGCCGCGCCGCGTACTTCTTCGATGACAAAGCCGATCGCGCCCAATTTGATCTCGTCGCCGGGATCGAGACGTTTTTCGCTGATCCGATCGCCGTTGACAAAGGTGCCGTTGGCGCTTTCGAGGTCGATGATCGCCCAGCCGCCTTCGCGATGAGGCCGGATCGCGGCGTGGAGACGCGACACGGTGCGGATCGGGACGCGGAGATCGGCTGCTTGGGAGCGACCGATGCGGACGGCGTGGTCGATGAGCGGAAAGCGCTCGTCCAACATGCTGGTCGGGCCGCTGGTCAGGCGGAGCTGCCAGCCGTCGTGGGTCACGGGTGACGCGTCGGCTACCGGTGGCGCCGGGTTGGTTTCCGCCGGTGGTGCGGCGGCGAGCGGAGCGGCGGAATCGCTCGGGGGTGGATCGGGGGTATCGCCCGGAGGCGACTTGGGGATGTCGCCCGGAGGCGACTTGGCGGGTTGGAGCGGTGGTGGGGTGCGGCGCACCGTATGCCACGGCGCTTCGTCTTGATCGAGACGCATCTCGATGGTGAACGGTGGCACTTCGACCACCCCCCGCGAACCGAGCGCCTGCTCCTGAATCGGCTTGCCCTGGTGAAACGAGCCGTTGCGGCTGTGATCGCGGTATACCAATTGGCCGCGGGTGACCATCACCACGCCGTGCTCGCCGCTGACATACGGGTCGTTCAACACCACGTCGTTGTGGGGCAGCGCACCGACCGCGATCGGCGAGCGTTCGAACGACGCGCTCCACGGCTCTTCCCCCTCGCGGCGTACGTCGATACGCACACGCCAGCTCATGGTGAGCTCCTGCGGCTGGGGATGGGTGTCGGGAGGGTCATGGTGCGGATGACGGCTGACGAGCGAGCGATTCGATGAACAGACTCCGAAATCGATATCGTCACAACGTATGAACGTCGATCGATTGTAGCCGAGTTGTCGGGTGCGGTGCCAAGGGCAAGAATGGTGCTGTGGAGAACCACCCCAAACCTACGAGCTCTTCGCACCGTTCGGCCTGGCTGATGTCGGTGTGTACCGTCGTTTGGGTCGGTGCGTGGGTCGCCCAGGTGTTCCTCGTCGCGCCCGGACCGGCGCGCGGAGTGATGTGGAGCGGCGGCGCGATGCTCGTGGCGTTCGTGACGTATCGGTTGGCGACGAACGGACCGATGGTCAGACGGCGACGCTGGCGATTCGGGATCATGATGACGATGATCGTCGTCACCGCGTGGGGGGCGGTGACCGGGCAGGGGACGGTCGGTGACAATGAAATCGCCGGTTGGCTGACCCTGGTGGTGCCGTTCGTTTGGGTGAGTCTGGCGAGCAAGCGGCGCTGGCCGGTCGTCCTCGGACTCGTGTCGACGGCCTGGGCGGTGTCGTGGCTGGTCGAAGTCGAGGCGCGTGGAGCGCTCGCCGCGCTCGCCGTGGCGTTCGTGGTGACCCTATGTTTGATGACCTTCTTCGTGGCCGAGGGTTCGTCGTCACGCGTGCGGCGTGGTTGGATCGGCTTGCTGTGTTGTGCGCTGGTGATCGTGGCGATGGGGCGCTCGTGGCTCGACGGTTCGGTTCAGGGTGGGACGGATGGGTTCGTCCACGCGCTGGGGGCGCGACCGAGTATCTGGCTGCACGCGTCGCACGCCGCGCTCGATGTCGTCTGGCTCGGCATGGGGCCCGGTGCCTTCGCCTCGATCGTGCAGCCGCTCTATCCCATTCCCAGTATCGAGCAACCGCTCGAAGATGCGCACAATCTCGTTCTCCAGCTGATTCTCGATATCGGCCTACCCGCGACCTTGGCCTATGTCGGACTCTTCGTTCTCGCTTGGTTACGGGTGGTGACGGGTCTACGTCGTGGTCATCCCGAGCTCGATCACGGTTGGCTGGCGAGCTTGACCATGGCGGGTTGTGCCCACGCGCTCTATGGCCTCGCCGACGCGGTGGCTCTGGGAACGCCCGGTCATCTCTCGGTGGCGGCCTGGCTGGGCTTGGCGCTCGCCACGCGACCGAGCGCGACGACGACACGGCGACCCGGTCGTTCGTTCGGGATCGGAATTGGCGTGGTCGTGGGAGCGATGACGGTGGCGGCCTCGATCGCACCGCAGACGGTCGTTCGTCAGCGGGTCGCGTGGCAGGCGGCGCGTGGGGTCGAGGGCAGCGATCCTGAAGCCATGGCAGCGGCGCGCCAGCGCGCCGGTCGAGCGCCTGGATGCCACGTACGGTATCTCGACGGTCGTTTGGCGTCGCTCGTCGGTGACCACGAGGCGAGTCGGGTGGCGTGGGATCGGTTCTTGTCGTGCGCGCCCGCCGCGGTGTCGTTGGTGGCAGCGGTGGCGCCCGAGGATCGCTTGCTGGCCGAACGCGCGGTGGCGTACCGACCCGGTGACGCTCGGGCGTGGCGATTTCTCGGTCGTGCCGCCGACGATCGAGACATCGCGATCGACGCTCTCGAGAGGGCGGTGGCCTTGGCGCCCGCCGACGGTGAAGCGTGGTTGTTGCTCGGTGATCGTTGGGTGATGGTCGACGACCGCGTCGCGCTCGACGCCTATGGCAAGGCGTGTCGTCACGGTGACCCACGCGCCAACGGCTGTGTGCGCGCGGGTCGGGTCGCCGAACGTCTGGGTCGACCTCGGGTCGCGATCACATGGTACGAACGCTCGCGTTGGCCCGCCGCCCGACGCCGCGCGGCGGAGCTGCGGGGAGAGCTCAAAGCGACTGGAGCGACTTCATCGGGCCGGGAGTGATCTCGCTGAGCTCGGTATTGATCACCAAATACGATCGAACTTTGCCACCACCGTCGCGGACCCGTGTCCACCGGCTGCGCACGATCACTTCGCCACCGTCACGGGTGCGATGCTTGCTGATGCCGTACCAATCGTGATCGACAGGCTCGGTACCGAGCAGGCCCGAGGCGGTGCGTCCGGTGGCCTCGTCGGCGTGCCAGCCATAGAGCTGTTCGGCGCCGCGATTCCAGAAGACGATATGTCCTTCGGGATCGAGTGCCCAGATGGCGTCATGGGCCTGTTCGAGCAGATTGGCCTGATCGCGTAGCCGTTCGTGGAGTCGGTGGGTTTCGGTGATGTCGTGCGAGACGGTGAGCAAGCACGGGGCTCCGTCGAATTCGAGACGCTGACTCGACAGTCGCACCCGTCGTTCTTCGCCACTGTGACGACGTACCCAGACGTCAGCGACCGCATTGCCACGACGTTCGAAGGTGCGCAAAAAGGCGTCACGGTCGCTTTCCCGCACCCAGAAGTGAATATCGGCAACGGTTTGGCCGATGACATCGTCGCGGTGGTGACCGTAGACGCGTTCGAAGCCATCGTTGACGTCGAGAATCGTGCCTTGTTTCACCGTCGTGATGACCAGCGCATCGGGGCTGGCGCGAAAGACCTTGCGGAACTTTTCCTCCGAAGCACGGACCGCAGCTTCGGCTTGTTTGCGCTCCAGGATCAAGCGCAAATCCTGCTCACTCTGGCGTAGAGCTCGTTCGATCTTGACCCGCTCGGCCCACAGCTCACGGGCGCGACGTTGGAGCACGCGATGCTGGAGCATGGCGATCATTCCCAGCACGATCATCGCGATCGTGACCAAGAGCTCGCGCGCGGGTTCGAGGGTCGGATCGAGCAGGTCGAGACCGTAGAGCGCGAAATGGAGCACCGGCATGGAGAGCGCGAACACCACCGTGCGAATGCTCGGGGTCGGCAGGGCGTCGGCGTGACGGATCTCACTCAGCTCGCGTTCCGGCGGCTCGGGAAAGCGCTGGTGACGGATCCGTGCGGCGAGCACCAGAAAAACATAGGGGAGAAGGAAAAGAACGTCCTGAGACTGTCCCCACTGCGGGCTGCCGCTCCACCATCCCGCGGATTCGGTGAGGTCGCTGAGCATGATGCCGGTGAAGGAGAGCGCGACGGTGGCGTGAATGGCGCGCCAGCGCGGGCTCGGAGTGGTGGCCGCGAGATGGAAGAAACGTAGGGAAAGATAGAGATCGAGCGCGATGTAGAGGTACATCGACGGCACGGCTTCGTTGTAGACGTCGCGGGTGAAGATGCCGGGAAGCAGGGCGAAGTAGCCGAGCAGCCCGCCGACAAAGGCCAAAGCCGCCGGCCACGCGACCGCGCGTTCGAGTGTCGGTGCGCGCCAGCGGTAGGCGCGTCCGGGTATGCGTTCACCCGCCAGGATGAGAAAGAGATAGAAGACCGCGTAGAGGACATCGGCGATCAAGCCGACGTGGGGTTGCAAGCCAGGTAGGAGGTGATTGCCCGTGAAGTAGAGCACGGGCACCACCAGCCAACAGCCGTACGCGATGCTCAAATCGTTCCACCATCGACGTTCGAGCTCTTCGGCGAGCCGGTCGCGGCCGACTTGGAGGGCGATCAGACAAAGCGGAAGAAAAAGATAGAGTGAGCCGCGTCGACTCAGCCACTCACGACTCGATTCGCCGGTGATCGGGAGCAGGTAGACCGCCGTGGCGAGCACGAAGAGCACGGCGGTGAGGCGCGCGATCCGATCTTTTGCTACGGCGTGTGCGTAGCGTTGAGCAAGATCGGTGGCAACTCGCGCGACAGGGCGCATGTCGATGAGCATGAAAAATCTTCGTGTTTCCGGTGTTCTGAACCGGAGGATCCCGGTTTTCTGAACCGGAAGAACTCCGGCTTGATGAACCGGAAGAATTCCGGCTTGGTGCACCGGAAAGATCCGCGTGGCGTTGCGTGGATCGTCGCGCCTCGGGGCAATCGGTAAGCTCGGGCGTTGATGCATCAGTATAGCGGATCGGTCCAATTGGCCGTGTGAGGCTTCGTTCAGGGTCGAGAAACGGTAGACTTTTTGCCTATGTTGAATTCCCTCCCCCGGCGGCTCGGCACGATACTGATCGCGGTGCTCTTTGTCGCGGTCAGTGGCGTCGCCACGCTCGCGGCCGAGCAACGGCTCGATCGCGGCTGGCGCCTAGCTGTCGGTGACGATCGTGGCTGGGCCGAGCCGGATTTCGACGATCGGGCCTGGCGGTCGGTCGAGTTGCCGGCGACGTGGGAGGAGCTCGAGGTCGTCGATCATGGCGAGGTGGTCTGGCTCCGCCGTACCGTGGCTCTCGATCTCTTGGTCGGGGGTTCGATGTCCGCCGTGGCTATCGGCGAGGGTCGTTTCGGTGGCTACACCCTCTATGTGGATGGAGAGGCGGTGGGAGGTCATGGTGACGGGATCTCACTGCCGACCCCGCGTCCACGGGTGTTCTCTCTGCCACGACGAACCTGGGTAGCCGATCAGCGGGTGGTGCTCGCGTTGCGTTTCGAGCAGGCCAAATGGCCGGTGACCGGCGGTGGCGCGGCGGGAGCGGGGCCGGTGGGCGAGGCGGGTGTGACGCTCGGTGCGCGCCAAGCCTTGGAGGATCGGACGGCGTTGCACGTCGCCCAGGCTCGTATCGATCAGCTGGTCGCGATCGCGCTCCCTGGGATTCTCGCCGTGCTCGGGTTGATCCAGGTTCAACTCTATACGCGACGGCAAAGGCAACGGGGACATCTCTGGCTCGGTCTGATGTGCTTCGTGTCGGCCGCGGTCGCCTTCATTTCTTCGGCGTGGGTGTTCGCGTTCACGGATAGCTTTGGCGCCGTGTTGCGTTGGCGAGGCATTCTCGCCCACCTCTCGACGGCGGTATTCGTCCAATTCTTGTGGCCGTTTCTCGGCCGGTCGATCGGCCGAGTGCTACGCGCGTATCAGATCTCTCAAGTCGCTCTCGGGGTGCTCATCGGAGTGGTGCCGATGGGGTGGGTGGTGCTGTCGCGTCCGGCGCGGATGTTGTGGCTCATGCCGATGATCGTCGGCGCGCTCTGGCTGTTGTTTTCCGAGGTTCGCGGTGGTCATCGGCAGGCGCGGGTGATCGGTATCGGTATGGCGCTTTTCACCGTGACGATCATCACCGAGACGGTGGCGATCGTCGCTGGCATGCAGGTGGCACCGATCAGCGCGGGTGGCTTCTTGGTCTTCGTGCTTTCGCTGTCCTTTTCGATCGATGATCGGGTCGATCGTCTCCACGACGAGATCGATGCGTTGCGGCGCAAGGTGTCGAGACGGGTCGAGATGCGTACCGCCGAGCTCCACGCCACGCGCGAGCAGCTCGACGCCGAGATCGAGGCGCGCAAGAAAGCGTCGGAGGATCGATTGCGGCTCGAAGCGCGGGTGCGCGAGGTGCAGAAGCTCGATACCTTGCGCACCGTTTCGGGGGAGATCGCGCACGATTTCAACAATCTACTCATGACCATGCAGGGCAATGCCTTGTTGCTTCGTGAGGTGCCGAGCGACGAGGACACCCGCCGGCAGCGTCTGCACAAGATCGAACAAAGCGCCGGCCGCGCCGCCGAGCTGACCCGTCAGCTGGTGTCGATCGCCACCGACGAGGTGACCCAAGACCTGCAGCCGATCGAGGTCGCGCCGCGTATCGAGGCGATGCACGAGCTCTTGAACACGGTGATCGCGCGGCGCGCCACGCTACACCTCGAGCTCGTCGGGGATGCTCCAGCGGTGCCCGTGGATCCCGGTCAGCTACGTCAGCTGCTCATCAACCTGGTGACCAACGCCGCCGATGCGATCGGTAGCGGCGGTGGTGAGATCGTCATCGCGACGCGGACGGTCGAAGCCGATCGCGCCACCTTCGAGACCTCGGTGGTCGACGACAATCAGCCCCCGGGTACGTATCTTTCGCTCGCCGTGCGTGACAACGGCGCGGGCATGGACGAGACGACGCGGCAGCGCATTTTCGATCCGTTCTTCTCGACCAAATTCTCCGGTCGAGGGCTCGGTTTGGCGGCCGTTCTGGGCATTGTTCGAGCCTACGATGGTGGGATCCGGGTCGAAAGTGAAGTCGGTGAGGGTACCGCGATCGAGATCCTCTTACCGGTGATCGACGATCCGGTCGGCGATCGCGCGGTGGCGGCCATCGCCGCCTGGCGGAGCAAGGGCTTGGTGCTTTTGGTCGACGAAGAGCCGGCGGTACGCGAGGTGACGGCGAGCTTGCTCGAACATCACGGACTCACGGTCGTGGCGGCGCAAGGCGGTCAGGATGCGATCGATCTCTTGCGAACCCGGCAGCATCAGGTGCGGCTGATCGTGCTCGATTTCGATCTCGGCGAAATCGACGATCAAGGCACGTTACGTGAGCTCACCCGTATCGCACCGTCGACACCGATCATCGGGATCAGCGCCTATCACGAGGCAGCCGTGTTCGAACGGGTGGAGAGCGGTCGACTCGCCGGCTTTGTCGCCAAGCCTTTTCAGGCGCATCAGCTGATCGCGGTGGCGCGGGACGCGCTAGAACGCTGAAACGCAAAACGGCCCCACCTTGGGTGGGGCCGCGTACCGTCACCGAAGGTCGGAAGACCGACTCAGCGAGTCTCGGCCGGACGAGGCCGATTCAGGTACTTCTGGTAGAGCCGGTATTGGTGTTCGGCGGTCAGGTCGATTTCGCGACCCGCGATCCACATACCTTCGATGCTCGAGACGATCTCGAGCGGATCACCGTCGATGATCGAAAAGGACGCCTCCTTGCCCGCTTCCAGCGAACCGATGCGGTCGTCGACGCCGAGGATTTCGGCGGTCGTCAACGACAGCGCACGAATCGCCACGTCACGCGGCAGTCCGTAGGCCACCGCCATGGCCGCTTGGTAGGGCAGGTTGCGACCGTTCGAGGCCGAGAAGGTGCCGTGACCCATGCCGAGGGCGAAACGCACCCCGGCGTCGTGGAGCACCTTGGCCGTGGTGAACGGCGTGTCGTAGGCCTCCCAGCGACGATCCGGCAGTGCGAGCACGCCGTTGAGGATCACCGGGACGTTCTCTTCGGCCAAGCGATCGGCGAGGTAGCGGACATCGCCGCTGGTCACCAAGACCAGGTTGTCGAGCTCTTGCTCGGCGGCCCAATCGAGCGCGTCGGCGATCTGGTTGCGTTCGAACGCGTGGATGAAGAGCGGCAGATCGCCCTCGAGAACCGGCATCATGCCTTCCATCTTGGCGTTGACGTCGGGCATCGGCAGGCTCGAATCGCTTTCCGCGGCGCGTTTGGCGCGATGATAGGTCCGGGCGTCGGTGACCGCTTCGTCGAGTACCGCGAGTGCCTTTTCGCGCGCCTCGCGCGCCGCG
>JBCDBH010000036.1:0-26568 GCA_039184055.1 Acidobacteriota bacterium
CGCCTACCAGCACGACGGCGCCGGCCGGCGTGTCGCCGCCTCTGGGCTCGGGGGTACGCGCGGCTTTCTCACCGCGCCCCAACGTGGCGACGGCTACGACTCTCCCCACCTGGTGACCGATGGTGCCGGGGGTCTGGCCGCCGCCTGGGTGTGGCTGGGTGCCGAGCCGCTGATGCGCTTTGGCGCCACCGGCCCCATCTACTACCTGAGCGATGCGATGGGCTCGGTGATCGGGCTCGCCGACGCCGTCGGTGGCAACGCCGCGACCTTCCACTACGACGGCTTTGGCAATCTTCGCCAGTCGAGCGGCCCCTCGGCCGACGCACCAGCGGCCCTGGGTGGTGACGTCCGCTTTCACGGCCTATGGCAAGAGAGCGCGACCGGTCTCTACCACGTACGGGCACGCGAGTACGACCCGCGCACCGGGCGTTTCGCCAGCCGCGATCCGATCGAGCCCGACCTTCAGCGGCCGGAGACCCTCCATCCGTACAGCTTCGCCGCGTCCAACCCGCATCTCTATGCCGATCCGACCGGCCTCTTCACCCTGGTCGAGATCAACATCTCGATCAACATTCGTGGCTCGATGGGTGCCTTTCAAACCGGCCTGATCAACTTCCTTCGTCACGAGGGCTATGAGATCGCCGGTGAGATCGCCACCCGGATGCTCGAGCGCTTCATCAACAACATGATCCCCTGGCACGGGGCGATCGGCCGCGTCGACAAACGCTTCCACAAGAGCACCAGCACCGGCGAGCACGGCGACTTCTTCGAGGCGCTGTCCGGCGGGGTCATGTGCGGTGTGCTCGAAGCCTCGGGAGTCGGTGATTGGATCCGTCTCGAGGTCGAGATCGCGGGTGACGGTGAGCCGCAAAACGACGGTCTCGGCTGTGGCTACGATCGTGACGGCATCAGCTTTCCCTCCGGGGGTCCACCACGCCCCGATTTCGTCATCTCGTCGAAGAGCATGGAAGACGTCAGAAAACGACGCGGCAAGGCCTTCCTGGTCGGCGACTTCAAGATCGCCGGCAAGAACATCAAGCAGAACAGCCCACAATTCGGGTCGATTCTCAGTTTCGCCAGCCGCTACGAATACGTGCCGATCGCTCTCTTCGTCACGTGGCGTGACACCTCTGTGCTGCGACGCGAGAACCTGCGCCGAAAGGCCCTCGAAAAGCACGTCATCCTGTGGCTGCTTTCGATCAAAGGCTCCCTGCACTGACGCGACAAACGACACAAACTTCGAGGAATCGATCATGCAACAGACGACCAACAAGCTGGTGATCGCCCTGTCGCTCGTCGCGGCGGTGCTGCTCTCTCCCCTCTCGGTGGCCCGTGCCGACGCACCACCGCTCCCTTGCCGGGTCTACGGCGAGCTTCCGGGCTCGGCCACGGGCACGGTGGTCTCGGCCCTGGTCGGTGGCGTCGAATACGCCGCCAGCGCGGGCTTCGCCGACGATGGCCGCACGGTCTATGTGCTCGACGTTCCGGGTGATGATCCGTCGACCCCGGCGATCGAAGGTGCCACCGACGGCGCCACCATCGCCTTCCGCCTCGATGGCGTCGACGTCGCCGAGGTGTCGACCTGGAGCTCGGGCACCGCGCTCAGTCGCGATCTCGGACCGCTGCCGGGTGGTGGCCCGGTGGCCAACGATCTGGCGCTCGTCGGTCTCGAAGACGTGCCGCTGGATATCGAGCTGAGCGCGCAATACAGCGGTCAAGACACGCTCACCTACCAGATCATCGCGTCGCCCGCGAACGGCCAGCTGACCGGTACGCCACCCAACATCATCTTCACTCCCGACGCCGATTGGAACGGCGCCGACAGCTTGACCTTCGAGGTGAGCGACGGCGCGATTAACGACATCGGCACGGTCAGCCTGAGCATCGATCCGGTGCCCGATCCGCCGCGTTTCGAGCCATTTGGCAATCTCAGCCTCGACGCCGGCACGAGTCTCGACGTGCCGGTGGTGGCGATCGATCCCGACGGGCACGTCATCACCCTAACGAGCTTCGGCCTGCCGGCCTTCGCGACCTTTACCGAAACCGGCAACGGCACCGCGACCCTGTCGCTCGCGCCCGGTTTTGGCGATGTCGGTACGTATGGTGGCCGGATCACCGCCACCGACGGCCCCTACACTGACGAGATCATCTTTTCGATTACGGTGCTCGACGTCACCGGCCCACCCAGCGCGATCGATCAAGCGGTGAGCACGCCGGAAGACACCGCCACCGCGATCACGCTCACGGCCACCGATCCGGATGGCGATCCGATCAGCTACGCGGTCGATCAGGCGCCATCCTTCGGCACCCTCAACGGCACGCCACCCGATCTGACCTATACACCCAACGCCGATTTCTTCGGCGTCGACAGCCTGACCTTCACCGCGTCGGACGCCAGCGGCACGTCGCTACCGGCCACCGTGACGATCACGGTCGAGCCCACCGCCGACGCGCCGGTTCTCGGCGCGCTCGGCGACCTGGTGATCAACGAGGGTGAGAACGTCGAGGTCGTCGTGGCGGCCAGCGATGCCGATGGCGACGCGGTACAGCTCAGCGCTACGGGTCTGCCGAGCTTCGCGAGCTTTACCGATCTCGGTGACGGCAGCGGCCGAGTCGATCTCGCTCCTGGTTTCGCCGACGCCGGGGCCTATCCCGGTATCGAAGTCACCGCCGACGACGGCACCCTGACCGACACGGCCAGCTTCGATCTCACCGTGATCGAATTCGCCGCACCACCGGTCGCTGCCTTCCGGGTCGCCGACGAGCTCAACACGGCGCAGATCGACGATGCGACGGTCGAGGCGTATTCGAGCCATCTCGGAGGCTTCGTGCCCGAACGCGCCATCGACGGCCACACCAACACCAACTGGCGGACCGACGCCAACGGCCCCGAATGGATGCGGGTCCGGCTGAGCGACGAGCGTGCCCATGTCGTCGATCGCGTGGTGCTGCGTGGCCGCTCGACGAATAGCGGTCTGCGCAACTTCGAGATCCGCGTTGCCGAGGAAAGTGGCGCCTTCACCACGGTGCTGAGCGCCGAGCTGCCGCAAAGCAACGACGATCACGTCTTCAGCTTCGCCCCGACGCGCGCCCGCTGGGTCGAGCTCCACATGCTCGACAATTGGGGCAACGGCTCGGCGATCGACGTCTACGTTTTCGAGGTGCTCAGCCGCGAGCGTGAAGGTGGCAACGTGTCGCTCGAAGCGGGTGGCGCGGTGATCGCCGACTTCTCGACCGAACGCCAAGACCCCGAACGCGCGCTCGATCTCAACGATTTCAGCCGCTGGGAAAGCGCCAATGGCAACGGCACCGATCAGTGGATCACGGTCGATCTCGGCGCCTCGATCGTCGTCGACGCGGTGCGGCTGGTGGGTACGTCGCTCGATAGCTCGCCACGCGACTTCGAGATCCGAGTCTCGAATACGGGTCTGGCGCCGGGCGACTTCACTACCGTAACCGCCACGACCCTGCCCGAAGGAGGCGATCCGCATCACTTCTTCTTCGCGCCGACAGAAGCACGCTACGTCCAGCTCTATGTGATCGACACGCACGGCAGCTTTGGCTGGGTGGGCGTCGGCAGCTTTCACGTCATCTCCCCCGAGCGAGGTGCCCCGACCGTGCCTTTCGACAGCCATGCCGAAGACGCCGATGGTCAGGTGGTGGCGTGGAGCTGGGACTTTGGTGACGGTGTCACCAGCACTGAGAGCCATCCGGTTCACACCTACGGCAGCCCGGGCACCTACGACGTCACCCTCACGGTGACCGACAACGAAGGCCAGATCGACTCGATCACCCGGCCCTACACCGTGCTCGCGCCGCCGGTCGCCGCCTTCTCGTGGACGCCGCAACCGAGCGTCGACGAAGGTGACCTGGTGCGGTTCAGCGATCTGTCGACGAGCAGCACCGCGATCCTCGCCTGGCGGTGGACCTTTCACGAAGGCTCGGTACGCACCTCGGACGATCCGACCTGGAGCTACGACGACAACGGCTCCTTCCCGGTCACCCTCGAGGTCACCGACGGTCGTGGCATCACCGGCACGCTCACTCAGGTGATCGACGTCGCCAACCTACCCCCGAGCATCAATCTCATCCCCGGTCCATCGACCGTTTGGGGCGAGGCGTGGCAGCTCGGCCAGGCGAGCACCACCGATCCGGGCTCGGCCGATCATCCGCATCTCGACTGTCATTGGGATTTCGGCGACGGTCAGATCCTCGACGTGCCGTCGTGTTACGGCACCGAGGCGCGGATCGAGCACACCTACGCGCTGCCGGGTAGCTATACCGCCACCCTGAGCGCCACCGACGACGATGGCGGTAGCGCCGAAGCGAGCTTCGTGGCCGAGGTCGCGCTACGTCCGAGTCGAGTGAACGTGCTCGAAACCGAGGTGGTGAACGATGCGCTCGAGGTGCGGATCCGCCTGATCGACGATTGGGATTTCGGACTGCCGCTCGACGGTCGCACCGTCACCGTGCGTCGTGGCGCCGAGCAGGTCGACGTCGTCACCGACGCCAACGGCGAAGCCACCGCGACCCTGACCCTGGCCATCGGTGATCCGATCGAAGTCGCCTTCGCCGGTGACGCGCTCTACCTACCCGATCTCGGTCGTCAGCTGCCGGTCGGTACCGTGCTCGCCGGTGTCGGTGATGGCATCGTCCACGCCTACACGCCCGACGGCACGCTGATCGAGCGCTACGACACCGGTAGCGACTCGCTCGAGCAAACGGGGATGTGTCTCGATCCGTCGGGCACGCTCTACACCACCAACTTCCTGACCCTCGCCACCGACAGCAGCAGCATGAGTCAGTTCGATGTCTGGGGCAATCGTCTCGAAAGCAATTGGGTGGGGCCGCTGGCGGCCAAGCCCGAAAGCTGTGTCCTCGACCCGGCGGGCAATGTCTGGGTGGGCCACGTCGATCCCGATCCGGGTGAGCCGACCCTGCGTCAATACGGCCCCGACGGCACCCTGCTGGTGAGCTACACCCCCGACGAGGAAAACCGTGGTGTCGACTGGATCGACATGGCGGCCGACGGCTGCACCCTGCTCTACACCTCGGAGGGAACCCGGGTGCTGCAATTCGACGTCTGCACCGGTCAGCAGCTCGCCGACTTCGCCACCGGGCTCGAAAGTCCGCTCTACGCGCTCCGTCTGCGGGAGAACGGTGAGCTGATGGTGGCGAGCAGCGACATCCTCTACCGTCTCGACGCAAGCGGTCAGATCATCCAGACCTACTTCGGAGGCAGCGCCGACTTCTTCGCCCTCAACCTCGATCCCGACGGCACCACCTTCTGGACGGCCGCATATGGCCTCGGGCTGATCTACCACGTCGACATCGCGACCGGCGACGTCCTCGGCACCTTCATCGCCGAACCGACGCCGTTCGCGCTCTCCGGTCTCGCCATCATCGGTGAGCCCACCGCGGCGAGCAACCGTCAGCCCGACGCCGACGCCGGGGTCGATCAGACCGTCGTGCTCAGCGCCACCGTCGCCCTCGACGCCTCGGCGTCGAGCGATCCGGATGGCGATTCCCTGAGCTACGCCTGGGTGCAAACCGGTGGCTCGGCGGTCATTCTCGACGACAACACGATCGCGACGCCGACGTTCGTCGCTGATCAGCTCGGCACGCTCGTCTTCGAGGTCACGGTAAGCGACGGTGCGCGCAGCGACACCGACAGCGTCACCATCACCGTCGAGCCCGCGCCCACCGGCTGCGAGCTCTACCCGATCAGCTTTCACTGGTCCTTGGTCGACGGTGTGAACCTCGGCGGCGAGCTCGTCGACGTGCCGCTCGGTGACACGCAGAGCGACTTCACCTGGTTGACCTGGGACGGCGACCACGGGCTAGCCAGCCTGATCGCCGCGCTCACCCCACCAGGAACCAGTGGCCTCTACCAGAACCCGCTCGATCCCACCGATAGCGTCGTCAGCCACGACGATTGGGTTAGCGCCCGTGACGACCTCGCCGTCGACGCCGGTCTTCAAAGCGCGCTCGATAGCCTCATCGGAGTCGATCTACGCGTGCCGGTGTGGAGCGAAACCTACGACGCCGATGGCTACCTCAAGGTCCGAGTCGGTGGCTTCGTCCTGATCCGGATCACCGGCTACGACCTCACCGGCGCCGACACCATCTCCTTCACCTTCCACGGTTGGGAGACCTGCCCGACTCCTTGACCCAGCACCGTGTCCGGGCGGGATGCCCCCGGGGCCTTCGGGCCTCGGGGGCTTTTTTTTGGCCCGCCTTGCTACGGCGTTTGGTAAGCAATGCGGGCCCATGGACCCGTCTTGCTCTTAGTGCACCGATCCACCCATCAAACGCTTCAGCTTGTCGGGATTGCGTACCCCGTAGATCGTGGTCACGCGATCCGGTCCGACGTCGAAGATCAGCACCGTGGTCATCACGCCTTTTTCATGAATGAGCAAAGCCGGCTGACCGTTGAGCTCGGCGGTTTCGACCGGTCCCCAGGGGAGCTTGCGGCTCAGACCGCTAAAGAATTGCGCCACCCGCGACGCGCCGACGAGCGGTCGAGGCACGGCGGCGACTTTGCCACCGCCGTCGCTGAACAGCACGACGTCGGGTGCAAGAGCCTGGAGAAAGGCGTCAACGTCACCGGAGTGAGCGGCGTGGAGAAAGCTGTCGACCAGCTCGCGCGCCGTCGAGGCATCGGGCGCCGACGACACCTCGCGCTCACCGAGCGCCAACCGCGCGCGACGGAGGATCTGTCGACTCGCCACGGTCGAGCGCCCGATCGCCACGCCGATCTCGTCGTGGGAGTAGTCGAAGACGTCGTGCAGCACCAGCACCGCGCGCTGAATCGGGCTGAGCTTTTCGAGCAGGAGCAAGAAAGCGAAGGAGGCCGATTCGACCGTGGCGATGGCGTCGTCGGGCAAGACCTCGTGCGTCCGCACCGGCTCGGGAAGCCACACGCCGACGTATTCCTCGCGACGCTTGGTGGCCGAACGCAGCAGATCGATCGCCAGACGCGTGACGATCGTGACGAGAAAGCCGCGTGGCTGCTCGGGAACGTGATCCGTGGCGGCAAAACGCAGCCACGCCTCCTGCAGCACATCCTCGGCATCTTCGGCGATCCCGAGCATGCGGTAGGCGACCGCGAAGAGGTACGGGCGATGCGTGGCGAAGATCGCCACGCGTGATTCGTCAGGCATGCGCCGCCTCGGCCAGGCTCGCCAGCTCGAGATCGCCAACCTCGAAACCCGTTCGCCAGCTGGCGATCATCGGCGCCCAGCCGAGCTCGCGTTTCGCCCGGGCATTCGACGCGCCCCGTTGACGCGCGATCATCGCGAAGACGGTGCGACCGAGCACCAGCCGACCGAGCAACGAAGGCACGCGCGATGGCGCCGGCGCGCCGAGCGAACGGGCAAAGGCCGGGAGCCATTCGTCCTGCCGACTCGGCTCGTCGTCGACGATATTGAACACACCCGTACGCTCACTCTCGACCGCCAACACCGTCGCTCGAGCCGCGTCGTCGATATGGATGAACGACGTCATGCCCTTGCCTCGTCCGAGAATCGGCAACTGCTTCGCGCGCACCATCGCCGTCATCGAACCGTCGTGGTCATACGCCGTGCCTGGACCATAGAAATAACCATACCGAAGCACCACGCCATCCGTCTCGAGCACCTGTCGCTCCAACTCCGCCGACGCCGCGACCGACCGTCGCCACGGCCACGGTGCGTCGAGCCAAAGCGGCGCCGTCTCGTCCTTGACCCAATCGCCCTGAGGTGCATAGGTAAAGGCGATACTCTGCGCCACCACCCGACCCACCCCGGCTCGCTTCGCCGCTTCGACCAGGTTGCGTGTGCCCTCGACGCGAATCCGATCATTCGCGGCCATGTCACGTTCCAGCCGTCGAAGATCGATCGCCTGCGGCAAAGCCGTCAGCTGATGCACCAACACATCCGGTCGCGACCGACCCACCGCCGCCGCCAGCGCCTCCACATCATAAACATCCACCACCTCAGGCGTCGCACCCATCGCCCGCAGACTCTTCGCCTGCTCGGCCCGCCGAGTCGTCGCCGTCACTTCATGTCCTCGTGCCACCAGCATCGGCACCAACACCCGACCCATCACTCCCGAACCACCCGCGACAAACACTCTCATCTCGTCTCCTTTCCGGTTGTTCGACCGGTAAGACGAGATAGCCGTGATTTGCGTGACAAGGGCCATCCCTGATCTCGAGAAAGAGCTCAAGAGCGGCACCCTTCATGCCATTCTCAACCAGCTTGGCCTCAGCATCGACGATCTGAAAGGATGATTCCGCCGATGACCAACTCGCCCCGCGACCTCGCCGCACTCCTCCGGCGGCCGAGTGGCCCCGCCGCCGAAGCGGCTGCCGACCGGATGAATACGGCCAACGAACGAACCAACCTCGAAGCAATCGACGCCCTCGGTATCGTCGCCGACGATCGTGTGCTCGAAATCGGTCCGGGCAACGGCACGTTCGCCGCCACGATGATCGAACGCGCCCCCGGTGTCAGCTACGTCGGACTCGATTGGGCTGAAGAGGTCGTGGCCATCGCCAGGAAACGAAACCGGACGCTCATCGAAGCCGGACAAGCGAGATTCGAAGTCGGCACCTCGTCACAGATCCCGTTCGACGATGGATCCTTCGACAAAGCTCTCGCCGTTCATACGATCTACTTCTGGGACGACCCACGGGCTCATCTGTCCGAGCTCAAACGGGTGCTCGCACCCGGCGGCAAGCTATGCCTCGGCTTCGGCGACCGATCCTTCATGGCGGACCTGCCCTTTACCGCATACGGCTTCAATCTCTACGACCACGTCACGGTCCTCGAACATTTGCGGGCCACTGGCTTCTCGAGCTTCGATATACGACAGCACGTCGAGCGTGGACAGAGCAACACCGGCGCTGTCGTCGACAAGCTCGTCAACATCCTCGTATGCACGGCGTGACCCCGCGCCGCCGGCCAGATCTGATTTCATCGGGCTACTGACTGACCCTCACGCGATGCTTCGCCACGGTCAGCTTCCGCGTGTCGGATCGAAAACCGAGCGCGCGAGTCGGCGCTGGCGGATGACTCACTCACGCTGGTGACGCAAGCTCCGCTCGACCGGAGCCACCACCGGCTGCGGCGCCGGCCAGGGTCGCAGGGCCGGCTTCTCCACCTTTTGCTTGGCGCGACGCGACACCCGGCGACGCTCACGGAGCCTTCTGGCCCACAGATAAAAGCCGGTGCCGACCAGCCAACAGGTCACCAAACCGGCGACGAAGATGGCCAAACGTCCCGGCCACCCGAATGCCTTGCCGGAATGGAGCGGAAACTGCCAGGCGATGAACGCATCGCCCGCCGAGCCGTCGGTGCGGTGTCGATCAGCGACGATCGAAGCGTCTTCCATGTCGACGTAGACATAGCGCTGGCCATAGTCGGCCAGGTCGCGCGAATCGAAAATCCGCGCCCAATACAGACCCTGGAAAGGCAGAATCGACACACTGTCGACCTCGGCATCGCCGGCATGTTGACTGGCGACGGTGATCGCTCGGTCGATCGACACCGCTGGCGCAAAGCTCGGCTCTTCGAGCCGGGGCGCGGTGCGATGCACTGCCTTGGTGAGAGGAGAAAAGAAATCGACCACGGCGACAAAACTGCCGTACCAATTGAAGTACACCCCCGACAAGGCGAGCACCAACGTCACCGGTACCAGCCAAAGCCCGGCGGCACGGTGCAAACCCCAAATCTTGCCCACCCCCTTCGCGCTGCGACGCACCGTGAAACTCCGCCACCAATGACGCAAACGGGGAAAGGAAATCCACACGCTCACCACGTGATCGAAGAGCCACAGGAAGGCCGCCAAACCGAGAATGAACGCACCGGTGCGACCGAGGTGCAGATCGCGGTGAAACTTGTAGATGAACTGCGCCAGATGGCGACGATCGACCTTGAACGCCCCGAACACTCGATCGCCGAGCGCCTCACCGGTGTAGGGATCGACAAAGACGTGCGTGCCTCGGGGCACGGGTGTTTCGGCGTCGGGTCGCGACGCCAAATAAGCGATCAGCGGCTCCGTCGGCTCGTTGGGTAGGTTGACAAAGGCCGCGAAACTGCCGGGCCGTTCCGCTTCGGCCACCGCGACCAGCTCTTCCACGGGCAAGGGTTCACCGGTCACCGCCATGTTGAAGAGATCCGGATTGAGAGCGTGATCCAGCTCTTCGTAGAAGACGACGATCGAGCCCGTGGCGGCGACCAGAAACAGCCAGACGCCGGCGGTCAGACCAAAAATGCGGTGCCACAGCACCAGCGCCTTGCGGACCTTCTTCGCCATCGCGATCCCCTCGCCCGTAGTCGTCCCAGCGGCCAGTCATATCGGTCGGCGTCGCGCTTCCGACCTCCGCTACAGACCTTCGGCGGATGACCAGTTTTGTCTGTGTTGTGTTACTCGAGAAGAGTTTCCACCCCGGTACCGATACTGTACGGTTTTGGTCCTCTTTGTCAACGCAGCGACACGGCGCCGCCACCCGTACCGGAACACGGCTTCACCTCTACGACCAAGTCACCACGCTCGAGCACCTCCAAGCCGTGAGCTTCACTCTCCTCCGAGCACGGAGACAAGTCGAGCGTGGACTGAGCAACACGGGCAAGAGCATCGACCAGCTTCGTCGACAACCTGGTATGCGCGGCTTGATCGGGCCCACTCACCGTATACTCCGTCGTATGCGATCCCTCGCAATCGTTGACAATGACCGCTAGCCGCACGGGAAAAATGGACTGCCCGTGTACGGACGCTACAAAGCCAAGCTCTATCCGAGCGGTTTCGAAGACGGCGGCAGCTGGAGAACCAATCGACTCCTCGAGCGTGACGATACGCCGGGCGATGTCGGGATCTGTCTCAGCGGCGGTGGCTCGCGGGCGCTTTGCCAGGCGATGGGGCAAGTACGCGCGCTCGCGCATCTGAAGGCGAACAACAAGAGCTTATTGAGTCAGACCAAGGCGATGGCATCATCGTCGGGAGGCTCGTGGTTGAGCGTGCCGTTCACCTATCTCGGCAATAACACTTCAGATGATGCGTTTCTCAATGGCTTTGTTGCCGATCCGAGCCGTCTGGTGGCGAGCAAAACGGCCGGACATACGGCTGAAGAAACGCTCGACCATCTTCCCGAAGGCAATATTTGCCGTGGCGTGACCGAGCATTTCTCGCTTCCCGAGCTGGCGCTCAAAGCGCTGTGGCTCCACCTCGACGGCACGCCCGCTGACCTTTTATGGCAAACCCTGATGGAGCGGCACTTTCTCACGCCCTATGGACTCGGCGCGCCCGGTCACGACCATCCGATATCGCTCTTTTCCTGGGATCGAGCCACCCTTGAACGTGACGTCACCGGCCCCAACCCCGAGCTCGACGCGGTCGACGCGCATCTGGTGGCGAGTGGTGCCGACCGACACACCCGTCCGTTTCTCATCTGTATGGCGTCGATGTTCGTCGAGCAGCCAGGTGAGACTTTCGAAAGCCTCGTGCCGGTCCATTCGACCCCCTTCTTCACCGGAATCGCCGGTCGACCATCCGGTGTCGACGCCAACGGTCGCCCCGTCGGCGGTGGCGGTGTCACCTCATTCGCCTTCAACTCTCAGCTGGCGCGAGCACAAGGAACCGATGTCGAAGTCGTTCAAGAACGGCAGTGGTCTTTAGCCGACATCACTGGCACCAGCAGCGCCGCCTTCGCCAGCACGCTCGAGAACCTCCTCGCCAGCTGGCATTCGAGCCAGTTGATCCAGATCCATCAACAACACGCCGATGAACACCAAAGCTGGCGTAAACAGAACCTACGCGACCCGGAGCAAGCAAGCGCCAAGCTCGAGCAGGCGCGGAACGATGGTCTGCTCGGCAACCTCATCACCGACCTCAAAGATCTCGTTCCGAAGTATCGGCACTGGTCCGTCCTCGACCCGCGCCCCGCCCACACCGCGCTCACCCGCTTCGCCGACAGCGGCAACCTCGAAAACACCACCGTTGCCGCCATGCTCGCCTTTCGTGACATCCGACGGATCATCGCCTTCCTCAGCTCCGGCACCCCCATCGGTCGCACCGATCGAGGCGTGCTCGACCGAGACGGCAAAGAAATCCTCGGCACCCGCATCCTCATCCACCAAATGCTCGCTGCCCTCTTCGGCTACCAGCCCCACCAAGAAGGAATCGGCTACAAACTCTACGAAGGCGACCCGAATCCCAAACGGCCTCAAGGTCGCAACAGCCGAGTCTTCCCCTCCGACCGCTTCGCCGACGCCCTCCATGGACTCTGGAACGCCCATCGCCAAGGCAAAGGGGCCGTCTTCCTCCAGCGCAACCTCCCCGTGCTCACCAACCCGTGGTTCGGCGTTCAAGGTGATCGCAACGTCGACGTACTGTGGGTCTATCCCTCCGACGTTCCAGCATGGAATGCCGAACTGAATCTCGACGTCCGCGCCCTGCTCGACAAAGAACAGGACAAACACGGCCTCCCCAACATCTCCGTCGACCAAACGCAGCTCACGCCGACACAGATCAATCTGCTGGCGCACCTGAGTGCGTGGATGGTGGATGTGAATAGAGAGCTTTTCTTGTCGATGTATGCCGACTGAGACGCTATCTACCTAGTCTTGAAAGGCAAAGTCTCGATTACGACTTTCCCAGGCACCGCGCACCGCGGTGCGAACGAGATATTTGTCTGATTTCGAGGCGCGCACCGCGGGGATTCGTGGAATACACGATCAAGATGAGCACGCATGGCGATGCTTCAAAACACTAGCCCGATCGACAGACTACGTCCCCTGAGCGACGTCTCCATCCGCCCACGGATCGTCGATGAACCGAAGCCATGCGGTATCGATGCCACGCAACGCCGCGTCGAGGTGGAAGAGTGAGGCGGCGATGCCGGCGGCGCCTTGCATGTAGCCGACGTGCGCTTGGACGTTGTCGGGCTGGACGCGGTGTTCGGCTTGGATCCACTTGAAACCGCCGTTTTCTTCGCTGGCGCGAGCGAGTAAATCGTCGGCCATGTGAATAGCGAAGTGGAGGTGAGCACGGTCACCGGTGAGGCGGTATTGATCGATGAAATGATCGATCACACCCGCCGAGCCACAGCATTGGCTGACGTTGTTCCAGTAGCCGTCGGTTTGCTGCTCGGGAATGCCGCTTTCGGCAACGGCCCGAGTGCCGGCCGCAACCCATTCACGCCAGGTCTCGTCACCAGTGGCTTGGTAGAGGCCCTCGAAAAGTCGGCTGGTGCCCACCGGGCCGTGGCAGAAGCCCAGGTAGTAGCGGTCTTCGCCTTCACGGTCCGGGCGATCTTCGTGGTGGAAGATCAAGCAATGATCACCGCTCTCGCCTCGATTGGCCACGGTGGTCAGGTGGCTGGCGCCGTCGAGCGCGGCGTCTAGAAAAACGTCGTCACCGGTCGCCTGGTGGAGCCGAGCGAGAAAGTAGGCGACCCCGGCGGTGCCGTGCGAGAAGTTCGGCATCACCAGGTCGGTTCGCTGTTCCCCCCACGGCCAGGTGATCCCGCCTTCACGAGGCTTGGACGACGTCAGCAGCCAACGGCCGGCACGTTCGGCGAGCTCACGCGACGGTGGATGGTCGAAGGTCTCGGCGGCCCACAGAAGCAACAGTCCATGACCTGCGTTGCCGTAGAAAAGCTCGTTGCCCTCGCGCCAATGCACACCGCCCGCGCCGTCGTCTCGCGCGTCGGCGTGCAGCTGATCGAGTAAGCGACGCGCGCCGTCGCGATAGCGCTCCTCGCCGCTCGCTTGGTACACCTGCTCCAACATCCACAGCACGCCACCCCAGCCGTCGTGACTGCCGTAGGCCCCGGCATATTGTGGATCCTCGGGCGCCGCCGACGGCAAGCGAGCGAGCACGTAGTCGGCGCCACGCTTTGCTCGATCGAGATAGGTCTCGTCATCGGTGAATCGATACGCCTCGAGCCAAAAACGAATCACCCCGGCATTGCCGTGGTAAAGGCCCTGACCGACCGAGACGAGATCGAGCGGGAAATCCTCGGGTAGCTCCGTGCCTTCCTCGGGCTGCCACGGGTCGTACCAGGTCAGCCCTGTTTCGCTCTCCTGCGTCTGGGAATCGACCCACGTCGCCGCCTTCCGAGCGGCTTCGAAGTACTTCGTCGGAGGTGATGGTGCCGGAGCCTCGGCCAGCTCGGGTGGCGGTGGCGATACACAACCGAGCACCAAGAGAAAAAGGCCGGTAACCGTGATCCATGCTCGCATCGGAAGCTCCTGATCGTCGAGGTGAAAGACGCGTGCCGATCTTTAGTGTAACCCCGCATGAAGGTGTCACCGAGGCCATGGGCGCCGTGAGCCGACGCTATAGAAAGTATTGAATTCTCTGACCAATTTGTGTATACAAATGATCTCATTCCTAAAGGTCGCGATTGTCGCGATCTCGAACCATGACCGATCGGGGGATCCCTATGAAACGAACACATGCGTTCTTCATCCTTCTCGCGACCGCGGCGTTGCTTCTCGCGACACCGGCGTTCGCCGCCAACTGTACGACCGACTGCACCATTCTCGGTTCGTCGGGTAACGACATCATCTACGGCACCACTGGCAACGATGTGATCTGTGGCCTCGAAGGCCTCGACAACATCACCAGCGGTCCGTCCGGCGTGTTCTCCGGAACCGGTAAAGACAAGATGTGTGGTGACGAGGGGATCGACTTCATGCAGGCGATCGACGGCAACGATGCCTTCGACGGCGGTCTCTTCACCAACGACTACGACGACGCCAACGGTGGCACCGGTAACGATCTCTTCCTGATGCGTGGTGGTGACGACGAAGCCTGGGGCTCGTCGGGTAACGACACCATGTGGGGCGGTAGCGGCGACGATTTGCTCCGCGGCAGCACCGGCAATGACAGCATCTATGGTCAAGCCGACGACGACGCTCTGGCCGGCAACGGTGGTACCGACTACCTCGACGGTGGCTCGGGAACCGACAGCTGCTCAACCGGCGAAACGCTGGTCAACTGCGAGTGAGACCGTGAGGCGGAGCGTCGTGCACCCACCGACCCTGGTCGGAGCCACGCTCCGCCTCGTCCTTGCGCTCCTCTTTCTTGCGCCCACGGCCGCCTTAGCTGTGGAACCGAAGCCGTCGATCGCTCTTAAGGGCGGGGTCTATACGTCAGCTGGTGAGCCGGCGCCCAACGTCACGGTGGAGCTGCTGCCCTGGTTGCCTGCCGATGCATCGGGACGGCAGCGTCTGCACGACGAGCCACCACCCGAAGCCATCACAAGAGCCACCACCAACGCCACGGGGCGCTATCGTCTCGAAGCCCCTGGCCCGGGCGTGTGGCGCGTCCGACTGACCGCCACCGATCACCTTCCGATCCAACTCGTCCCGATCGTCGCGGTGCACGACCGCGAGCTCCCTCCAGCCGAGCTCCGCGCGGCGCGGCAAATCACCGGCCGTGCCGTCGACGCGTCAGGAAAACCGGTGCCGACCGTCTGGGTCTTCGCCACCGATCGCAACACGCCACGAGCCCTCGGCGCGAGCTCGCCATGGCGTGCCGCCTTCCGGGTTGTGCGTACGGCTGCGCTCGGCGACTTCAGCTTTCCGATCGCATCGGATGAGAGTCTCGACGTCACTTTGTTGCGCCCTGAAGGCAGCATCACGCACGAGAGCTTCACGGGTGGCGACATCACGGTGGCGAGCCGCTCGACGACGCATCGTCTGAAAGTCGTCGACGAGCAGGGTGAGCCGGTCGAGGGCGTGCTCGTCCGTCACGGCGCGCTCGCCTGGCCGAGCGCCGTCACCGATGAGCGAGGCCAGGCGACACTGGCCGTGAACGACGACGTTGGAGCCGTCTCGTTGTCGACCGCCGATGGCCGCCGCCTCCGCCAGCGATTGACATCGGGCGCCTCGACGACGCTCGTCCTGCCCGCCGCCGTATCCGTCGGAGGCCGCGTGCTCGACGCCGACCGTCGCCCGCTCGTCGGTGCTCTCGTGTGGCTGGCAGGCGATCCGGGCACGTGGGCGCTGACCGGTGCCGACGGCACCTACAGGCTCATGGCGCCAGCTGATGACGAGCAACCGATTCAAGCCGAAGCCCCTGGACACATCGCTCGTCGAGCCTTGCTCACCACGGCGCTGCTCGGCGCGGGCCGCGCCCCGACCCTGGCGCTCGAACGCGCGGTCGGCGCACGGGGCAACGTGGTCGACGCACGGGGCGAACCGGTGCCGGGCGCGACGCTTGCCGCGCTCCATCGACCGAGCCGCGGAGGCCGCCCGTTTCAAAGCATCGATCCCGCCGACGATCGCGCTTTTTCGACACAAGATGGCACGTTCCGTCTGAGCCACCTGCAGCCCGGTGAACGCTACGCAGTGGTGGCATCAAGCCCTGGAGGTCCGATCGGTCGCGCCCAGCTCGACGCCCCCAAGATCGGCGATGCGTCACCCTCGGTGACGATCATCCTGACCGCGGCGACTCGCGCCACCGGGCTGGTGATCGACGCCGACGAGCGCCCTGTACCGGGTGCCGAGATCATGCTGACACCGAGCGGACTGCCCGCGCGACGCCTGGCGCTCCCAGGTCACGGCAGCGAAAACGAAGCCTTTCGTACCGTCAGCAACGAAAAGGGCCGCTTCGTCTTCGAAGACATTCCGGCGGCCGAGCTCGACGTCGCGATCCGTGCCCAGGGCTTCGCACCGATGCGCGTGTCGGGCGTTGTCGCGTCATCGAGCGAGCCAGCTGAAACCGACGCCCCTCGAGCCCCAGCCGATCTCGGCACCTTCGTCCTGCTCCCGGGCGTGGCGATCCACGGGGTGGTTCGCGATCTCGATGACGAGCCCATCGCGGGCGTGGCGATCCATCCCATCCGGGAAGACCTCGGGCAGCGCGCGGCGCAAAGCGGACCTCATATTCTCCAGCTCGATCGCCGACGCGCCGCGACCCAAACCGACGAGGAAGGGCGATTCAGCGTCGACGACCTGCCGCGTGGCGCGCGGCGCAGCCTTTGGGCGCGCGCTCCCGGCTACCTACCGGCCAACGTCGAAGCGATCCAGGCGCCCACCACCGAGCCCATCATCATCGTGCTCGAGCCCGCCGCGACCATCGTCGGCCGCGTCGTCAACCAGGACGACGAGCCCGTCGCCGGCGCCGGTGCCGAAGCGCGGTGGCAGATCGTCGGCTCGGATGGCGAGCCGGTCGGTCGACACGATCACGAACACACCACCACCGACGACGACGGGCGCTTCCGTATCGATACCCCACCCGGGGTCCGCGCCCAGGTCCTGGTGGGCGTGAGCGATTTCATCGACCCACCGCCTGTCGAGGTCGACGTCCCCACCGAAGGGGCGACCGACGAGATCCTCTTCACGGTCGAGAAAGGCTCTGTTGTCACCGGCACCGTCACCGACGACCGCGACGAGCCCATCGACGGCATCCGTGTGCTCGCCGGTGGCGCCGCCGCCACCACCGACGCCGAAGGCAGCTACCGGATGAAAGGCGCACGTCCCGGGCCCACCATCGCCGAAGCCATCCATCCGTCGTATGGCCGCCATCGCCAAGAGCTCACCATCGAAACCGGCTCCAACACCCTCGATTGGCGGCTTCCCGCCGGTCAGTTCATCACCGGCCGCGTGGTCGACGACCAGCGACAGCCCCTTGCCGGCGCCACCGTCGAAATCGAGCTGCGTTCCGGCGAAGAGCCCTGGAGCCACCGCTCCACCAGCGACGCCGATGGCGCATTCCGTATCGAGCCCGTCCCCATCGGCCGCTACGAAATGCGTGCCCACCACCCGGGCCATGCGCGCACCGTGCACCCCGAGCTGGTAAGCGTCGTCGATCTGCCGGTCGAAAACCTCGTCCTCGTGCTGCGCCCCGGCACCACCGTCACCGGCACCCTGCGTGGTCTCGACTTCGAAGAGCTCGCCACCGTGCGGGTCGAAGCTCACGGCGAACGTGGCGTCGTGCGTCGAGGCCGTGTCGACTACGAAGGCACCTACCGCGTGCAGGATCTCGAACCCGGCGCCTGGCAGATCATCGGTCGCACCACCGGTCGTCGTCGTCAAGCCCAGACTCGTCTCGTCGCCACCCCCGACTCCCGTCTCATCGAACGCGATCTAGCGTTCGGCCGTGGCATCGAGCTCACCGGCACCGTCCGTCTCGACGGCCAGCCTCTCCAGGGCGCCATGGTCTCCATCCGTGGCGAAAGCGTCGCCATCGAACGTTTCACCTCCACCGACCACCGAGGCGACTTTCGCTTCGCCGATCTCGAACCCTCCGCCTACCGACTCGGCGTCAGCCACACGCGCGAAGAGGTCAACCACAACGACCGCGTCGACGTGCGTGGCAACCGCCACATCCAAATCGACCTCGAACCCATCTCCATTCGTGGTCGCGTCATCGCCCAAGACACCGGCGAGCCCATCGACAACGCCCTCATCCTCGCCGAGCGACTCGACACACCCGGCATGATCAGCCACGCCAGCGACCCCGACGGCCGCTTCCTGCTGCGTCGCACCCCACCCGGTCGCTACCGCATCAGCGTACGCAAAGACGGCTGGACCCCGGCCCAACAGCAGATCGACGTACGTTCCGGCGTCCCCGTCGACGACCTCGAGCTCATCCTCGAACCCACCCGAGGCCTCACTCTCGACGTCCAGCTCAGCTCCGGCGCCATCCCGCCGAGCCTCGATCTCCTCCTCACCGACCCGAGCGGTAACATCATCCTCGCCGAACGCCGACGAATCGACGGTGACGGCAACGTCCACCTCACCACCGCCCCACCCGGCACCTGGATCCTGCTCGCCTCAGCACCCGGTGGCGCGCTCGTCAAACAAAGCGTCGACATCCCAGCCAGCGACACACAAGTCATCCTGCCCGTCGCCGGAAGGCTCACCGTCCAGATTCCCGACCTCGTCGAATCCAACCAGGTCGGCACCCTCACCCTCGTGTCAGCTTCCGGAACATCACACGAAGCCCTCGACCTCGGCGAACGTAGCGTTCGTCAGACCTGGCCCGTTGTGGCTGGCGTGGGAGTGGTTACGGGCGTGCCGGCGGGAACGTGGGAGCTTCGGGTGGAGACGGGAGATGGGCGGAGATGGGTGACGAGCGTCGGTACAGATGGTCGTGATCGTGTCGTTGTCGTGCCTTGAGCTAATCGAGCGGCGGATACCCGTCTCGCCTGGCGTGCCAAAGAGCTAGAACCTCAACCGATCCTTGGTCGGAATCCAGCGTGTAGTACAAGTAATAGTGAACGCGCCCGAGCAACACACGCCGCAATCCGGAGATCCTCGTGTGACGCACTCTCTGCCCCGCACCTGGCAGCGAAGAAATCAGTGCGAAACCTCTCTCCAAGTCTTCTTCGAGAGCAAGAGGTGCCTTCGGCCGATTGTCCAGCCACCAATCGGATACTTCGCGAATCTGCTCTGCGGCCCGAGGAGCAACTCGAATCTCGAGCGTCACGCGCGACTCTTGGCCTTGATCTCCTCGAGGAGTACCCGACCATCGACAAACTGTCCTGAATCGATCTGAGCCTTGGCTTCGCTGAGCTCCTCTTCCTCACGGGCCGAAAGCACTACCGGCCCGTCATCGTCTGTCGCGAGGATTGCGACTCGCGAGCCCTCTGTGACGTCTGCGGGGACCGTGATTTTTCCGTCGATGACTTCAGCGGTGATCAACTTCATTTGGAAATCATACCAGCCACTTCGACCGGTCGCCCCTTACTGAAGCGGCCAGAACACCGGCATGACAAAGAGCACGATCAGCAGAATCAGCAAGGTCAAGGGCAGACCGACTTTGGCGTAGTCGGTGAAGCGATAGCCGCCGACGCCCATCACCAGCATGTTCACCGGATGACCCACCGGGCTCATGAAGGCGCAGGAGCTGGCGACGGCCACGATCATGAGCATGGCGTAGGGCGAGAGGCCCAATTCGGTGGCGCTGGATAGGGCGACGGGAGACATGAGCACGGCCACGGCGGCGGTGGGCATGACCTGGGCGGCGAGGACGGTGATTCCGAAGAGCGCGGCGACGAGGGCGGTGGTGCCGTAGGCGGCCGCCGAGCCCAAGACATTGCGAGCGATGAGGTCGGCAGCGCCGGATTCCTGCATGGCGAGCCCGAGGCTGAGCATGCCAGCGATCAGCAACAGCACCTTCCATTCGATGAAGCGATAGGCGTCTTCCATGGAAAGACAGCCGGAGATCACCATCAACGCCGCTCCGATCGGCGCCGCGATGTAGATGGGGAGCAGGCCCGCGGCCACCACCGCCAGCACGGAGATCATGATAGCCGCACTCACCGGCGCCTTGTGCTCTTTGAGCGTCTCGCGTATGTCGCCGCTCAGCACGACGAACTCGGGATTCCTGGCTAGCAACGCGAGCTTGCCCCGGTCGCCGTAGACCAGAAAGGCGTCCCCGGGGAGGAGCTTCTCGGAAGCCAGTCGCGACCGGAACGCCTGGCCTCGGCGCCAGATCGCCAGTACCGACACGCCGAACCGATCGCGAAATTGCAGATCGCGCAGGGTGCGACCGCTGAGCGTGCCACGTGGCGAAAGGGTGACTTCGGTGACGCCCACTCGCTCCGAGTGGAGCTCCTCGAAATCGGCGCGTGAGTGCTCGTCGATGGTGAGCTCTTGGAGCGCTCCCAGGACGTCCAGATCGGCACGACGACCACGGATCAACAGCCGGTCACCGGCTTCGAGCACCTGGTCGGGTTTGGGAAGCACCAGGGTCTCGCCTCTCCGCTGAATCCCCACCACCGTCAGGCCAAAGGCGCCACCGAGACGATTCTTGGCGAGCGTCTCACCGGCCAACAGCGAGGTCTCGGGCACCTCGACGCACATCAACCGACGCTCGATGCTGTAACGACTCTCGAGCTCCTCGGGCTCGAGATAGCGATAGGTGGCGAGACGCACGTCTGACTTCAAGCGGCCGTGCGCCTCGCGCGGACCGGAAATCAGTAGGACATCGCCCGCCTCGAGCTGGAGATCCTTGAGACGGGTCAAGCGGACCGTGCCGGCCCGGTCGAGAGCTAGAACATGCAAGCCGAATTGGTTGCGAAAGTCGAGATCCCGCAGCGAACGACCGACAAGCTCCGAATCCGCATCGAGCTCCGCCTCGGCCAACGCCAGATTGATACGCGTGGCCTCCGCCGCCGTCTTGCGACCGTCCTCCTCGACCCCATCCACCACCTCGAGGTGCTGCCAACCGCGAAGCTGCTTCAGCCGAACCCCGTCACCCTCTGCCACCAACACATCGCCAGCAGCGAGCAGCGTCTCCGGCCCCGGAGCCAGCATCCGCTCACCGTTGCGCAGAATCGCCAGCACATTCAGCTCGAGCGCCTGCCCCAAACGACTCTCGGCCAGCGGCCGCCCGGCCAGCGCCGAGTGTGCCGGCAACGTGAGCGAGAAAAGCACCTTCTCCAGCTCATAGGCCTTCTCGAAATCTCGATCCGAACGACCTGGAGACTCGCGATCCGTTTCACGATCCGGCAGCAAAAGCCGCCCCCAGAGCACCATATACACAATGCCCACGGCCAGGATCGTCAGCCCCACCGGCGCGAAATCGAACATCGAAAAAGGCGTCAGGCCTCGGTCGCGAAGAAAGCTCGCGATGAGGATGTTCGGACTCGTACCGATGAGCGTCGTCATCCCGCCAAGCAACGAACCAAACGCCAACGGCATCAATAACTTCGACGGCGGACGATCGAGCCGGCGAGCAATATCCAACACCGCTGGCAGAAGCAGTGCCGTCGCCCCGATGTTGTTCATGATTCCCGACAGCAAACCGATCGTGACCATCATCACCATCAGCAGCCGCAGCTCCCCACCACCCGCGAGCCGCAGCACATGACGCCCCACCAGATTCGCCACACCCGTCCGCTGCAACCCCCCGCTCAATACCAACACCGACGCCACCGTCACCACCGCATGATTGCTCAGCCCAAGAAACGCCACCTCATGCCCCACCACACCCGTCACCGTGAGCGTCAGCAACACGAGCAGCGCCACCAAATCTGGACGGAGCTTCTCCGTGACGAAAAGCACCACCGCGGCGACGAGGACAGTGAGAACGACGAGGATGTCGAAGGGCATGTATGGTCGATTCTGTCAGGTCGCTCGATCGACGGTAGAGTGAAAGTGTGGCTTGGAAACGACGTCTCTTGCTCACTGGTCTCGGAGTCGCACTAGCGCTGCCGCTGGGAGCCACGTGGCTGTTCAGCGGTTCCCAAGTCCGTTGCGAAGAGCTTCCGGACCCTCACGGCTCGAGCCTTCTGCAATGCGTGTTCGACGTCGCCGCGTCTCCCGAGACCGTATGGCAGACGTTTACCCGCACCGACGTGCCCAACCCTCACTACTTCGATGCCGTCTTGCAGGCCGAGATGCGGCCGGGCGGGCAATGGCGCTTCGTCACCGACGACCTCGAACGGCTACTCGCCGAGGGCGAGGTCCTGATGCTCGAACCGCCCAAGCGCTTTCAACAGACCTTCCGCGCCGCCGACCTCGAAGACGCGCCGAGCCGCATCACGATCGAGATCGAGGCGATCGCCAGCGGTAGCCGGATCACCCTGACTCACGACCAATTCGCGGGTGAGACAAAGACCTATCGCCGTTTCCGGCGTGCCCATCCTCTCGCCCTCTCCGCCCTTGTATCGCTGGTCGAAGACGGTCGGCTACCGATCCGCGCCCGCATCTACACCCTCATCTTCAAGCCAGGGATGAAGAGCGTGTCCACCCGTGCCGAACCGTGGCATGGAGAACCGTAATCCTGTTTGTCCACATCGAGGCTCTCAGTACTGACGGCTGTGACCGCGTCGTTGTCATGCCCTGAGCAACCAGATCGAAACCCATAACCCAAACCGGCTCGGCTCGTAACAAAAGTACAAGGGTTGCAACACTCCAGCCCCTGTCGAGTCACATGCTAAAAAACCTCATAGTCGTTTGGTTCCTCACGCAATTAGCCAGCATGGCGATGCTGTGGATCGGGTCATCGATCCAAGCGAATCGCCTTCTTTTATGGCTGGGCGAGACTGCCCACAAACGAAAGATGGAAGCGCTCGACCGCTTCTGGCCACTGACGTTGATCCAGCCGGCGGTTGAACGGCAGGATGCGACAACGTGCATCGTTGTATTGTCTTCGCTGATCTTGCTGAAGAGTCTGGGTTGTCTTGTGTTGGGCGTGGTCGTGGTGTTCTGGCTACCGTTTGCCTCGTTGCTCATCCCGTCGATCGTCGCGGTTCACGACCCTCACGACACGCGGCTCTTGTCGCGTGTCCGCAAGGTCGCGCTTTTGCAGGTGACAAGTCATTCCCTTGCCGCCGCGATCGGTTTTGCGGTGTCGATTTCCCTTTGGAGAGGTTTCACCATGAGCGAGATCCTGGCTTCGCTAACGGTACCCCTGGCTATCGGCATGATTGGCTCGGTTGGATTCGCGGTCGCCACCGGCAAGGCTGAAACGGACATGTTGTTTCAACACGGACTTTGACCCGCCGGATATCCAGTAGGTTAGACATCCCCATGCTGTACCGAGAGTTCGAAAGCCAAGAACAGATCGACGCCCAGTACGACATCCGATGCTCGGTCGAGGATCCCGAGCCGTTTCGCGCCTTCTTTCGAGCCAAAAACGAGGAAGTATGGCGCCTGCCCGGTGCCCGGCTAGGAATCCCCTACGGATCGGGTTCCGATACCTACCTGGACATCTACCCCGCGGGCGCCGGAGCTCCGGTGCTGATGTTCGTTCATGGCGGGTATTGGCGAGCCTCAAGCGCCCGCGAGCATGGCTACGTGGCCTTGGGACCACGAGCCCTCGGTGTGAGCGTCGTGGTAACCAACTACAGCCTCTGCCCCGAGGTCGCGATGGATGTGATCACTCGGCAGAACGGCGACGCACTCGTCTGGATTCGAGACAACGCCCGTGAGCTAGGCTTCGACCCCGATCGGGTGGTTATCGCCGGCCACTCGGCTGGCGCTCAGCAAGTGGCTCTCCTGCTGGGCAGCCACGGATCGTCGCTGCGCGGTGGCATCGGAAACAGCGGCATCTACGACCTCCGCCCCCTTCGCCACAGCTTCCTGCAACCCAAGCTCCGCCTGGACGACGAGCTGATCCAGCAGCAGAGCCCTCTGTTCCAGGTACCACGGGTGTCGCCACCCTTCACCATCATGGTCGGAACCGCGGAATCGGACGAATTCGTTCGTCAGTCGCGAGCCCAGTACGAAGCATGGCAAGCCGCCGGGCTGCGCAGCGAGTTGGTCGAACAGCCCGGTCTGAACCACTACACCTCAGCGGCCCAATGGGCCGATGCCGACAGCGCGGCATGTAAAGCCCTCACCACCATGCTCGCGTAGACGGATCGAGGCTCACGGGGCGCAGCGGTCGACTCGCACCGGTATTGCTGCATCCACTTGTTAGATATCAGCCGTCGACCGAGTGTGTATCGCAACGTCCCTCTTCCACGTAAAACGCTACCTGATGCGGATCCCCTCGTTCTTGCCATGCAAACCGCATAGTCACGGTGAAGTCGTCTTGCGCGAAGACTCGGATGTCCAGAAGCGTCTCCGTTCCCCACAGGCGCTCTGGAGAGTCGAAGACCGGAACGCCAGCGACAGCATCCGCATAAGGTCTATAGAATTCGAAGGCTTGATTTTGGATCAGTTTGAGCACTTCAGCCCAGTGCGATTCGATCCAGTCGTATCCAGATAAGGCTGCGATCGATGGTCCAGAATCGGAGCCCCCAGCCAGGCATACGGAGATCGCTGTCTTGTAGAACGGGACCAGGACCTCGTCGGTTTGCCAGTCCACGTCTTCAGGGTAAAGCTCACCCAGCTTCGGATGATCAAAAGTGTCTTCCACGGCGTACTCAGAGGGGTTTCCGTTTGTTGTGTCGCTAACCGAATCGCGGCCGCCTGACAGGAAGGCTACCGCAGCGAGTATTGCGCGTCTTATGAAGTCCAACCTTAGAGTCCCCTCAATTGCGACAATTTTGACTGCCACATAATTTGGTATTCAATCATTTTCCGGCTTGAGTTTATGAGCGTTGCTTTGCCGCGCGATGCTACGCTATTTTTAGCGTAACTTCTCTTGATCACGGAGTCATCGTGCCGACGTTCCGGTTCACATATGTGTCATGTTAAACGCGACAGGGCTGCTTATCCGACTACCTCTAGTAGTGGATTAGAAATCTATGCTCGGGAAAGGTGTTGGTCTGCCAGTCGACTACATCGCGCTACTCGACCGGAAACAGCGCCTCCAAAACCTCGGCCATCCGCCCCTGCCACATACCCCAGCCAGCACCGTCGTTGCTTTCGATGATCGTCGGGCTGTAGCCGTTGTTTTCGAGCGCGGCGACGACGTTTTGGGCGTCTCGGCGGGCGTCGAAGTCCCAATACGGAATGAGGCGATCGTAGGAGCTCCAGTGGAGGACGAGCTCGAGGTCGTGTTGGTCGCCCGAGGCGGCGGTCATCAGATCTTCTTCGAGATCGCCGTGTTCGTAGGACTGGGCGGCCGCCTGAGAGAAGACCTCCGGGTAATGGAGGGCGGCGTAGAGGGCCGAGAAGCCGGCGCCGGCCTGGCCCAAGACCGCGCGGGATTCACGACGGGCGTCAGTGCGGAAGGTGTTGTCGAGGAGTGGGATGAGCTCTTCGGCTTGCGCTCGGGCGTATTCGGCGGTCATCGTGCCACCGAGCTCACGCCAGATGGCGCTCGGCACAAAGGCGACGATGACCGGCGCGACGGTCTCCCCGATCAGGTTGTCGAGGCTCTTGTCGATTTGCCCATTCGAGAGGGCCTCGGTGCCGTCGTTGACGACCAGCAACGGGTAGCGGCGGTTGCCCTCGTCGTAGCCAGCCGGCAGGTAAACCTGGACGTCGCGCGCGTTTTCGAGCTGCTCGCTTTTCCACGACAGCGTCTCGATACGGCCACGCTCGCCTTCGGGTTCGCGCAAGTGGGACGGAGCCTGCCAGCCGGTGGTCGTCAGCACCGAGCGCTGGTCGTCTTCGGCGCCGGTCGTACGCGGATTGGCCGGATCGGTGATCGACTCGTCGAAGACCGAGAATCGATAGGTGAAGATGGCTTTCTCGGGAAGCTCATAACTCCGAAAGTAGAAGTCCGTGCCTTCTGCACGGTGCATGGCGTGCTCACTGCCATCACGGATGAAGTTGCCTGAGACGGCTAGGTCGTCGACCTCGCCGTGGTAGACGAAGTGCACGAGATTGCCTTCGAGAATCGGCAGGGCCGGATGCTCGGCCAGGAAGCTCTCGATCATCTCGCTCTTGTTCTCGGCCGTCTCGAGCCGTTCGACAAAGGCGCCAAAATCACCACGTAGCTCCCGGCCTGCTCCGGGCTGAGCAACCGTCGAACCCGCTAAGCTCGCATTCGTGACGCCGATCGCTGCGATGTCGACCAGATTGCGCACGTACACCTTGCCATTGGCAAAGCTCGGTCGCGTGAAGTAGCCGCGCTCCAGAGCCTGGATCCGTGACACCTCTCGGTATTCTTCCGGCGTCGCCTCGGCAATCACGATCTCGCCGGAACGGATCAAGATCACCAGGTGACCATCGACCAGCACCAGGTTGCCGCGGCCCGGCGGGCGCGACTTCCACGCCGTCTCAC
>JBCDBH010000037.1:0-26478 GCA_039184055.1 Acidobacteriota bacterium
CCCAGGATGATTCTCGTAACGGGATAGAAGCGGCATCATAGCGTGAGCTCACCAGGTGTGGCGAGCGCGAGCCTCTTGATCGAGCACGTCGACGGTTTCGGTGAAGAGCGCGCGCGCGCGTTCGGGGCTCGGGCCGATACACACCGCGCCCAATTTGCCGAATTCGGAGAGCGCGCCCACCAGGTGGAAGACGACACCCTCTTGCGTGGCGCCGTGAAAATGAAGATCACGACACACCGAGATGTCGATCAGGTCTTCCGGAGCGAGACCGCGGTAGTCCTCGCTGATCAGGTTGTCGGAAGCATAGTAGAAGCGCGGTTGGCCGGACGGTGCACGGTAGAGCCCGGTGCTGGGATCGAAGTCGCCGTCCGTGAGGTACTGCAGCATCATGTACGGGTGAGTCGTGCCACCCTTGCGCAGATTGATTTCGATCGCGTGATGGTGCCACGCGCTGTCGGCGTCTTGGCAGGAAATGAAGTCGACACCGAAGCGCCCGATGACGCCACGGGTCGAAAGCTCGCGTGCCACCGCCTCGCCGAGCTTTTGAATCTCGATTCGGTACGCCTCGTCGGCGGGAAAGGTGCAGCCGAGGAAGACTTGCCCCGACGGTCCGCCGAGCACCTGGTCGTGGGTCGAAATGATCTCCGGGCGTCCCAGGGGATCGATCCGACATTGCACCGACGGTGAGAGCTTCGGCTTGCCCTCGACGAAACACTCGACGATGCCCTGCATCTCGGCGTATTTCGCCGCGTACCGCTCCCACGTCTCGCCTTTGGCTTCGAAACGGATGCGTTGCGGCAGCTCGTCCCGGACCCAGCCTTCCAGAGCACCGCCGGTCGGTGCCCCCTCGAACTTGAACAGCGCGTTGCCTTCCCCCGAGAAACCGTCGTCGAGCTTGACCACCGCGCGGCGTAGATCGGGGTGACGGCGTTTGAGCTCGGTGAGCGCCGTGACGATGTCCTGGACGTCACGCAGGTCTTCGTAACCGTCGGGTAGCGGTACGCCCGCGGCGCGAAAGACCTTGCGGCCACCGCTCTTGAAGCCGAAGTCGACCAGCTCGGGATCGGCGGCGTAGAGCGGCATGTCGAGACGCACAGCGAGCTCGCGCTCGAGCGCGGTGGCATTGAAGCAGGTGATGTGGCCGCGATCGGGATGCGGCAGGGCCTGGCGGATCCGTTCGACCAGCTGTGGGCGGTCGAGCAGCTTGCGGGTGAGCGGTACCGCCGAGCTGTCGAGCGTCGAGAAGAGGGTCAGACGGCTGCGCGCGTGCCGAGACGGGATCCCGGGAAGCAAATGCAGGAAGTAGTCGATCGTGCTGGGGTCGATCGGCTGACTGGTGACGTAGACCAGGTGCGTGCGTGGCATCCGTAACAGCATCAGCATGCACAGCAGCCGTTCTTCGTAATGCTCGACGCCGTCGATCTTGGCGAGCTCCTGCGGGTCGAAGCTCAGCGACGGAACGACGACTACGGATCGGGGTTCTTGCGGATCGGGAAAGACCCTTTCGAAGAGGGGAGCGAGCCGCGCCTGGACCTGTGCGAAGCGCGCTTTGAAGTCGTCGGTATCCGTTGGGCTCATGTTGGATCGCTGTCGCGGTCGGGCGCCGATGCGGCGGCCCCGGGGGGTGCCACCAAGACGTCGCATGGCGCGTGGTAGAGGAGATTCTTGGACACGCTGCCGAAGAGCGACCGCAACAGCCGGTTGTTGCCACGGGTGCCGGTGGCGACCAGGTCGACCTCGCGATCGTGGATGAAGGCCAGGCCCGCGGCGGCGATCGATTGCGTCCGCACCAGGTGAATGCGGTAGTCGTCCGGTCGTCGGCCCTGGGCGTCGAGAAAGGTCTCGACTTTCGTCCGGGCGTTTTCACGCTCCTGCTCGAGATAGAGATCGATCTCTTGTTGGGCCTCGCCGTGGAGCAGGCCGGCGAACGGCGCGCGATAGGCGTGGAGGATGTTCACCTCGCACCCGTCACCGGTGAGCCGCAACGCCGCTTCGAGCGCGGCTCCCGAAGCGGGCGAGCCGTCGATCATGATCAGGACGCGTCGATAGCGCCGTTCGGGCTCGAGCTTGGTGACCAATACCGGGTGATGCCCGTGTTGCAGCAGCCGCGACACCACGCTGCCGATCACCCTCTCGGTCAGGGAGTTCAGTCGCGTGCTGCCGACCACCACGAGCTCGGCCGCGACCGTGTTCGCGTGGGTCAGGATTTCGCGATGCACGCTACCCGGACGCTCGATTACATGAGGCTCGACACCGGCGGCGCGAGCCACCGCCGCGGCGTGCTCGACGCCTTCGTGCTCGACCCGTTCGAACGCGGCGCGCAGGGACGCCAACAAACGTGGTGGCGGCGCCTCTTGCACGTGTAGGACGTGCAGCTCACCAGCGAGCTCTTCCACCAACATGGCCGCGCGGCGCACCGCGTCGGCGGCATCTTCCGTCAAATCGGTAGCAGCAAGAATGCAAACCATCGGAACTCCTGACCCGGAACACGAGAAGTAATGCGCCATGCTATCCCAAACCGCCCGGTTGACGACAAATTGGTGACCCACGGCCGAGCGGCGTTGATCGGCGGCGCGGATTGGACTAGGTTTGCAAGACGGTCGGTCCGCCACACAGATCCGCGACCCCATTTCCACGACGGGAATGTGCGCCGAATCGGGGCGAGAGCATGGCTGTGGATGCGCTATGACGACAAAAATGGGAACCCGTCTCGGTCCGTACGAAATCGTCGCCTCGATCGGTGCCGGTGGCATGGGCGAGGTCTATCGCGCCCGTGACATCCGACTCGGGCGGCCGGTCGCGATCAAGGTCCTGCCCGAGAGCTTGGCCACCGAACGCAAAGCGCAAGCGCGATTCGAACGGGAAGCGCTCGCCGTCGGTTCGCTCAACCATCCCAACATCGTCACGCTCTATGACATCGGCACGACACCCGATGGTGTGCCGTATTCGGTGATCGAGCTGCTCGAAGGTGAGAGTCTCGCCACCCGGCTCACCGAGGGGCCGGTGCCTGATTGGCGCGAGGTCGTCGAGATCGGGATCGCCGTCGCGGCGGGGCTTTCCGCGGCGCATGACAGCGGCATCATTCATCGAGACGTCAAGCCGAGCAACGTTTTTTTGACTCGCGACGGCCAGGTCAAGATTCTCGATTTCGGCGTTGCGCGGCTCGAACCGACGCTCAACCGGTCGACGACCGACAGCGATCTGCCGACGCAGACGGCGGCCGGTCAAGTCGTCGGTACGCTCGCCTACATGGCCCCCGAGCAGCTCAACGGGGGCAAGATCGACGCTCGGAGCGATCTCTTCTCGCTCGGCTGCGTCCTCTACGAGCTGTTGACCGGTACCCATCCTTTCGAGCGTGATTCGTTCGTCAACACGATCATGTCGGTGGTGCAAGAAGAGCCACCTTCACTCGCCTTGGCCCGTACCGAGCATCCACCCGAGCTGGGTGACACGGTGATGCGTTGTTTGGCCAAGAATCCGACCGATCGATGGGAAAGCGCTCAGCATCTGGTGGCCGAGCTGAGCCAGCTGGCCGGGTCGGCGGTGCTGCCATCGACCAGCTGGCCAGAGGAAGATCGCACGCCGCCCGAACCGCCTCCCGCCAAGCAGCCGACTCACAAGTGGGCACTGCTCGGTGCTGGCTTGGCGTTGGTGGTGGTGTTCGTGGCCGCCATGTTCTGGACTCAGCAAGGTGCGAGCTCACAGTCGCGCGTCGGTGTCTTTTCGTTGACCGACAACCGGCCAGGGGAGACCGGCAACTTGGTGGTCGGCCAGATGCTGGACACGTTTCTCCAGGACACCCTGGCCGAAGTCGATGTCGATCCCGTGTTGGCCGACGACACGATCGAGGCATGTCGCATCGACGTGACGGCACCACCGATGGGCGAGAGCACGGCGCGTTGCGTCGGTGAACGTCTAGGGGTCGACTATCTCCTCATCGGCTCCTATCTGGTCGGCGGTGATACCGGCTCGGAGCGCGTCAGAGTCGATCTCGTTTTGCAGGCGACCGAGGATGGCCGGGTCGTCGAACGGGTCAGCCACACCGGCATCCCGTCCGAGCTGATGCCCGAGCTCGCCAACGGGGTCCGTGACGCTCTGACCGCTTCGGGCACGGAGTAATTTGCGGTTTCCCTTCTCAAGCGATACCGCTATACTCCTTGCCGCTCGGGGTGATAGATCGTTTACGCATGTGACCTTTCGTGTAGCGTTCCATCCATCCCGTCGATAAATCTCTGAGCTGACCAACGTTTTGATCGAATCGCTGCCGGACGTGTTCCATCGGATACGCATCCGCCTTGTGAATTCGAAGAGCGTTACGTCGACGAGACAGTAGAAAGATCGCCGTTCTAGTGACACTGAGTGGATTTGCGACACATGCCCGTAGACATGTGTGATCGATGATCGCTCACTGTCGATACGAGCTCGTTATGCAAACCCGGTCGTTTTTTCACGTTTGCGGACGACGCGACGGGTGATCGACCGCTTGAGCGTTGACTCTGGAGGAAACCTTTTCTATGTCAGATCAAGCGGCATTGGCCGCGATCCGTCGTGAGTTGCTGAGCGATCCCGCTATTCAGGACGAGGCGATGATGCTCGCTCAGCTCGGTTGGATGTTCTTCCTCAAGCTCTTCGACGAGCGAGAGCGTGACGAGGGAGATGATTATCAGTCGCCTTTGCCCGATGCGCTGCGTTGGTGTGTATGGGCCCGGCGAGACGATGTCGACGACGAAGATTTGCTGCGTTTCGTCGACCGCGAGCTGATTCCGTCGCTCGCTGATCTCGAGTTCATTCCAGGAGGAGATCGACGTGTACCGGTGGTGCGGTCGATTTTCGATGGCGCCGCCAATGTGGTCCGTGACGGAGCCATTCTCCGCCGCGTGATCAGGCGAATCGACGCGCTCGATCTTCACGATGCCGAGGCGCGTCGTCGCTTCGCCACGGCGTGGGAGCAGGCGATCGACGGCTTGGCGATCGATCCGCGCGAAGCACGATCGTTGTTGCCTCGTACGATCGCGGATTTCATCGTCGAACGGATCGACCCGCGTCTCGGTGACAAGATCCTCGATCCCGTATGTGGCTCGGGTCGTTTGGTCACCACGGCGATCGCCTGGCTGCGCGAGCACGACGTGCGGACGGCGCTCGACGACGTCGTGCTGCAACGCTCGATCCGCGCCATGGAAAAAGACCCGTTGGCGCATTGTTTGGCCACCGTCGACATCATGCTGCACGGCATTCACGTACCGTCACAGATCAGGCGTTTCGATCTCCTTTCCGGGTCGTCGAAGCTGGCGGCCAGCGAGCGCCCGAGTGACCTGCTCTTGACGCAGACGCTCTTCGCCGGCGAACGCACGACCAGCGCGCCACCGCGTCCCGACGGCGAGGCTCCCGAAGACCGTGGCAGCGCGATCGTTTGGGCTTCGCTCAATCGGCTCATCGATGGCGGCCGTGGCGCGATCTTGGTGCCGACGAGCGCGCTCGGTCGGCGCGGTATGGCGCCCCGCACGCGTCGACGTTTGCTCACCGATTGCAACCTGCACACCATCGTCCGGCTGCCGGCGGGGGTCTTCACGGCCGATCCCGAGCTTCGTGCCAGTATCCTGTTTTTCGAGCGAAATAGACGGGGCACGGACGTGGTCTGGTTTTACGATCAGCCGTTCCCGGTCGATGACGACGCATTCGACGAGATCATCGATTGGTGGGACGAACGGGGAACCACCCGTCGCGGCTGGGCCGTGCCGCTGTCGGTGCTGCGCGCCGAGCACTACGATCTCGATCGAGCCAATCCGGCCGGGCCGCTCGACGATCCGGTACCGGACGATTGGGCGATCACCGTGCCACCGCTCGCCGAGATCGAAGTCGAGCTCGACACGCCACCCGCCGCGTCCTCGACCGGTGCTTCGAGCGACCAGGCCGAAGAGGTGGTGGACGATCCCTCCGCCGTCACGATGGTCGAGACGAGCGGCATGCCGCAAGCGACGGAAACTCCACGGCTGGACCCTGGATCGGAGCCCGAGCCATGGTCGGAGGGAAGCTCGCCAGCCGTTGATCCGCGTGCCCCGGTGCATCCGGAGCCACCGCTCGATCTGCCGACCCCGGCCCACCATGCCTTTCTCGATCTCGACGACGAAGATCAGCTCGCCGAGCTTTGGGACATGCTCTTCGGTCTCGGTTCGCAGAGTCGTGACGATGCGTTGAACATGGCGGCCGAGGCGTTGCGTTCCGCCGGTCTCGCCGATTTTGTCCGGCTGCGCCGCGATGGACGGCTGGCCACGGCGATCAAACAAGCGATGAATAGCGGTATTCGTCAGGGCTATTTCGACTGGCCCCGCCCCGGCGAGATCCGCGCGGTGCTGCCCGATCCGACGGCCTACACGCCCGAGGAGTGGTGGCTTTGCGTCACCGAATCTCTCGCCAACGGCCCGGTACCCCGTGACGAGGCGCTGGTCGAGGCGGCGCAGTGGGCCGAACGTCAGCTCGGGCTCGAGGCTGACCCCGATGCCGTCGAGACCATCGTGCACAAGGGGCTCGGACAAGCGATCGAAGACGCGCTCGATCGGCATGAGCTGATCGCCTATCCCGACGGCAGAATCGGGCGCGCGCCGACGTGAGCCAGTCATCGCGGGACCTCAGTCTGATTGCCACGTGTGGCCGCGGGCTCGAGCCTCTGCTCGCCGACGAGCTGCGCGCGCTCGATATGGCCGCGGTCGCGGAGCAACCGGGGGCGGTCGCGTTTCGCGGCTCGTGGCGCGATGTCTACCGCGCCAACTGGCGTCTTCGTACCGCGAACCGTGTCTTGCTCGGTCTCGGGCGATGGCAGGCGGTGAACGACGATGCCCTGGCGGCCGGCGCGCACGCCTTGGTGCGTGGCAAGAGCGAGTGGGGTGGTGTCGACGCCGCGACCCTCTTCGCACCGGATCGCACCCTTTCCATACGGGCCACGAGCAGCCGTTCTCGGATCACCGACACGCGTTGGATCGCCCTCAAGGTGAAAGACGGCCTGGTCGACGGTCAACGGCAGCGCTTCGGACGACGGTCGTCGATCGATCGCGACAGCCCGGATCTCCCGTTGCGCGTCTGGCTCGCCGACGATCGGGCGAGTCTCTTTCTCGATACGTCGGGCGTGCCGCTCGATCGGCGTGGCTATCGCGACGTCACGGTGGCGGCGCCGGTGCGTGAGCATCTCGGGGCGGCATGTGTGCTCGCCGCCGGCTGGGACGGAGTCGGGCCGGTGCTCGACCCGATGTGCGGCTCGGCGACTCTGCTCGTCGAGGCGGCCTGGTTGGCGCTCGGACGGGCACCGGGATGCATGCGGTCGAGTTGGGGTTTCGAACGACTTCCCGGTTTCCAGCCGGCGACCTTCACGCGAGTTCGCGAGGAGGCGCTACCGGTATCGGATCCCGAGGTGACGCTCTACGGTATCGATCACGACCCCGGGGCCGTGGCGGCGGCGCGGACCAATCTGGAACGCGCGGGTCTCGCCGACCATGCGCGTGTCCGGCGGGGCAACGCATTCACGGTCGAAGCCCCCGCCCCGCGTGGTTTGTTGCTGGTCAATCCGGCGTACGGCACGCGGCTCGACTCGGAACGCGAGCAGTGGCGACGTCTCGGCGATGTGCTCAAACAGCGTTTCTCCGGCTGGCGCGCGGTGGTTCTCGCCGGTGATGCGGGGCGCGGCAAATGGATCGGTCTGCGCCCGAGCCGCAAGCTATCGGTCAAGAACGGTCCGCTCGACGCGAGGATCCTGGTCTTCGACCTGTACTGACGGTCTCCGGTATCCCATGGGCGCGCGCGCGGTGAGAGCCGTACAATGGACGAGATGTCTTTCCTTTCTCGCCGAGCCCGGGTTGGCCGCAACGTGCCGTGTCACGCTGGTGTTTTCTTGGTGTGGTGGGTCGCGCTCACCGCGCTCACTATGCCCCTAAGCGCGCAAAGTCCCGCCGAGATCGATGTTCCTCTCGTTTGGTGGTGGCAAGCGCTCGAAAGTCTGCCTGTTCTCCAAGTCGCGACCATCGAGCCTCGACCCTGGGTCGAGCTAACGCCGCTCGTCGGTAACGAAGAGCCTCTGTTGCTACACGATCGTGGCGTGTCCCCGGTGATGCCGATCCTCGGTTTCGCGCACGGCGCGGCGGTCGCCTGTATCGGTAGCGAGACAGGTGTCGGCTGCGACCGGGTGTGGTTGGAGGCCGGTGAGATGGTCGAGCTGACGCCGTCGGTCGGCACGGCGGTGACCGGACGCTATGTGTTCGATGAGTTTCCGGTGGAGGGGGCACGGGTCTCGGTGGTGCCACTCGATGTCGACGCCTCCCGACCGTTCGTGATGCCTCTCGATGTCGCCGACGGCGCGTTGATCCGCGACGTTCGTACCGACGAAGATGGCGTCTTTCTGCTGCCACCACTCGCCACCGGGCGCTATCGATTGGAGACTCTCCTGCCGAGCGGTCGTCTCCATCACGACGAGCCCTTCGATCTCCCCACCGCCGTCGAGGTGCGGACCGCCGCGTTCGCCGATGAAGACGATCAGATCGTCTTTCAGCTCGGGACGATCACGATTGCCGACGCCCTGGCGGTCTCGGTGCTGGCTGTCGACGAGATCGGACGCGCCGTGCCCGGGGTCAAAGTGAGCGCGCGCCAAGGCGAGACCGCCGACGATCTGCTGGTGTTCGAAGCCACCACCGATCGTACTGGGCGGGTCGTTCTGAGCGGTGTGAGCGCCGATATGCCGGTGGATCTCCGCTGTATCTATGAGAGCCGGGCGACCTGGCACGAGACCTTCGAGCTCGCTCCCGTCGAGGTGACCTGTCAGGTGACCCGGCATGCGACGTTGCGTGGTGTGGTGAGCGGTCCCGAGGGGTTGCCGTTGCCCGTGGTCATCCTGTCGCTCGACGCCATCGACGAAGACGGCGCGCCGGTCGGGGAGCCGATCGCGACCGCGACGAATTTCGACCGCCAATTCACCTTCGGCCCCCTCGACTCGGGACGTTGGCTATTGACGGCGGCGGCGCCGGGTTTCGCGGTCGAACGTCTCGAGCTCGATTTGGCACCGGCCGAGCAACGCGAGGAGAGCTTGCGTATTCGACCGAGCGGTGTCGAGTGGAAGGGGCGGGTCGTCGATCGCGAGGGCGGCCCGGTGGTCGACGCCACGATCACCAGCATCGCGCCGGCTGGATTGGTTCGCGCGCGTAGCGACGGAGAGGGAGCCTTCACCTTCTCGGTGCCACGTGATGAACCGGTCGAGCTGGAGATCCGTGCCAACGGCTACGCGCGTCATCTCCACGAGGTTCCGGCCGCCGAGCTGGCGGGAGTCGAAGACATCGAGATCGTCTTACGTCGCGCCGGACAGGTGGAGGTGTTGATCGCCGACCACGATTCCGAGGAGCCGTGTCAGGGCTGCAAGGTACGGATCCACAACTTCGAGGGTCAGCTCCTCGACGTTCGCGTGACCGACCGCGACGGCTTCGCCTTGTCCGCGCCCTTGGCGCCGGGGTGGGTCGAGGTCGAGCACGCCGGGGTCGACTTTCTCGGTTCGATCGTCGTCGAGCGTCCACGCGCGCGGGTACGCCGAGTCGAAATCATGCCCGACGAGGTGGTCGAGGTCAGCTTCGCCGATCCGGTGGAAGATCTCGACGTCGTGTTTCGACCGGCGCCGGCGGCACAGTGGTGGCTGTCGGCGCGCAATCGCACCAGCGCGCAACGTCATCGTCAGCAGCTCGGTCGCTACCATCTCGAGCGTCGCAGCGGCGATGCGTTGGCGCTCTATCTGGTGCGCTGGGATGCGTCTTCGGGTGCCGAAGTCGAGATTCGACAGACCGATCTACGGCGTGGCGACCTTCCCGATACCGTCGAGCTGCGTTTGCCGTCGACGTCGGTTCACGGTCGACTGCTCATCGATGGCGAGCCGCGCGGCGGGGTGCCGGTGAGACTCGACGCGATCGCCGACAATCGACATTGGGCACGGGCCACCACCGCGCCGGATGGTGGCTTTCATCTGCCACATGTCGTCCCGGGGGTGTATCGTGTGGTCGTGGGCGAGCGCGCGATGCAAAACATCAGCCTCCGGGCCGATCAGGAGCTCGATCTTCGAGTCATCGAGATCCAGAGCCGAGGTTTTTGAGAACCTGGCCAGGTCGTCAACGTACCGCTGATTATCGCGATCCCGCATGTCTCACTACACGCCATGGTCGGCGGGCTGGTGGACATGCGGGCTGTGCTCGTCGGTGGATGGCTTTCCCTCGACCTGATTCCACGATTTTGGAGACATCATGCGTTTTCTTTTGACCCTGTTCCTTGCCTTGCTCTCGGTCGCCGCGGCTGGCGCGATCGACATCACGGATACTCGGCTGATTCATCAGCCGGCGCAGAGCGACCGCCATATCGCGTTCGTCTATGCCGGTGATCTGTGGGTCGCCAATCACGACGGGAGCTCGCCGCGGCGGTTGACCTCGCACGTCGGTCGCGAGTCCAGTCCGTACTTCTCACCGGATGGATCGTTGATCGCCTTCACCGCGCTTTACGACGGCAATGACGATGTCTATGTGATCCCGGTGGCCGGTGGGGCGCCGACTCGCTTGACCTGGCATCCGAGCAGTGAACGGGTCGAGGGATTCACCCCGGATGGTGATGTGCTCTTCATCTCGAGTCGCAATTCGCACACCGGCCGGTTCGCGCAGCTCTTCAAAGTCTCGCCGCAAGGCGGATTCCCGGAGCAATTGCCGCTACCCAACGTCGGTCGCGCGAGCCTGTCGCCCGATGGCTCGACCCTCGTCTATGTACCTGGGCGTGACGTATTCGGACAATGGAAGAACTATCGGGGTGGCTCGGTGTCACGACTATGGCTGGTCGATATGAACGACTGGTCGGTGGTCGAGGTGCCCCAACCCGCCGGGCGCTCCAACGATACCGATCCGAGTTGGCTCGACAACGACCGGGTCGTCTTTCGTAGTGATCGCAACGGTGAGTTCAATCTTTTCGCCTTCGATCGTCGCGATGGTTCGGTGAATCAGCTCACCCGCCACGATGACTTTCCGGTCATCGATCTGCAGGCGGCCGGAGGCACCGTGTTGTACGAGCAGGCCGGCTGGCTGCATCGCTACGATTCCGCTTCGTCGAGCACGTCTCGCGTCCCGGTCGGGATCGCCGCCGATCTCGTCGAGCTGCGCTCACGCTGGGTGACCGCCGAAGACTGGCTCACGTGGACCAGTCTGTCGCCGTCGGGAGCCCGCGCGGTGATCTCGGCGCGTGGCGACGTGCTCACGGTGCCGGCGAAAAAGGGTTCGGCGCGGCAGTTGACCGAAACGCCCGGCGCCCACGAGCGCACGCCCGTCTGGTCGCCCGATGGCGCCGACGTGGCCTATTTCAGCGATGAGAGCGGTGAGTATCGTCTTCACGTCGAAGCCCAGGATGGTCGTGGCGAGGCGCGAGCCTACGATCTCGACGGCGAGGGCTTCTATGAGAATCCGGCCTACTCGCCCGATGGCACCAAGCTCAGCTTCTCCGACAACAGTCGAACCACATCGTGGATCGATCTCGATAGCGGTGCCGTCACCGATGTCGCCGCGGATGTCGTCTACGGTCCGAACAACACGATCAGCCACGATTGGTCACCGGATTCGCGTTGGCTGGCGGCGGCTCACGTATCGTCGACCTACTTCGGCAAGCTCTTTCTTCACGACACCAAAGAAGGCGTGACGAACGAGATCACCGACGGGCTCAGCGATGTGGCCGATCCGGCTTTCGACGCGAGCGGCAAATACCTCTTCTTCACCGCATCCACCGATTCGGGGCCGGTGCGTTCGTGGTTCGCGATGTCGAACGCCGATTTCACCGCCACCAACCAGCTCTATCTCGCCGTGTTGTCGAACGACGAGCCGTCACCGTTCGCGCCGGAGAGTGACGAGCAGGAGGTCGAAGAGGCCGATTCCGACGACGCTGAAGACGAGGCCGAGTCCGAGGACGGCGAGGAAGCCGAGGCGGAAGACGACGAGGGCACCGCGATCGATCTCGACGGTTTGGGCCAGCGGATCATCGCGTTGCCGGTCGGCCCCGCCTATTACTCGAGCCTCGAAACCGGCACGGCTGGCAAGCTCTTCTATCTCCGTCACGACGAAGTCACGCCGTTTGGTGCCCCGGGACCCGGGTCGCTGGCCATGTTCGATCTCGACGCGCGGGAAGAAACGGTGCTCAGCGGCGGGGTGGTTGCGTTCGATGTGTCCGCCGATCGCAACAAGCTCCTGGTGATCCGTCCCGGTGGGCAGGTCCAGATCGTCGATGCCGGCGCTCCGTTCGAGCCCGGCAGTGGCGCCATCGACCTGAGCAGCGCCCGGATTCGGGTCGAGCCGACCACCGAGTGGCGTCAGATCTACCACGAAGCGTGGCGGATGAATCGGGACTACTTCTACGATCCGGGCATGCACGGCGCCGACTGGCCGGCGATGCGTACCAAGTACGAGGAGTTCCTGCCACATCTGTCGACCCGTGACGATTTGAACCGGGTCATGACCTGGCTCTTCTCGGAGCTCGCCGTCGGTCACCATTTCCTCTTCGGGGGTGATTCACTCGCCGATGGCGTCGAGTCGGTGCCGGTGGGTCTGCTCGGTGCCGATTACGAGGTGGCGTACGATCGCTACCGTGTCGCCCGGGTGCTGAGCGGGCTGAACTGGAACCCGAATCTGCGCGCGCCGCTCACCGCGCCGGGGGTCGACGTCGAGGTCGGTGACTACCTGATCACGATCGACGGTGTCGAGGTGCGAGCCTCGGACAACCTGTACTCGTTCTTCGAAGGCAAGCTCGATCAGCTGGTCGAGATCGAAGTGGCTTCGAACCCCGAGGGCGAGGATGCTCGTCTCATCGAGGTGGTGCCGGTGGGCAACGAGCGTGGTCTGCGCAATCGCGCCTGGGTCGAGGGAAATCTGGCCAAGGTCCACGAGGCGACCGGCGGTCGCGTGGCGTACGTCTACGTACCCGACACGGCCAATTTGGGTCATGTGTACTTCAAGCGCTACTTCTACCCGCAAACCGACAAAGAGGCGATCATCGTCGACGAGCGGTACAACGGTGGTGGACAGGTGGCCGACTACTACATCGACGCGCTGCGGCGACCGATGATCAGCAATTGGGCGATGCGCTACGGGGAGGATGTACGCACCCCGATTTCGTCGATCATGGGGCCGAAGGTCATGCTGATCGACGAGAACGCCGGCTCGGGTGGTGATCTGCTGCCGTGGATGTTCCGCAAGCTCGACATGGGACCGTTGATCGGTAAGGCCACTTGGGGTGGGCTGGTCGGTATCCTCGGCTTTCCGGGTTTGATCGATGGCGGATTCGTCACCGCACCCAACCTCGCCATCTGGACGGAGGACGGCTTCGTGGTCGAGAATGTCGGGGTTCCACCCGATATCGAGGTCGAACAGTGGCCGGCGGACGTCATCGCGGGACGCGATCCACAGCTCGAGAAAGCCATCGAAGTGGTGCTCGAGATGCTCGAAGACAATCCCCCCGTGACCCCCGAGCGGCCCGCGTTTCCGATCCGCGTCCGTCAGTGACGCACCCATGGACGCGAGGTGATGCTCGATCACCTCGCGTCTTTGGCTCACTCAAGAATGCTGGAGACACGACATCATGGCTGGTCTCGCCTCGCTCTTCCAGACTCACCTGCGCCGCTTGAAATATCCCTGGCTCTTGGCGCTCGTCGCCGGCTTGTTCGTCGTCGACGTGCTCATTCCGGATCCGATCCCACTGCTCGACGAGCTCATGATCGGTACCCTGACGGTTCTCTTGGCCATGTGGCGGGAGCGCCCGAAGGAGGGCGAAGGCGAAACCGTGGTTCGGGGTGACAAACCGCCACCGCGCAACGTCACGCCCGACGACGCCTGATCCGACGACTCGGCTTCGGCGGCGTGCCTCGAATCGCTAGTCGAGCTGGGCGAGCAATTTGTGGGTCGCCGCGGGAAGTGGGTACTCGCCGATCTCGTCGGGCGTGATCCAGCGCAGCGCGCTGTGAACCTTGGCGGTGGGCTCGCCGTCGACGATCCGTGCTTCATAGAGATGCAGTCGCACACGTAGATGCGTGTAGGCGTGGTCGGCAACCGCTAGACGCGCGCCGATCTCGGTGGTGATGCCGAGCTCTTCATCGAGCTCACGCGCCAGCGCCTCGGGCGCCGTCTAGCCGCTCTCCACCTTGCCACCGGGGAACTCCCATAGACCGGCGAGAAGCCCTTTGGCCGGTCGTTTGCCGAGCAGCCAACGACCCTCATCGTCGACGATCAAGGCCGCAACGACATCGGCGTGGGGGACCGCTTTCTTGGGTGAGCGCACGGGAAGCTCCTTTTCGATTCCGGCGGCGCGCGCCGCGCACTGTCGTTCGACCGGGCACAGCAAGCAGCGCGGTCGCCTCGGCACGCACAGCCGCGCGCCGAGCTCCATCAGAGCCTGATTGAAATCACCCGGTTCCGATGCGGGTACGAGCAGCTCGGCGAAACGCCAGAGAGCTTTTTCGGTGCCGCGATGGTCGATCGATTCCCGGATGGCGAGTAGACGCGAGAACACTCGCTTGACGTTACCGTCGACCACGGCGGCGCGTTTGCCGTGAGCGATCGAGGCGATCGCTCCGGCGGTGTAGCGGCCGACTCCAGGAAGTTGCCCCCAGTCGTCGGCCTCCACGGGGAGCTCGCCATCGCGCTCCGAGACGACGACTTGCGCGGCACGATGGAGAAAACGAGCGCGCCGATAGTAGCCGAGACCTTCCCACTGTTTGAGAACCGTATCCTCGTCCGCCGCGGCCAAAGCGGCGACGTCGGGAAAGACCTCGAGCCACCGCTGATAGTAGGGGACGACCGTCTCGACTCGGGTTTGCTGCAGCATCACCTCCGAGACCCAGATGCGATACGGGTCGCGGGTGCGGCGCCAGGGCAAGTCGCGGGCGTGTTGCTGGTACCAGCTCAGCAGATTCGCGCGAATCGACGCGATCTCGTCGTCAGCGAGCTCGCCCTGGTGGGTCACCGGTGATCAGCGTCCTTGAGGCAAGGTCACCTCGACCGCCTCGAGGTTCTCGGCTTCGCCTCCGACCGTATCGATGAGAAAGGCCCAATACAGCGCCCATTCACGGAGATAGTCGTAGCGTCCCGAGGCACCGCCGTGTCCCGCCCCCATGTTCGTCTTGAGCATGACATGGCTTTGGGGGCTGAGCTGCCGGAGCTTCGCGGTCCACTTGGCCGGCTCCCAATACTGCACGCGCGGATCGTTGAGACCGGCGGTGATCAAGAGATCGGGGTAGTGGGCGTCGGTGACGTTGTCGTACGGCGAGTACGAGAGCATGTAGTCGAAGAACTCTTTGTTCTTCGGGTTGCCCCATTCCTCGAATTCGATCACGGTGAGCGGGATCGATTCGTCGAGCATGGTGTTGATGACGTCGACGAAAGGCACGTGCGCGAGGGCGGCGCCAAAGAGGTCCGGACGCATGTTGACCACCGCGCCGACCAGCAAGCCACCGGCCGAGCCGCCCTGAATACCGAGCCGTTCCGGGCGCGTCCAGCGCTGGTCGACGAGGTGTTCGGCGGCATCGATGAAGTCGGTGAACGTGTTGCGCTTGTTGAGCATCTTGCCGTCGTCGTGCCACGGCTCACCGAAGAGACCGCCACCGCGTGGGTGGGCGAGCGCGAAGACGAAGCCACGGTCGACCAGCGATAGGCGTTGAGCTGAGAACGACGGATCGATGGTCGAGCCGTAGGAGCCATAACCATAGAGCAGCGTCGGGTTGTCACCGTTGCGCTCGACCCCACGCTTGTAGAACAAGGTCATGGGGATCGCGGTGCCGTCCTGGGCGCGGGCATAGGTGCGTTCGGTGACGTAATCGGAGGGTTCGTAGCCACCGAGCACCTCGTCGCGCTTCTTGACCTCGAGCTTGCCGGTCGCCATATCGAAGTCGTAGACGGTCCGCGGGGTCACCAACGAGGTGTAGGTGAACCGGAAGACGTTGTTGTCGAACTCGGGGTTCGACGACGGCCAGGCGGCATACGCGGTCTCGGGCATCGGGATGATCGTGTCCGTGCTCTCGGCGAGGTCGTGGACACGAAGCCGGCGCAAACCCTTCGTCCGCTCGACAAAGACCATGTGATCTTTGAAGGGATAGACCGATTCGAGCTTGACGTCGGGGCGATGCGGTACGACTTCTTCGGCGTCGGCCGCGAGGTCCGTATCGGGTACCCGGATCAGCTTGAAGTTCTTGGCGCCATCGGCGTTGGTGCGGATGTAGAAATGCTCGCCGTGGTGATACGGGTGATATTCGACGCCGTTTTCGCGCGCTGCCATGAGCGTGAACTCACCACCCGGCCGATCGGCGTCGAGCACGTAGTACTCGCTGGTGATGCTGCTACCCAGACCGATCTTGATGAAGCGCTCGTCACGGGTGCGATCGACGTCGAGAAAGAAACGGTCGTCCGGCTCGTGGAAGACCCGCTCGGCGTCGCCGTCGTCACCGAGCACGTGACGCCACACCTCGTGCGGGCGTCGCGCGTCGTCGCGGATCGTGTAGAAGAGCGTGCGGTTGTCGTTGCCCCACGCGATCGACCAGGCGATGCCCTCGATCCGATCGTCGAGCAGCTTGCCGGTTTCGAGATCCTTGACCACCAGGGTATAGAGCTCGGAGCCGTCGATATCGAACGAGTAGGCGAGCAGGTTGTGATCGGGGCTGGTTTGGAGACTACCGAGATCGAAATACTCGTGATCCGCGGCGAGCGTGTTGACGTCGAGAATGATCTCTTCGTCCGCTTCGAGGCTACCCTGCTTACGCGCGTAAATGGGGTATTGCTTGCCTTCCTCGGTGCGCCGGTAGTAGTACCAGCCGTCTTCGAGCTCGGGTACCGAGAGGTCGGTTTCTTTGATCCGACCGAGAATCTCTTCGTAGACCTCTTCGCGGATCGGTTCGAGGTGGGCCGTCATCGCCTCGGTGTAGGCGTTCTCGGCTTCGAGGTACGAGATCACGTCGGGGTTGTCCCGTTCCCGCAACCAATAGTAGTCGTCGTTCAGAACGGTGCCGTGAATCTCCGTGGTGTGGGGTTTCTTGGTGGCCGTCGGGGCTTCGGCGCTCGTCGCTTTGCGCGCGCTATCGGCGGCGGCCGAGGTGGTCACGACGGCGGCGATCACCAACATCAAGGTCAGGGCACTGAATGGGCACGATGAAAGGGGACGGACCATAAGGCAACCTCCTCGGTTGTGGCTGGCTGCGGAAGATGAATGGCGGGAGCGGTCGGCGCGCGACCGAAGGCGGATCGTAGCACAGGCCGTCAGGCGTTGGCGGCGAAGAGCGTCGACCGGGTGAGCAACAACTCGGCGTCCTCGGCGTCGAGAGGTTTCGAGAACAAATAGCCCTGCGCCAGGTCGCATTCCAGCTCTTCGAGCCGCTCGCGCTGCTGGTCGGTTTCCACCCCTTCGGCGATGGTGGCGAGTCGGCGTCCCTGGCACACCGCGAGCACCCCGGCGACCAGCTCGTCACTGCTCGGATCGGTACCCACGTTGCGCACGAACCACCGGTCGATCTTGACCGTTTCGAAGGGAAATTGATGGAGCACGCTGATCGATGAATAACCGGTGCCGAAGTCGTCGAGCGACAGGCGTACCCCGAGCCGTTTGAGCGCCACCAACGACGTGAGGATGGAATCGGGACATTCGAGAACGGTTTGCTCGGTGATCTCGAGCATCAGGCACGAGCCGGGTAGGCCTGTTTCGCGCAGCACGCTCTCGACCCGGCCGACCAGATCGGTTTGGCTGAATTGTCGGGTCGAGAGATTGACCGACACGAAGAGCGGCTCGCTGTCACCGTGGGTCTGGCGCCAGCTTTGGAGCTGCTCACACGCCGTGCGCAATACGCCGCGTCCGAGCTCGAGAATCAGACCGGTGTCTTCGGCGGCGGGCAGAAACGCCTCGGGGAGGAGCAAGCCGCGATTCGGATGACGCCAGCGGACCAGCGCTTCGAAGCCGGCGATCTTGCCATCGCCGAGGGTCACCACCGGTTGGTAGACCACCTCGAATTGCCACGGGTCGAGAGCGCGACGGAGATCGGTCTCGAGCTCGAGCTCGGCCAGGGCCTGAGCGTGCATGCGAGCGTCGAAGATGGCATAGCCGCTACGCCCGCTCGTTTTGGCGCGATACATCGCGATATCCGCGTCGCGCAGCAAATCGTTCGAGTTGGCGCGGCCACGGGTGGCGGACATGGCGATACCGAGCGATGCCGACGTGAAGACCTCGCGTCCGGCGACCTCGAACGGCTCGGCGAGCGCTTTACCGATCCGCTCGGCGACTCGGACCGCGTGAGCCGCCTCGCGCACCCCTTCGAGCAGGATGGCGAATTCATCACCGCCGAGCCGGGCCAGGGTGTCGCTCGGTCGCAGGCAGGTGGTCAGCCGTTCGGCCACCTGGACGAGCAGCTGGTCACCAGCGCTGTGGCCGAAGCTGTCGTTGACCATCTTGAATCGGTCGAGATCGAGAAAGATCACCGCGCACCGTTCGTGATGCACGCGTCGCCCACGCGCCAGCGCATGTTCGAGTCGGTCCATCAACAGCGCTCGATTCGGTAGACCGGTGAGCGCGTCGTGGAGCGCGTCGTGGATCAATTGCGCTTCGGCTTCTTTGCGATCGGTGACGTCGCGCGCGTTGATCACGATGCCACCGACCGCGGGTTTCTCGAGCAGGTTGGTGAGCACCGATTCGAGGACGTGAAAGCTGCCGTCACGGTGGCGGATCCGACAGTCCATCCGCAGAGGACGACCGGGCTGGGCGAGGAGCTGCCGGAACGTGTCGTGCAGTGCCGATACGTCCTCGGGGTGGACATGCTCGAAGAAGCTACGTCCGATCCGCTCTTCGGGGGTGAAACCGAGGATGCGTTCGAAGGAAGGGCTGGCGAAGAGCGTGGTGCCTTCGGCGTCGACGATCGAGATCAAGTCGGACGCGTTTTGCACCAGCGAGCGAAATCGTTCTTCTTTCTTGCGCAAGGCGGATTCGGCGCGGCGGCGCTCGGTGACGTCGCGTACCACGATTTGCTGCGCTGGCGCCCCGTCGTGGACGAACGGCAGACCGACGAGCTCGACATCGACCACCGAGCCATCGAGACGCAGCACGTGGAGATTGCTCAGCTCGAGCGGGCGACGTCGTTTCTCGATCCGACGCAAAAAGGTCGTGGCTCGGCGGCGCGACAGGGGCGGGAAGAAGTCGGTTACCGGGCGATCGACCACGTCCTCGGCGCGCCGTGCACCGAGCATCCGCACCCCGGCGGGGTTGATCGACACCAGACGGCCACCGGCATGGACCGCGACCGCGTCGGGGGCCATGGCGACGAGGCTTCGATAGCGATCTTCACTCGCTTCGAGACGGGCGGCGATTTCATGCTGCAGACGCTGGGTGGCGAGCCCGAGACGGGTCTCGAAGCTCATGCGATCGACCGGCCGGATCAAGAAATCGTCGATCCCGGCCTCGATCAGACGACGCAGCATGGCGCGGGCGCCGGACGGGACGAGCGCGATCAAGGAGCTGGCGGTCGATGCCTGGTGCTCGCGAATCCGTTTGGCCAATTCGACGATTCGAGTCGCGGCGACGTGACGATCGCCGGTGGCGAGCAAGAGCACGATCGCGGGTGGGTCGTCCACGAAGCTCTGCCACAGCGTCGTCGGATCGTCGTGGAAGATCGGCACGTGACCGCTGCCACGCAAGGTCGATACGACGATTTCGTGGTCGAGCTGGCCACTGGCGGCCGGATCGAAAATCAACACCCTCATGATGGAGTGGACAGGCGGCGCATGAGGCCTCGCGGCAGTACAAGGACGTTGCGGCGTTCCGAATCGCTCCGAAACGAAAGATGCGATCCGAGTACGTCGCATGATCGCCCGGGTGGTGACGATCACGAAACTCGATCCCGAGCCGGACGCTCGGAACGAGGCTCATGACCGGACAGTCGACGATGCGGTTCGCCAGTCTATCCGCTCCACGACCCGCGCGGCCAGCCCAGTGCGCGGCGATTTCTCTCCTGGTGGGTGTGCGTGGCTCGCCGGCCGTTCAGGACGACTCGTCGGGTGGAATCACCAAGACACTCACCGCTGCGGCATCGGTGACGTCGGCGGCGACACTGCCGAGCAGGAAGCGTTCGAAGCCGCTGCGGCCGTGGGTGCCGAGGATGACGAGCTCGACGGGCGGATCGTCGCTCTCACCGAGCTCGGCGAGGATCTCGTGCCGTGGCATGCCGACCCGAACCCTGGGCTCGAGGGATGGACCGGCGTCGACCGTTCTCAGCCGATCGATCGTTTCGTCGAGCTGTTCGGCGGCCAGCCGGTCGATTTGCTCGGGAGTGAATTGACTGCTGCCGTCACGTTCGGCGGCCGAGAGCACGAAAAGAACGTCGACACGTGTCGCGCCGCCGCCCACCGCGCGCAGCCATGCGAGCCCGCGACCGATACAGCCTTCGGCGAGCGGTGAGAGGTCGGTCGTCGCCAGAGCTCGTTTGGGCGGTACCGACAAGCCAGGGCGCACCACGAGGACAGGGCAGGTGGCGTGACGGAGCACGCGATCCGCCGTCGAGCCGAGCGTCTGGGTCAAGACGTCGCTTCCCGAGGCACCGACGATGATCAGGTCCGCTTCGACATCTTCGGCGGCCTGCCGGATGATGCGATGCGCGGCTCCAGGCTCGATCATGGTGGTCGCCACCGATTTCGTGTCGACACCGGTTCGACTGAGTTGTTCGAGGAGAAATTGACGCTCGGCGTCGCGTGCCGTGTCGAGCATTTCGGGGTCGATCACCGACATCCCGGTCGGCACGGCCAGGTAGGCGACGGGTAAGGCGAACGCATGGACGAGGTGGAGCCGAGCGCCCGTGGCTTCGGCGACCGTCTTGGCGGTGATCACGACCGCATCACTCGCGGGTTCGAGCGAGGTCGCCACCAGGATGTTGTGGAAAGACTTGCTCATCGACTTCTCCTTCGAACACGTTACCGAGGCGGTGAATGAATGACGACGACAACGAGTGTCGAGCGCCCGCGGAACGATGCTACCCGATGAAGGGTAACGAAGCTGGCATCGTTACGCGCCCACCCAGGGTGTGAGCTGCATGGCTACCCGGCGGGGTGGGTGATCTATGTACCCAGCCACCACCCCACGAGACGTCGCGATACGCACCGATTTTTGGCACCCTGAACGTGTGAGAAAGCGCCGACAGACAACCAACCCGTAAACGATGACCTACTCCTAACTACTCATAGAGGAGACCGACGATGGACCATTTGACGAGCCCGACGCGGAGCCCCGAACCACCTCGGTCGACGGTACGTTTCGAGCGTGTCCAGACGGGTGTGCGGGTCGAAAAGCGAATGCTCAAGACCCTCAAGGCCCTGGCGGAGTATCTCGATGTCACGCTCGGCGATTTGCTCGAGAGTATCGTCCTCCACGCTTTCGAGGGCGACGCGCCCTTCGACCGTGACACGCTCGATCGAATCGAGCAGTTACGGGAGGTCTACGGGCTGGATCTCGACGCGAGTCAGTGTCGGTTGTCGCGTCAGTTCAGTCCCGAAGTGATTCGCCATTCGGCTTGATCTTGCATCGCAGTGGCCCCGCCGCCGCTGCGTCTTTTTTGGTTGGCCACGAGATAGAATCAGTCGATGAGCGAATCGATGGCTTTTCCGGAGCTGCCGGCTTTTCTCGCCGACGAGCTGCCTTTCGATCGGTCGTGGCATCGGGTTCGTAAAGGCGTCGACGAGGGACGACGCCTGCATGTTTTCGAGACCGGGGATCCGACCGGTCGACCGGTGCTCTTGCTGCATGGCAATCCGACCTGGTCGTTCTTGTGGCGGCGGGTGATGCGCCGGCTCGTGACGACCCCGAATCTTCGTCTGATCGCGCCCGATCTACTCGGGCTCGGATTGTCGGATCGGCTGCCACGTTTGACGGATCATTCGGTCGATCGGCACGCCGATACGATCGCCGATCTGCTCGATATGCGTGAGCTCGACGACGCGATCTTGGTCGGTCAGGACTGGGGTGGGCCGATCGTCACCGCCGCCGCGGCGCGCTGTCACCGTCGGATCCGTGCGATGGTCTACGGCAACACCGCGGTGATCCTGCCGCGTCGTCCACGTGGCAGCGCCTTTCATCGCTTCGCTCGTTTGCCCGGGGTGAGCGACTTCGTTTTTCGCGTCCTCGGTTTTCCCCAGAACGGATTTCTCGGTCGTACCCAGGGCGACCCGGCGTCGATCAGCGGATCGGTGGCGCGTGCCTATCGTTGGCCACTACGGCGTTTTGGCGATCGCATCGCGCCCCTCGCGATGGCGCGGATGGTGCCCGATGGACCTTCCCACCCGAGCTGGTCGGCCATGCAGGCCCAGCAGCAGTGGCTCGAAGCGTTCGAGGGTCCGGTGGCGTTGGTGTGGGGCGTGCGGGACCCCGTGTTGGGTCGGGCCTTGAATCGGCACCGCAAGACGCTACCCGCGGCGCGCGTTTGGGAAACCTCGGCCGGTCATTTCCTCCAAGAGGAAGTTCCCGACGTGCTCGCCGAAGCCGTTCTGTGGAGTATCGACCAGGTGGAGGCCGGGTAGAGCCGAGCCGCCTGGCTCTCGGGAGTTGATCGGTCAGTCGTCGTCGAGCTTCTCGCGTACCCGGTCGAGAAGCGCCACGAGCGTCGCTTGTTCGTCGTCATCGAGCATGCCGAGCAGATCTTCGTCGAAGCGATTCATCGTCGGATCGATCGCGGCGAGAAGATCCAAACCCGTTCGGCTGATCGTGCAGTCGACCCGCCGTCGATCATCGGTGGAACGTTCGCGGATTACCCAACCCTTGGCCACCAGTCGATCGATCAATCGGGTCACGCCGGGAGTGCGTTCGATCATCCGGTCGGCGATCGCCAAGGTCGGCAAGCCGTCTTCGCCAGCGCCACGGAGGATGCGTAAGACGTTGTATTGCTGTGACGTGATCTCGTATGGAGCGAGAAGGTGCGTGATCCGTCGGAGCACGATGTCGGTGGTGCGGATCATGCCGAGCACAGCCTCCTGACCGAGTGAGCCGAACGGTCGAGTCTGGCCGATTTCGGCTTGCAGGGCGCTGGGCCGTGAGGCTGGAGTACGCTTTGTCATGCGGTAAGCATATCGAATACTTGTCGTGTCAAGAGACGTCTTGTCAAGAAGGCGCGTCTCTGTCGGGAGCGAGGGCATGGACGAAAAGGTGATCGTCGACGGGGCCGTCGGCGAGGTCGACGAAGGCGTCATCAAATATCAGCTCGATTGGACCACGGGGCCGGCACCGCAGGTGGATGCGTGGCGTGAGCTTTCCGGCTGGCGTCAGGTGCTACGCGCGTTGGCCGTGCTCGGTCGTGATCCTGGCCGCTACGGTGGCTACGGTTTCGGCAACATCTCTCGGCGTGTGGTGACGCGCGAGAGCGAGGAAACCGCCTTTGTCATTACCGGCACGCAGACCGGTGGTCGCGCGCGTCTGACACCGGAAGACTGGACGCTCGTCACCCATTGTGATTCAGCCGTCAACCGGATCGTGGCACACGGGCCGATCGCGCCATCGTCGGAAGCGCTCACCCATGGCGCCGTCTATGCGCTCAGTCGCGAGATCGGGGCGGTGTTTCACGTCCACGCACCGGAACTATGGCGAGCCGCCGATCGTCTCGGTTTACCGGCGACCGCTGGCGACGTCGCCTACGGTACACCGGCGATGGCCGCCGAGGTGGCGCGCTTGACCGTCGAGGTCGATCTCTTGACCGAGCGAATTTTCGTCATGAACGGGCACGAGGATGGCGTGATCGCGTTCGGCGCCACCCCCGATGCGGCGGGAGCGGTATTGGTCGCTCACCTGGCCCGCGCCGCCCGATCCAACGCCTAATTCACCCATCCACCCGGCGGTGGCTCGACCCAGGTACCTTCTTCTTCGAGAGCCCAGCGCGCGCGCTGGATGTCATCGCGTTGTCGCCGCCGGATGAACGCCCACAACGCCAGGGCGGTGACCGCCAGCCATAGCGTCGTCGAGCTGCCGATCAGGGGCAACCACCGATTCCAGAATCGATTGCCTCGCCAAAACTGGGCTTCGGCGATGGCGATTCGCTCACCCGTGGCGCGGGCAAAGGCGGTTTCGGGCGTCAATCCATCGGCGATTCCACTGAGAATGGCGGCGATGGCGTCTTCGCCATGACGCGCCACGAGGTCGCGGACGAACGCGCCCGAGAGGGCGTAGGCTCGACGTGCTTGGATCTGCCCGGCGGGGAAGCTGCTGGACAGCGAGTCGACCGAAAAGTGTTCACGACGGATGGTGGCGAGAATCAGCTGGGTCTGGTCGTCGATCCCCCAACGGTCGGCGGCGTACATGGCGATGCCTTCGTTGAGCCATCGGGGCACCGGTTGGCGACCCGCCGCGCGCGCTACGAACACATGGGTGATTTCGTGGTGATAGGTGGAGATCAGATCGTGATCGGGATACCCGGGGGAGCGCGCCGGAAGCAAGACCACATAGCCCGCCGCACCGAAGGCGTAGCCGGCCGCCCACGACGGCGCGCGGAGCGCTTCGGGTGAGCCTTCCTCGGCCAGCACGACCGTGATCGGTGGCCCGGGCTCGGTCAGACCGGTAAGCGCCAGAGCGCGCCGCAGCGGACGGGTGTCGGTCCGTTCGAGCCGCTCGACCAGCGAGCGCATCGAATCCGGGGCTTCGAAGCGAATCTCGGGAAGGGAAGCGGCGTCACCAGGTGTGCCGCTGAGCAAGACGAGTAAGCAGAGGGAAACGAGCCCACGACGGAAAGTCACGTTCCCATCCTATCTCGTCGAGGTTGCCGTCGGCTCGGAGGCTGAGTTATCATTCACAGAGTTTTGTGCACTGCTCGATCCTCGCGACGACCTTGCAGCTCCCTGACGAAAACCGAGCCATGACGGAACCCAGTTCGACATGGCGACGTGGAGCGAGGCTCGCGTGACCTGGTGAGCGTTCGGAGGCGCCATGGCTAAGTCGATTCTCCTCGCAGACGATAGTGTGACCATCCAAAAGGTGGTCGAGCTGACTTTTATGGAAGAGGACTACCAGGTCATCGCCGTGGGCAGTGGCGCCGATGCTTTGGCTCGTCTCGACAGTGGCGCGCCGCCAGATCTGGTGATCGCCGACGTCCACATGCCGGGACCCGACGGGTATCAAGTCGCCGAGCAAGTCAAACAGCGTTTTCCCGATCTCCCGGTCCTACTCCTGGTCGGTACGTTCGAGCCGTTCGACGAAGCACGCGCGACGTCGTCCGGCGCCGACGCGAATCTCAAGAAGCCGTTCGATTCGCAGGACCTCCTGCGCCGGGTCGAAGATCTGATCAGCCGAGGTTCGACCGCCGCGCCGGTCTACGACGACTTGGGGCTGACCGAGAATCACCCCACCGCCGAGACCAAGATCACGCCGTCACCCTTCGTCGAAGACACGCCGTTCGAGCTCGATACCGATCCGGCGCCCGAGTTCGAGCTCGAACCGGAAGATCCCGAGCTGCCGCCGTTCGAGCTCGATACACCCGACGAAAGCGGTGTGGCGACGGCCGAAGTGGCCTTCCAGACCGATCCGATACCACCGTTTCCCACGGACACGCCGCCCTTGCCCGATTTCGACTCGATGACCGAAACGGCCGAGGAGGATTCCGGATCGACACCGTTCGATTCGATGGTCGCGGAGACCGCGCCGGAGGCACCTGAGCCTGTGCCGTCGGCTATCCCGTTCACTCCGGATCCGGTGGTCACACCACCACCCGTCGAAGTGGCGTTCGAGGCTGAGCATGAGCCGGCCGCGCCCCAGCCTATGCCGGCCGCGCCTGAGCCGGCCGCACCGGCTGCGCCAGCTACCGAACCCGTCGCACCCGAGCCCGTTGCGGCTGTCGCGGCCGAACCGGAGCCCGTGTCGGCCGCAGACGAGACGCCGGCCGCGCCGGCTGAACCAGAACCCGCGCCGGCCGCCGCCGCGGCGAGCAACGGTGGACCGCTGAGCGACGAGGATGTCGAGCGGATCGCCCGCCAGGTGGCCAAGATGATCGGCGAGACGATACTGCGAGATGTCGCATGGGAAGTGGTGCCCGACCTCGCCGAAGTGGTCATTCGAGAGCGTCTCCGTCAGCTCGAATCGCAGGTCGAGTAGCCGCCCGCCCCGCTCGGCGGCTACAATGCGGGCGCCATGGCCGACGCTTCGCGAGATTCTGATTCCCAACGCACGGACCGCAACGACGTGATCGATCCACTCGATCACGTCCCGCCCGACTATGCGGCTTTCGCCAAGACGCTGCACAAGAGCCGCCGTACCGACCGCCGCTGTGTGGTCACGCTGTCGTCGGTGCCGTCGACGCATCATCTCCTCCGCCGTTTGATCGGTGAATACAGCCGTGATGCCGTGCTCCCGCCACGTTGTGACCTCGTGGCTTGGGCACAGACCGGTGGGGTCGGTCGACACGATCGACCCTGGTTCAGCCCGGCCGGAGGCGGTGCCTGGATCTCGGCGGCACGACCG
>JBCDBH010000038.1:0-26116 GCA_039184055.1 Acidobacteriota bacterium
CAGGTCGGCAACGCGCGGCTGTTGACCGGCGGCACGCCCTGTGGCGGCACGGCGGGAAGCTGCCGCGTGCACTACGAGCCGTTCGGCGATCCGCTCGCCAGCGACTCGGCCGAACCGACCGTCGGTTTCCAAGGGCACGAGAACGACGGCTACTCCACGTACATGCGGGGTCGGTCGTACTTGACCTCGACCGCCCGCTTCATCCAGGTCGATCCGTCGCGAGACGCCTCCACCTGGAGCCAATACGGCTTCGCCGCCAACAACCCCATCCTCAAAACCGATCCCACCGGGCACTGTATCGATGGCTGTGTGATCTCGGGACCGGTGATCGCCACCGCGGTTGCCGCCGGGGTCCTGGTCGGCCATCTCAGTAGTCCGAGCTCGCAGGATCCGAATCGGTCCAACGCCCAGGTGATGGCGGATCAGATCTTCGAAGCCGTCGATCTGATCGGTGACGCCGCCACCTCGACCGTGCAGACGATCTCCGAGGCGATGAGCTCGGACAGTAAGATGCAACAGGGTTCGAGCGGGCGCGGTAGCCGTGAGGGACGTGGCCGCGGGGCCAACGCACGGGACCGGAGAATGGTCGATGCCATCGCTAAAGAGAAGGAGGTCGACCGGAGGCGTTTTGGTAAGTTCATCGAGGAGGTAAAGAAGGAAGAAGGCCGTGGCGGAGCCGACAACTTCACCGCCGACGAGCTCCGAGAGCTTGCCGACGAATTCAAAGAGTATGCGGGCGATTCCTCCGACAACAACAACGACAACGACACCGAGCCACCACCGGAGGAATGACATGGATGCATCTGTGGAGACGACCTGCTCGCTACGTTTTCTCGCTCTGCGGCCAGATCTCGTGGCGGTGGTTCGGAAGCATCGACCGGAAGCGAGTGATCGTCCGAGTCGTCGAGTCCCTGACGCGCGCACCGTGACCTTCGACATCACGGATGATCGCGACCTGAGCTGGCTGCCCGCCTTGGTTCGCGATCATGGTGTGGCGTCTGACTCGATCGATCTCTTCGTCTCGACGGTGACCGAGCACGACTCGTGGATCGTGTCGATTCCCGACTACGTCCTGAGCATCAGTCGAGAGCTGTCTTGTGGCATCGAGGTGTCGTTCACCGTCGTCTAATTCCAGACAAGATGAGGTCGGGGCCGTCGTGCGTGTCACGGCGGCCCTTTTTCGTTGGCGAATCGGATCGACCACCCGATTCGACTAGACGACGCGGTAACCCTCGCCGTGCACGGTCTGGAGGATCCTCGGCTGGTGAGGGGTGCGCTCGATCTTCTTGCGCAGCGCCGCGATATGCACGTCGACGGTGCGGCTCGAGACCTCGCTGGCATAGCCCCACACTCGGTCGAGTAGCTCTTCCCGACGCACGACTTCGCCACGTCGATCGAGTAGGAAGCTGAGCAGCGCGCGCTCTTTGCCGAGGAGCTGGATCACCTCTCCATCCCGGACGACCTCGGCGCGGCGTAGGTCGACGGTGACGCCGTCGTCGAGCTCGTATCGGCCCTCGCGGGACGCACCGCGTCCGTGACGGCGAAGCAGAGCTTCGCAGCGGGCCACGAGCTCTTCGGGCTCGAAGGGCTTGGTCAGATAGTCGTCGGCGCCGAGCTTCAGGCCGAGTAGTTTGTCGATCAGCTGGTCGCGAGCGGTGAGCATCAAAATCAGCGTGTCGACGTCGTGTCGACGCAGCTCACGGCAGACGTCGAAGCCACCCAGGCCCGGCAGCATGACGTCGAGGATGATGAGATCGTAACGACCGGTGCGACCGGCGGCGAGGCCGCCATCACCGTCGAGCTCGGCGTCGACGGCGTAGCCTTCGGCGCGCAGCCGATCACCGATCGTCATCACCAGGCCCTCTTCGTCCTCGACCAGCAGAATGTTCGCCTTGGGCGTCTTCGCCTTGGCAATCGATGGCTTCAAGTCCCGTCTCCCGTGGAGGTGGCCACGGGCAGGGCGACGCCGAACCGGCTGCCCTGCCCGGGTTTCGATTCGGCGATCACCCGGCCGCCGTAGCGTTGGGCCAGACGCGCGACCCACGTGAGACCGAGACCGGTGCCGGGTTTTTGTTCGTCCCGGGCTCGACGGCCGCGGAAGAAAGGTTCGAAGACCTGCCGACGCTCCTTTCGGCTCAATCCTTGTCCGTGATCGCGTACCGCTACTTCCACCGTCGGGTGCCAGCGCAACCGGGCGGCATCGGCTGCGATGGCATGCGCTTCGACGGTGATGTCGCCGCCACCATATTTGAGAGCGTTGCCGAGCAGGTTGTGTAGCAAGGAGTCTAGAGCCCACGGATGGGCGCGGAGCCGTGGCAGCTGTGGGGCGAGCTCGATACGAATCTCGGCTCCGGCTTCGGCGATGTCATCCCCGAGGCGTTCGAGCACGCGATCGACGCTCTCCCGGACATCGGCCTCGGCGGTCGCGCCATCGGGGTCCCTGCGCGTGGTGCCTAAAATCCGCTCGATCAGATCTCCGAGACGCCGGACCTCTTTCTTCATCACCTGCCCGTAGCGTCGGACTTGGGAAGGTTCCGTCACCACGCCGTCGGACAGGTTCGCCGACGCCGAGCGTAAGACAGACAGCGGTGTGCGCAGCTCGTGGGTCACACCGGTGATGAAATCGAATTGGGCCCGCGCCAAGCGCTGCGACTGCACGGTCAAGGCCATCAAGAGGGCAACGGCGATGCCCAAGACCCCGAGGGCCGCGAGACCGACGGCGAGGTTGCGGCGCCTGAGCTCGCTCAGCTGAGGGTCCAAGGCGTTGCCGTGCACCTGCACGGCAAGGTGCCAGGTTTCGGTGCCGCTCGGAAGGGTCATGAAGACCATCGGCTCCACGTCTTCTTCGAGCGCCTGTCCTCGAGTCACGGAGCGACCCCTGGAGGCCAGCTGGGTCAGCGTTTCACCCATCGCGCGGTTGAGATCGACCGTCATCTCTAGAAGCTCGGGATGGTTTTCCGGCAACCCTGGGCTACTACCGGTCAGGACGACCTGGTCTCCATCGGCCTCGGAAGTCGAGACCAGCCAATAGTCGAGTTGGCGGCGGTGCCAGCGCCACGACTCCTCGGCTCGAGACTCGATCCACGCAGAGAAGGCGGCCCGAGGCAAGATCATCCACAGCACGGGGGTCCAGGCGAGAAGCTCGACCGTCGACTCCCCCACCTCGATCTGCCGACCGTCGAAGACGACCCGCGCGGAAATCAGCAGCCGTTCCTCGTCGAGCAGACGTGGCAGCACGCCCGGCAAGGCCTCGTCGGCTCTCCACTCATCGATCCGTGCCGCGAAATCGGGCGCGGCGATCTTCACTGCCGGCCCTTGCTCGGGGAGCTCGAACCACGTGTCGACTCGCCGTTCTCGGTCGTCTTCCGATTCACTGTCGGTGACCGGCGCAGGAGGGATCTGGAGGTACACCTCATCGATCCGGCGGCCGAAATGCACGTCGCGCGGCCAGTCGGGACGAGGGTTCTCGGGACTGTCCAGCGAACCGACGGAAGCCGCCTGGACGCGTGCATTCCACCCCACCAGCTCGCTCGCCAGCCAGGCGGCCATGTCACCCAAACCCTCGTCGACCTCCAACCGCGTGCGCTCGACTTCGGCATCCTGGAGCTCCTCGGCCCAGCGCAACTGCAGCACGCCGAGAAGCGGCAGGGCGATGAGCAAGACGCCCGCCAAGATCCACAGCAGGATTCGAGCTCGGTGGCCGGTCATGGCGGGAACACTCATGGCCCGAGCATAACGGTGGGGTCGCTCGCTCCGGGCCCGTTCTTTACATCCTCTTACAACTCAACGAACGCTTTTACGAAACGTCACGGCGCTTGACGAGGTCTTGCAGCCAGCTCACCCGTTTTACCTCGGGCAGCTCTAGATTCTCGCCACGCAGCCGGCAACGTACTCGTGCCGCCGGTTCCTGAACACGAGAACCTTTCTGAAACGCCCGGAGACCTCACCATGAAGCTTTACCCTTTTGTTCGAGCCGCTTCCCTAGCGCTGCTCGCCGGCCTGTTCACGATCGTCACGCCCGCTCTTGCCGCGAGCCAGCCCAGCGACGTCTTGACCGAGGGTGTCGTCGAGTTTGCGATCAGCTATGAAGACGTCGGTCCCATGGCCGCGATGCTGCCGAAGTCGCAAACGGTCTATTTCCGACCTGGCGCGGTCCGTATCGAGAGTGGAACGAGCGTAAGCCTACGAGGCGTCGTGCCCGGCAAGAGCGTGCAGATGGTCACCGCCGGTGAGCTCAAGTTGGCTTTCCTCATACCCGTGAGCACGCCGTCGACACGCAATGAGCTGGTGCGCTTCGAAGAGACCGAGACCCGACGCACCATCGCCGAGATCGAAGCGCGTCAGGTCGACGGGGTGGACCGTGAGGACGACTCGAATCGCCTGGCCTATTGGGTCACCGATCGCATCGAGGCGGAGTGGCGCGCCGCCCCCGCTCTCGAGGGCTTTGCGCTCGAATACTCCGAGCCGCTCAACGACGGGCTCTCCCACCGCGTCGCCCAGCGGATCGAGGCGAAGACGCTCGATGTCGCACTCTTTCAGATCCCCGAAGACTTCGAACAGGTCGAGATCGATTCCCCTCAGGACATCGGCCGCGTGCTCGGCGAGCGCCTCGGCGCAGAAGTCCAGGTCATGGAGTAGACCCGCGCAGTCGTCCATTTCGATGTGAAGCGAATCGGCGTGTGAACTGAACTCTCTCAGGTGGTGCCATGACTCTCGAGCTCGATATCCGTGACCTCAGCAAACGCTATCCACGGGGCCCCCAGGCCCTCGACCACATCAGCCTCTCGATCGGACCCGGAATCTTTGGTTTGCTCGGCCCCAACGGCGCGGGCAAATCGACCCTGATGCGTATCCTGGCGACACTCCAGGACGCCGATGAGGGTACGGTACGCCTCGGTGACCTGGACCCGATGAAGAACCGTCGCGCGCTGCGCCGACAGCTCGGCTATCTGCCCCAGGATTTCGGCCTCGATCCGTCGGCGACGGCGGAACGGCTGCTCGACCACCTCGCCGAGCTCAAAGGCCTCACCGATCGTCGCCGCCGGCGCCGAGCCGTCGGCGACATGCTGGAGCGTGTCCATCTCGAGCGTCACCGCCACCGCAAGCTCGGGACCTTTTCCGGCGGTATGAAGCAGCGTTTCGGTATCGCCCAGGCGCTGATCGGTGACCCGAAGCTGCTCATCGTCGACGAGCCGACCACCGGTCTCGACCCCGAGGAGCGACGCCGCTTCTTCAATACGCTCGCCGGTCTCGCCGAACGCATGATCGTGATCCTGTCGACCCATTTAGTCGATGATGTGACCGAGCTATGCGACCGCATGGCGGTGCTGAAGGAAGGGAGTCTGCGCTTCGTCGGTTCCCCCGCGGACGCCTTGCAACGCCTGCACGGACATACGTGGACCGTCGCCGCGACGCCCGCCGAGCTCGAACACCGCGACGACCTCACGGTGCTCGGGCATCGCCGATATCTCGGCTCGATTCGTACCCACGTGCTCGCTGACCGAAAGCCCGGTCCCGAGTTCGAAAGCACGACGCCCGAGCTGGAAGACGTGTACTTCTCCATTCTCTCCGGAGCCATGCCCACCGGCACCGCGCTCTCTGACCCGGACAGCGAGCCGCGGGCAGCCGGCGAGGAGGTCGCGGCATGAACGCCTGGCGCATCTTTCGCTATGAGATCCGTCGGGGCCTGACCCGGCCGAGCTACTGGCTGCTCTTCGCTCTCTTCGCCTGTCTCGGCTTCGCCGCCGTGCAGGCCTTCGCGGGCACCTTCGACCGCTTTCGCCTGGTGATCTCGCTGGGTGGCGAGACGCTCTGGGTGAACTCCGCCTATTTCATCGCGCTCGCCACGCGTATGCTCACCGCGCTCGGTCTGCCCCTGACCGCGGCCTTTTTCATCTCGGCCCTGCACCGCGAGACCGGCGACGGTTCCGGCCCCCTGCTGTGGACCACCCCGCTCGGCACCTGGAGCTATTGGTGCGGTCGCTCCGCCTCGGCCCTGGGGCTCAACCTGCTCCTCCTCACCGGAGTCTGCGTCGGCGTCTGGATCGGCACGCAGATGCCGTGGATCGATCCGTCGCTCATCGGCGAGGCGCGCTTCAGTTTCTACGCTCAGCCGTTCGGCCTGACGGCTGTGCGACGTACGCTCTTGGCGGGGGCCCTGGTCGGCCTCGCGGTGGTGCTCACGCGCTCCGCCGTCGCCGGCTACCTCGCCGTGGTGGCGCTGATCGGCGCGCATCAGGCGACGCGACAGCTCACCGCCGACCTCGACAACCGTGCCCTCGCGGCCATGATCGATCCCTCGGGCTCGGTGGCCGCGGGCTTGATCACGCGGACGTGGTCGACGGCGGAGAAGAATGCTCAGCTTGTTCCGATCGAAGGTCTGGTGGCGACCAACCTGGCGATTTGGCTCGGCGTCTCGCTGGCGGTATGGATCGTGGCGGGCCTCTGCTTCCGCCCGGAAAGACAAGCCCTGGCACCCGAGCCGGGCTGGATACGACGCCTCTCGGGCTCGCTCGACCAGCTCGTTCGACACGTGGCGATCCGTCCCGTGGGCGCGCTCGTCAGTCGTCTTCCCCTGTGGCTCAAAGCAACCCTCGAGGGCTATCGTTCGGTGGTGACCCATCCGATGTTCGTCCTGACGGTGCTCTTCGGACTCGCGTCGCTGGCGGTGGCGGCGCCGTCGGTGACCATGCTTTTCGGTACGCCGACGTGGCCCGTGACCTACGCCGTGTTGGAGGTGATGGCGACGGTCTTCGAGCCCTTTGCCGTCGGCGTGACGATCTTCTTCGCGGGTCACCTTCTGTGGCGCTCCAGGGAGCTGGGTTTGAAACCTCTGCTCGACGCGACGCCCCACGGCCCGGTGCTACCAGTGCTCACCACCGTTCTTGCCATGTTCGGCGTCCTGGTGACCCTGCAGGCGACTCTCGGCGCGACCGGAGTTCTCTACCAGCGTTTCCAAGACCATACGCGCCATGAGTGGACGACCTACGCCCTCGATCTCTTCGTCCTGCGCTTGGCCGACCTTGCGCTATGGCTGATGCTGACGGTCTTCCTGCAGCTGCTCATCCAGCGCAAGGCAGCCGCCTATTTCGCCTCGGCGACGGCGTATCTGGCGGTGCGCTTCTCGCCGGCCATCGGTATCGACCACGTGCTGCTGCGATTTGGCGCGGATCCCGGCTATACCTTTTCAGAAGTCAACGGCATCGGCGACTTCCTGGGCGGCTGGTTCCTGGTCAAGGGCTATTGGTTTGGCGTCGCGGGCCTTCTTCTGGTGCTGTGCGTGCTTCTCTGGCCTCGGGGCACGAGTACCGATCTGGCCTCGACGCGGCAGCGCGCGGCGAGACGCTGGTCGACACCTCTCCGCTACGCTTCCACCCTGGCTGGCGCGGCGGTCCTGACGTTCGGCGGTCTAACGGTCTACAACGTTCACGCCCTCAACGACTATCGCAGCGCCACCGGTGCGGAGAAAGACCACGTCCACGTCGAGCGCACGGTGCGGCCGTGGCTCGAGCGCGCCCAGCCTCGTATCGCGTCGGCGCGCTACACGGTCGACCTCTTCCCACGCGAGAACCGCGCCGAGGTGCGTGGCTCCCTGAAGCTGACAAATCCCCACGGCGAGCCGATCGAGTCGCTCCTGCTGCGTGTTCCCCAGGGGCTCGAGCTGCTCGATGTCGTCGTCGGCGACGCGGCTGTCTCGGAGGCTCGAATCGCCGCGGAACCGACGCCGATCGCCGGTCCCTACTATCGTCTCGACCTCGAGACGCCGATCGCCGCCGACGCCACGGTCGGCTTTACCTACCGTGGCCGCTGGCATCGACGCGGCTTCGCCAACAGTCAGCCTGGCGGCGGTGTCATCGACAATGGCAGCTTTCTTTTCAGCACATCCATGGCGGTCGGATTCGGCTACGACCCGGGCGGCGAGCTCAGTGATCCTCGTCGTCGACGCCGCTTCGGTCTTCCCGAACGGCCGCCGCTGCCATCCCTCGACGCACCAGGGGTGCGCCGCAACAGCTTGACCGTCGATGCCGACCCGATTCCCTTCGAGGTGCTGGTGACGACCGACGCCGACCAGATCGCGCTGGCGCCCGGTGACCGTATCCATACCTCGGAGTCAGACGGCCGCAAGACCTTCACGTATCGATCGGCGGTGCCGATGCATCACCTCTGGGCCGTCGTCTCGGGGCGCTACGCCGTGGCCTCGGAACACTGGCGGGGTATCGATCTGGAGATCTACCACCAGCCGGAGCACGACGAGAACATCGACTCCATGGTGCGGGGCATGAAACGCAGTCTCGAATACCTGACGGCGACCTTCGGCGACTATCCCCACAAGGCCCTGCGTATCGTCGAGTTCCCGCGCTACTCGCGTTTCGCCATGTCGCTGCCGGGCTTGATTCCCTACTCCGAGAGTATCGGCTTCATCGCCCGCAAGCGGTCGGCCGAGGACATCGACTATCCGTTCTACGTCACCGCTCACGAGGTCGCGCACCAGTGGTTCCCGCACGAGGTGGGCCCGGCCCACGCCGAGGGCATGGCCTTTCTTTCCGAGACCTTTGCGCAGTACATCGCCCTGCGCGTGATGGAAGAGCAGTTCGGTACCAACTTGATCGGTACCTACCTACGCTACGAGCTCGACCGCTACCTGCTGGGCCGCAGCGTTGCCCGTGTCGAGGAGCGTCCGCTGGCCACCGTTCATCGACAGCAGCATGTCTACTACAACAAGGGTTCCCTAGCGATCTACGCCGCTGCCGAGTTGATCGGTCGCGACGCCATGGACGCGGCCCTCGCCGCCTACCTCGAGCGTTTCGGCGGCGGCGAGCCGCCCTATCCGACCTCGGATGATTTCCTCGAGATCCTGCGCTCCCGAGCCGCTCCCGAGCACCATCGAGCTTTGGAAGATCTCTTCGAACGCATCACCTTCTTCGACCTGGCCGTCGAGGATGCCTCGTGTGAAGCCCTCGGCTCGGATCGCTACCGAGTCACCCTCGACCTCACCGCGTCGAAGTCCTACGCCGATGGTGGCGGCGAGCTGACGCCCGCGGTGCTGGACGATGTGTTCGACATCGGTGTGTTCGCCGAACGCCGGGTCTTGCGCAAGATGAAGCCGGTGACTCTCGAGCTCGAGCGCCGACGGCTCACCGGCGCCACCCGCGTCATGTTCGAAGTCGACCAGCTACCCCTGCGCGCCGGTATCGATCCGTTTTTCAGGATGGTCGATCGGCGTCCTGAAGACAATGTCGTCGATCTGAGCTGTGAAGGCGAAGCTGATAGCTCGGTCGGGGGCATGGGCTCCGGCACGTGAGCAGCCCCGGGACGTGAGCAGCCGTCATGCACTGTCCATCCGGAGAACGAAGCCCGCTCATACGGCGGCACCGCGTGCTCCGCCAGTCGCCAGGAGGTCGGCGTCGACCGGCAAACAGATCCGCACCTCGACGCCGCCTTCCGGCGCATTCATCGCGCGGATCGTGCCGCCATGGACGTCCACGGCGCGTCGCGCGATCGCCAGCCCCAGGCCGTAGCCGCTGGACGTGCGTCCGCGGATGAAGGGCTCGAAGAGCGAAGCCAGCTGGTCTTCGTCGATGCCGTTGCCCTGGTCCCGGACGCGGATCAGGATGGTGTCCGGGTCGTCGCCACTCGACAGAGCGATTTCGATCCGCTTCGACGTCCCCGCATGCTGGAGCGCGTTGCGGACGACGTTTTCGACCGCGCGGTGCAGGAGCTCGGCGTTGCCACGCATCACCCACTCGTCGCGATCGGACATCGCGAGCACCACGTCGATGCCGACCGCATCGGCTTCGAAGGTCACGTCGTCGCGGATCACCCGTAGCAGCTCGACGATGTCGAAGTAATCGTCGAGCGACGCGGTACCGCCACCTTCGAGTCGCGACAGGGTCAGCAGCTCGCCGATCAGACGATCGAGCCGCTCGCAGTCACGCTCGATTTGTTCGAGCGCCTCGTCGACACGGTCGGGCCGGTGTCGCGCCAAGTCAGCGGCGACGCTCAGTCGGGCGAGCGGGGATCGGATCTCGTGAGAGACGTCGTGGAGCAGCTGGCGCTGCGTCTCGATCGATCGTGCCAGACGACGTGACATGTCCTCGAAGTGGCGGCCGAGATCACCGATCTCGTCGCCTCGCCGCGTGATGCGAGGGTCCACCTCGACTTCGGTCTGCCCCACCGACAGGGTGTCGAATGCCGTCTTGAGCTCACCGATCGGCCGGATCCAGGTCACGGTGAGACTGCCCGCGAGCACGATGCCCGCGCCGGCGAAAAGCAGACCGAGCAGCCAGGGATGCTCGAGAAACCATCGAATGGCGAGCTGGTCCGACGGTGCGGTCCCTTCGGGAAAGAAGACGATGAATTCCCGACCTTCCGCGCTCGTCACTCTCTTGACCGGCGTCGGCTCGTTCGAAGTGACCGCGAGCGCGCGCGCCAGCGCGAGCGTTTGAGCATCGACATCACGGCCCAAGAGCTCTTGTCCTTCGTGGTCCACCGCCCAGGCCAGCTCGGCGCGTTCCGGGCTGAGCTCCCACCGTTCGGCTACCTCCCGAAACGATTCCTCACCGCCATGGCGCAAGGTACTCGCGGCGATCTGCACGCTGATCGCCGCGGGTCGTGTTTGGCTGATCGCGGCTCGGGGCAGGAAGCGCACTCGCGAGTCGAGAGCAAACGTGCCGATCAGGGCCACGGTGAGAAGCGTCCAGGCCAGAAAGTACCCACCGAGGATGCGCCAGAAAAGTCGCATCACTCGGGCTCGGCGACGAGCTGGTAGCCGAGACCACGGACGGTTTGGATCGGCGAGCGACCATCGGCCAGCTCGCCCAATTTGCCACGCAAATGGCTCAGGTGGACATCGATGCTGCGGTCGTAGCGGGTCAGCTTGCGGCCGAGCGCGCGTGTCGAGAGCTCCTCTTTCGACACCACGCTGCCGGCGTCACGCACCAGCAGCTCGAGGATGTTGAACTCGGTGCTGGTGAGCTCGAGCGCCGCGCCACGCCAGCGCGCGGTGCGTGCCGCGGGCTCGACGATGAGCGCGCCGGCGCGTAGCGCAGTGCCGGCTCGGGGGCGACGATCGCCGGTCACGCGTCGCAGGATCGCGCGGAGACGGGCCACCAGCTCACGTGGCGTGCATGGCTTGGCGACGTAATCGTCGGCACCGAGCTCGAGACCGACGATGCGATCGACGTCGTCCCCACGGGCGGTCAGCATCAGCACGGGCACATCGCTCGACCGACGGATCGTGCGCAACGTCTCGACTCCTCCCATGCCCGGCATGGTGACGTCGAGCACGACGATGTCGGTACGCGTGCTGGCCATCGCCTCGATTCCGCTCTCACCGTCGTACGCCAGCGTGACATCGAAGCCTTCGCCCTCCAGCACCTCTTGATGGAGCGCACACAGCTCGATGTCGTCGTCGATGAGAAGGACGCATGGCGAATCCCGCATGATCCAAGAGTAGAGCCGTTTTGGCTCCTGAGAAAGCCTGTTTCCCCAACGTTACACAGCTTTACCTTCTTTAACTCGCTCGTAGCCGCACCTAACGCGGGTCCCACCTAGTCTTCTCTCGGCGTCGCGCTTCGCCGTCACACGATCGAATTCCAACATGGAGAGCCGTCATGCCGATTCGCAGTCTGATCGTCTTCTTGTGTCTTACCGTTCCCGCCCTGGTGCAGGCGGAGTCCCTGCTTCCGGCCGATTCACCCGTCTACGACGTGTCGATCACGGAAGGTATCGTCTACGGTGTCGGTGAAGTCCAGTCGCCCACGCCTGGGCAGAAAGAGCTCCGTCTCGACCTTTACGAGCCCGTCGGCGCGCAAGCCGCGACCGGAGAGCTCAGTCCGTCTCTTGTCCTGATCCACGGTGGCGGCTTCGTCGGCGGGTCGCGCCAAGAGGGTCTTCTCGTCAATATCGCCCAGCAGATGGCGGCACGCGGCTGGGTCGTGATCTCGATCGACTACCGCCTCGGGCCGGACGTGCCGGTTCCGTCCGCCCGCATGCAAACCCTCTTGGAGGTGGCGGCCGCTGGTGTTTCCGACAGCATGCCGGTCTTGGCTCTTGCCCAGGTCGCCGCGGTGGACGACGCGCTGACCGCCGCCGAATGGCTCATCGCACGGGCCGACACGCTCGGTATCGAGCCCACCCAGATCGGCCTGTTGGGGAGCTCGGCCGGCGCGGTCACGGTCATCCATACCGGATACCTGCTCGACGACCACGGCATTTCCTTTCCGCCGTTCACTTTTGTGGTCGATCTCTGGGGTGGCAGCATCATTCCCGCCGACAACCGGATCGCGGCGGCACGCTTCTTGGAGAGCGGTGAGCCACCGCTCTTCGTGGTGCACGGCACCGAGGATCAACAGGTCGACTTCGAGCTCGCCGAACTTCTGGTGGCGCGAGCCGAGGCGCAGGGCGTGCCCTACGAGTTCTATCCGCTGGTCGGCGTCGGCCACGGCGCCAACATCTTCCAGGTGGAGATCGGACCCGATCTCACCCTTTTCGAGCGCATGACGCAGTGGACCCGTTCGGTGGTCCAGGAGCAGCGTGCCGACGCGCCCACCTTTGCCTTCGCAGTCGGAGAAGTCTTGGTCTCCGAAGCGTCGACGGCTTCCCTCGTCGTTCGGCGACTCGGCTCGTCCGTCGGCACCGTTGGTGTCACGGTCGAGACCCGTCCGGGCTCGGCCACTAGCGGCGCCGACTTCGTACCGGACGACGTCGATTTGATATGGCCCGACGGCGACGCCAGCGACCGAACCATCACGGTCGACCTTGTCGACGACGACGTGGTCGAGGCGCCCGAGACCTTTAGCGTCCATCTCGTCGATCCCACCGGAGGCGCTGGGCTCGTCGCGCCCTCGACCGTCACCGTCATGATTACCGACAACGACCAGGCCGTACCGAGCACCTGTGTTCGTGATGCCACGACGTCGTGTCTCTTGGGCGAGAGATTCCGCGTCACCGGCACCATGACCGACGGCGATGGCGTGCCATTCTCGTTGCGGGTGATGAACCTCGAAGGTCAGCGCGCCGAGACCGACACCACGGTGTACTTCGAGAGCTTCACCACGGGCGTCGTCGAATATGTCTTCAAGATACTCGACGGCTGCGCGCTCAACGACGCCTATTGGGGCTTCCTCTCCGGCGCCCTGACCAACCAGGAGACGGTGCTTCGGGTCGAAGACACGGTCACGGGTCAGATCCAGATCTACACGAATCCCCCTGGGCAATCCGCCACTGGTTTTCAGGACACGAACTACTTCCGTACGTGTGACGGTTAGCCCGCCTTGCTCACCAAACGCCGTAGCGAGGGGTGGAAACGTGCGTGAGATCTGGGCAGCACAGGGATGAGCGACCGGAGGCGTACCCCAAGGTACGTCGAGGGAGCGAAGAGCGAGCACGCCCAGAGATTGCATGCGTTTCCGCGCCGTAGCCGGCGGGCTGGTGAGCAAGGCGGGTTAGAACCGGATCTCGACGCGCCGCGCCGCCGTGACGACATGGTGAAAGCCCGCCGCGCGCGCCTCGGCGGCGACGGCCTGGATCGACTCGCTGGCCCTCGGGTCGTCGAGATCGGTGAGCACCTGGGCGTGTGCCAAGCGCGCCAGGATGGCCGGGCGGGTCGCACCGACCCGTTCGGTCGCCTCGAGCAAGGTCTCGATGAGCTCGAGCGCTGCTTCGCTCCGACCCTGGGCCGCCAACCACCGCGCTCGTCCTCGCGCGACGACGATCTGCTCGTCCACACCCATACCGTCGAGTCCGTCCGGCACGTCTCGTAGCCACCTCTCCGCCGCTTCGAGATCGCCGCGCTCGACCTCGATCTCGGTCAGCACCGCGCTGGCCAGCTGGGCTCCCGAGGCGTTGATCGCGGCATGCGAGGTGATGACGCGGAGCAGGGTTTCGGCCTTGTCGAGCTCACCGAGATCGCGATACATCTCGGCGAGCCACAGCCGTGGCCGATCGGCGCTTTCCGGGCTATGCCAGCCTTCCCACAGCTCGATCGATGCCTCGAGCTCGCGCACCGCGCGCTCCCCTTCTCCTCGATCGAGCAAGAGGGCGGCCATTTCGGTTCGGGTCATGTACACGAGTCTTTCGTCTTCGATCGACCGCGCTACCCCGATCGCCTCGGTGAGACGGGTGGTGGCGAGCTCGAAATCACACCGTGAGCGGGCGAGCTGACCGGCTTTGTAGAGCGCCAGGGTGAAAAGGAAGCGGCTGCCCACGTGACGGGCGATGTCGACTGCTTCGTCGGCCAAGGTCTGGGCGCGATCGAGATCGCCGGTGGCCCGCATGGTGCCTGCGAGGTTGGCGAGGATGCCCGCGGTGAGCACACGATCACCGCTCTGTCGTGCCCGTTCGACCGCGGCGGTGAAATCCGCCACCGACTCCTCGGTACGCATTTGGTAGTAGCGCACGATCGCCTGGGCGTTGAGCGCCTCGGCTTCGATGTGGAGATTGCCGAGATCACGGGCGATGTCGAGCGCTTCTTCGAGCTTGGCTTCGGCGCCCGGTTCGTGGATGGCGCGTTCGTTGCGGGCGATCTTGATCAACGAGCGTGCGATCCCCACCTGATCGCCAGCGGCGCGAAAGATCCCCAGGGCTTCTTCGTAGCTCATGCCACAGCCGGTGAGCCCGGCGTCGATCGAATCGCGTCGTCGCACCAAGGCGCTCGCCAGGCGATGCCGATCACCTACCAAGAGTGTACGGGCTTCGCCGACCAGCTCGAGCGCATCGTCTCGCTCCCCGAGATGATGCCGGGCTTCGGCTTTCGATAGCAGTGCTTCGGCGACGAGCACCGTCGCGCCGATCGTTTTCGCCATGGCGAAGGCGGTCTCGGCGGCGTCGCGTTGCAGCTCGAGCTTGCCCGCCGCGCGCGCCGTATCGGCGAGCCATAGATAAAAGCGCGGCTCGCCCGCAGCCTCGACCGCTTCGAGAATCTCGAGACCGCGATCGGGTCGCCCGAGCGCGGTCTCGGCACGGGCGAGATCGACAGCCAGAGCCGGGTCGTCGGAACGGAGCTCGTAGAGACCCCGATAGAGGTCACGCGCCGCTTGCCATTCCCGACGCGCTTCCCGATAGCGCGCCTCGATCGCAACTCGTTCTTGGCGTGGCAACGACGCCGCGAGCTCTTGCGCGTGCGCGGCGGCATCGAGCGCCTTGCGATCGTGACCGACTTCGGCCCAGCAGCGGGAAAGCGTGGCGTAGACGCCAGCGGCGCGTGGCGCCAAGGTGGTGACGTCGTCGAGCAGCTCACACGCTTCGGGAAGCTCCAAACGCGCCAATTTGTCGTGGGCCGCCTCATAGAGCTCCAAGACCTTCGGGTCGCGTGGCCATTGGACATCGCCACCGCGTAGCAGGCCTGGCGTATGGCTCAGATTGGCGAACGCGGCATAGACCACGAGCCCCAACAACGCCGCCATCGATGCCGCGAGGGTCAACCAGCGAGGAATCATCGAGACGGTGTTCGTGGGCGGAGAGTGGGCGACCGCTCCCGCGTCGTCGAGCGTCGCGACGCGGATCGGCCCTGAATCCTCGCTCAAGCGGCGTACCGGAGCGAGAAAGCGGTAGCCCCGTCGCGGCAGGGTCTCGATGAACCGTGGCTCTCGCGCGTCGTCGTCGAGCGCCTTGCGCACCTGGCCGATCGCCACGTTGAGACCGGCTTCCGCATCGACGAAGGTGTCCTCGGGCCACAGCTCGAGCGCCAGCTCTTCACGGGTCACCAGCTCACCGGCGCGCTCGACGAGCGCCAGGAGGGCACGGGCGGGTTGTGGTTGCAGAGTGCGGAGCTGCCCGGACCGGCGCAGCTCGAGTGAGACGGGATCGAGCTCGTAGAGCCCGAAGCAGAGCTTCTCTATCGACATTTCGACCCGACCTTTCTTCTAAAGACTAAAGATCGAGCCTCTCGTTTCCCCCACTCGTGATCGTACGGCTTGCTTGCTCAACCGCGGGCGAGCCGGTGATGAACAGCTCGTTGGTCGTGACGAGACGGGCAACCCTCGGGATCAGTGTCTGAACGACGTTTCTTGCTTGTCTAAAGGCCCCGGTCTTTACGTTTCTCGTCGGTTCGACTCGGCCTTTAGATCAAGCACACAAGCTTCGCTAAATCAGCAACTTATCGATTTAGACACGGCCTAGCCGGCGTTGAGAGGAAAACCCCGTTGCTCTTGCCACCATCGCTTGCACCGGCGGCGCTCGGCCCACACGGCTTCACAGCTTCGAGTGTCGTCGGTATCGACCTTCGATGGCCTTTTTGAAATCAAGGAGACACGACTCATGAACCACTCCACCACGTCACTTTCACCCACGCGTCTGCTCGTCGTTCTCGCCGTCTGCGTGGCCGCCTCCCTGTTGTTTTCGACGCCGAGCCTGGCACAGAGCACCCCCGATCCCTATTGCAACCCGACGGCGTCGGGTTGTAACGGCAATTACAGCGACCTGATCGATCACATCCTGCTCCGGGAAACGGGTGAGGTGAGTCTGATTCTGACCGCGGAGCTCGCCACCCTGATCGATCAAGGCAGCACCTGCACGCTTGCCGTGGGCGACTCTCTCAACTTCACCCCCAATGGCAGTGGCGGTAAAGAGAACTGGCTGCAAACGCTCTACATCTCGTTTGCCGCCGATGCGCATCTGACCCTGGTGATCGAAGCCACGTCACCGACCGACAACACCTGTCAGATCAAGTTCCTCCGAGTTCTCTCGGGCCAGCACTGATCTGCCCGCGCTGACCGACGTTTGATTGCACACAACGAGGAACGACCACCGAGGACGCACATCATGAAATACCTCTTTCGTCTCAGATTTCGCCATTGGACACTCGGCATCGTCTCGATGCTGCTCATGGGCATCTTGGGTTCCGCCCAGGCCCATCAAGTCATCGTCACGGGCCAAGGTTCGGAGGCACCGAAGACACTCGTCCCGGTGATCCTGGCCACTCCTCATCTCGTGTCGTCACCGTCGGTCGTCGATTTCGATCTGGTGGTGGTCGGTAGCGGTCGAAGCGTGACGGTCTCGATCGTCAACGATTCGACCGAGTCGATCACCGCCACGGTCAACCCGCCACCGGAGGTCAGCGTCATTCCCACGACGCTCGATCTGGCCCCCGGTGCGGGTACCGATCTCACTCTCACCTGGCAACCGACCGCCGCGGGGAGCTTCGATAGCGAGCTCACCTTCGTGGTCGATCACGCCCGCGTGCGTACCAGCCAGATCGAAACCCTGGCGCTCCAAGGCACCGCCGCGGAGCCAGCGCTCCGTTTCGATATTCCGATGTTCAGCGAAACCGACGTCGACAGTCTCGACTGTGGACTCGTCGGGCTGACGCACGGTGGCGATCCGCCGCCCTATTTCGAAGTCGTGGTCACCAACATCGGCGGCGTCATCATCGACTCCATCGATATCGACGTGCCGACCCCCGAGGCGGCCGACCCGGCTCTCGGTCTCTGCTACCAAGGGGCCGACGAAGCCGAGCTCTGTGTCGGTGAAAAGCTCGGTCAGCTCGGCGACGGCACGCCGATGGTGGGCTCGAGCCCGAGCTTCAATGGCTTGCTTCCCGGTGCCTCGGTGACCACCGTATGGCACGTTGTTCCCGAAGAGGCCGGGCCTGTGGCCGAGATCTTCGACGTTGCCTACACCGTCCAGGGTGACTCGCGTCTCCGTACGCAAAGCCTCGACCTGACTGCCGAGATCATTCCCTACCAAATCGGCGGTGACGGCTTCTTTCGCGCCAACGAAGCGGTCAACGGCTCGGGTGGGCTCGCCGAAACGGTCGATCCCCTGGTCGATGATCCACTCGGTGTCTTTCGCCCGACCAGCTTCGATGCCCGTACCGTCTTCGATATCGGTGACATCGATGCCATCGATTTGCGTACCGGCAACCTGACCCTCATGGTGCCGATCGGTGGTCCTCAAGTCGGCCGTGCCGGTCTCGGCTACGAGCTCAAAGCCGTCTTCAACAGCCATATCTGGCATCGCAAGACGATCGGCGAGCTTCGGGTCGATCCACCGGATCTTCGTCCCGAGGGCTTCAACGCTGAATATCCGAATCCTGCTTTCAACCTCGGCAGCGGCTTCGCGATGCATCTCGGACGGCTCTTGCCACCCCGTCGCGATCCGAACATCGATCTTCAATTCTGCAACCCCAATCCCCTGCCGCTCTTCGAAAAAGAAGTCGACACCGGACCACGGTTCGTCTACATCGATTCGAGCGGCACGCATCACGAGTTCTGGCCCACCCTGCACGGCAGCGTCCAGACTACGCCGTTCGTCGACCCCGAGACCCGTTTCTACTCGTACACCCGTGACGGGAGCTATATGCGTATGACGTTCGATTCGGCGAACCCAAATCGCCGCGTGATCGAAGAACGCGACGGCACCCGGCACGTCTTCGTCAAGCAAGCGACCCCTCATCCGACCCTGCCCGATACGTGGCAACTCCAGTCGATCGAGGATCCGTACGGCAACAAAATCCTCATCGACTACACCGCCACGTCCTGGACCATTCGTGACAACCAGAACTGGCGGAGCGTGGTGGTGAATTTCGGTGATTGGCCAGGTCGTGGTCCGAGCGATCCGATGCGGATCGACTCCGTCGTCTTGCCAGGTTTCGCGGGGGTCAACGATCGGATCTACGACTTCCACTACGAGACCATCACGGTCGACCGACCATCTCGCAGCACCTTCCACCTCGAGCTCGACAATCGCTGCAACGAGCCAGGTGCCACGATCGACGTCCAGGTGACCATGCCTCGGATCACCTCGATCATCTTGCCCGACGGCTCGAGCTATCGGTTCAACTGGATTCCCGACTCGTCCGACGTCTTCCGTCTCGACAGCGTCGAGCTGCCGACGGGTGGCAAGGTGGCCTACGAATACGAGCTCGTATGGGACAGTCCACCGGATTGTCAAAGCCCCACCAGTTTGGCATCGCTCGCGGGGGTGTCGCGACGTGTCGCTTATGACGATGTCCAGGGCACCACCCTGCTCGACGATCGGCGCTATCTGCGCGAGACCCTGCGTACCGACGATGTGCCCGACGACATCTGCGACCGTCGAGAGCCGACCGGGAGCCTTGCCACGACGGCCCCATGGAGCGAGCAAACCGTGGTCGTCTGGCGTGCCCAGGAAAGCACCGTCTCTTCGGCCACGGCGCACTATTTCAACATCTATCCCTACGACGACGACTGCGGCAAGCTTCCACACGACGAGTGTGAGCTCGATGCCTCGACGGGTCGGTACCGCTTGAAGAGCGGCCGCACCCATCTCGAACGCAACCTGCAGATCAAGCACTCGGTCGATTCCGATGGCGCCGGGCGACGTCTCTCCGAGGAAGTCTACGCCTGTGCCTTCGGTGTCGGCGGCGTCACCGTGCCACGTGACAGCACCGTCGCCGACGGTCAGATCGGCGACCACACGGGAACGCTGCTCGCGGCATGTGATCGCAAAGAGACCACCTATGCCGACTACGAGGTGAGCAAAGCGGGTAGTTGTCAAAAGCAAGGTCCGCATTGTCTTCGTGACAGCCGACTGAGGTCGTCCATCACGACCTATGACGACGGTCGTTGGATCGAGACGATCAACTCCGACTACGACGGTCTCGGCCATTTCCGTCGCACCCAAACCCGTAGCAACTTCGCAGACGAGAACAGTCCCGACGAGCACACCCGCTTCAAGAATTGGGACGCCACTACCGACACCCTGAGCCTCGACGCCAACTACGAGGTCAAGGACGGCGGGATCACCGTTCCGCCGGTCTGGCTGCTCGACCTCTGGAGTTACCAGTGGGAAGAGGAAGATGGTGACGGACGCGGCAGTGAAGTCTGCTTCGACCGAACTCACGGCCACGTAACCTACACGCGTACCTGGGCCGGCACCACGGTCGACACCGGAGCCGACACCTACGGCAACAATCGCACCAACCGTGATCTCGTGGTCAAAAACGCGGTCACGTCGACGGGTGAGGTCGACCTACAGCGCTACTTCGGCGCCGATACCTACGATGGTGGCGTACCGACCGGTAGCAATTGGTGCAACGACGGCTTCTGGACCGCCGCGAAGCAGGACTACGCGGTCGACATCAATCACCAATTCGGTATTCCGTTCCAGAAATATGTCGTCGGCGAGTCGGTCTTCGAGATGCGTCAGACCATCGACCGCGATACCGGTTGGATCGCCAGTCGCACGCTCGACAGCGGTGAGGTGCTCACCCACCACTACGACGACATGGGTCGACTCACCTGGATCACCAGTCCGCGTACCGCCAGTCGACGGTTTCAATACCAACAGCAAGGCGACGGCACGTGGGATCTGATCGCCAGCGTCTATCCCAAGAACACCCTTCCGACGACGACCAACCCACACCCGATCCGTACCTACACCGCGCGTTACGACGGTCTCGGGCGCGTGATCGCCGAGGTGTTGCCGAAGGCCGGAAGTGGCACCGTCACCCGTTCGATCGACTACCACCGCCCCGGCAACCAGCCGCGGAAGATCAGCTCGCTCGACAACGTCAGCGTCGGCACCACCTTCGCCTACGACTACCGTGGCCGACTGGTGCGACGCACCGAACCGAACAACGACAAGACCGCCTTCATCCACGTCGGCTTGCGTCGCACCCGCACGGTGTCGTGTGTCGACACCGCTGCCGTAGACCTCGACACGGGTATCTGTGAGGGTAGTGGCTTCGATCGTGTCGAAACCAAGGTCGATCGTGACTGGCGCGGACGCGAGATCAAGCGCACCAGCCCCGAAGGCTTCGTCACCACCTTCAGCTATGACGTCGCCGGTAACCCCACGTCGGCGTCACGGACTCACAACGAGCCGAGTGGTCCGATCACCCAGACACGCTCCTGGGAATACGACGGTCTCGGCTTCTTCACCAAGGAGACCATTCCCGAGCGTGACAGCACCGACTACAGCGACTTCAACACTCGTGGTCAAGCTCAGACGATCGACGAGTCAGATCGCGAGATCACCCGGATCTTCGATCGCATCGGGCGTCTTCGCTCGCTGTGGATCGACGGCAAGTTGATCAAAGACTTCGAGTATTGCGATACGGCGGCCAACAGCGTGGCGCCCTGCAATGGGATGGTCGGTGCCAACGGTCAGCTCTATCGAGCGACGCGTCACAACCATCGTGACGCGACGACCAGCGCGGTCGACAACAAAGCCGGGGTCTGGTGGGTGCAATCCACCTACACCTTCGACGATGCGGGTCGCAAAACCAAGCGCGACATGCGGCTCGAGTGGCGACCGACCTTCGGTACGAACGGTGGCAGCACGATCACCCAAAGCTGGAGCTACGACGATCTCGGCAACGTGGTGAGTCTCACCTATCCCAACGGTGAGATTCCGGCCGATCCACAAGTTCCAGGCTCGCAACCGACACCCTTTGCGCCGGACCGTACCGTCGTAAATCAATACTCGCGCGGCTTCTACCTCACCAACGTCGCGGCGGGAAATCTGGGTGCGGCTCTCGAATACCACCCGAGCGGAATGGTGCACAAAGTCGTCCATGCCAACGGCGCGGGAATCGATACCTACGGCGTGGTGAACGGCATGCCTCGGATCGCCTCGATCGACCTCGGAGCCGGCACACCTGGCCATGTCGATCTCGGCGCGGTGAGCTATGACTGGGCCGGCAACATCATCGGTATCGGTAACGACACCTTCGAATACGACAAGAACAGTCGATTGGTGAATGCCACGCTCGCAATCGAAGAAGACCCCTTCACCCAGACCTACTCCTACGTCTACGACAACTTCGACAATCATCGAGTCGGCATGGGAACCATCGATCCGGAGACCAACCGGCTGACGGGGGGCACGGACTACGACGACTTCGGCAACCTCATCGAAGGGCCGAGCCCGTCGGGTCCCTTCTACGCTACCTACGACGAAGTCGACAAGTTGGTGCTCCTGACCGAGCCCAGCGGCCGGCAGGTCTTCTCCATCTACGACCATGACGACCTTCGGGTACTCATTCGCGAATCTCCTGGCGAGATCACCTGGACGCTGCGCGATGGTTTGCAGGTCGTTCGTGAGCTCGTCGGGCTCGGTGACTCGATCCAGCACCGCAAAGACTACGTCTACGCCGGCTCACGTCTGATCAGCTCCTTCGACGGACCGGTCAACCAGGTGAGTCACTACCACCAAGACCAAGTCGGCAACGCTCGTCTGATCACCGGTGGCACACCGTGTGGCGACACCGCCGCCAGCTACTGCCACGTCGACTACGAACCGTTCGGTGCGCCACACGACGCCTCCGACTCGGATGAACGTGCCGTCGGCTTCCAGAGCCACGAAAACGACGGCTTCGTTCACTACATGCGTGGCCGGACCTACCTCCCCACCGGAGCACGTTTCATCCAGGTCGATCCGGCGCGTGATGCGAGCACCTGGTCGCAATATGGGTTCGTCGCCAACAACCCGATGAGCAACGTCGACCCCACGGGTCTGAGTACGGAGTTCGACACTGTCAAGAAGGTGAAAGAGATCGCCTCGTTCTTCATCCGTATCCCCAGGCGGCTCAATCTGGTCTTCTTCGGTTTAGGTGAGGCGGACAAGGCAATCGACAAATTTGCTGAAGAGAACACGGTGACAGTCGAGGACATCTTAGCCAGTGGCCGCGGAAGTCGATCAGCGATTCGGGCTGGCATCGCGGCGACCGAAACGAAGATCGACGCCATTGAAGAAGAGATCACGTTCTTGACCGCTGACCAAGCCGTGAAGACCGCTCTCGAGAATGGGGAGACGCCACGTCGAAAGGACATGAATCGTGTCAACCGTGGTCATTTCACTGGAAAGTTCAGAGCTTCGACCTCGCTCTCGGAAACGAACGACCGTTTGACACAAGCACAGAGTGAATTGAGTGCGGCCGAGCGTGATCTCGAGACTCTCAGAGAGATCGAGGACAGTCTTATCGAAGAGGTCGGCGACGTCTTGACCCGCACACGTTTGTAAACCACTCAGGTGGTGGCGAGTCGGGACCTTACCCCCTCGCTACCAGCTTTTTCATACGTTCACTTACACCAAGGGAGAACACACCATGAAACCAGCCTCCTCGCACCTTCTTCTCACCCTGCTGGCAGTCCTCCTGCTCGCTCTACCGGCCTCGGCCCGTCTCGACGACGGTCAGCCGCTGGTCGAGCTCGCCGGGCAACGGGTCAGCGAAGCCGGCGCTGAGCGCTTCGATCTACGGATCGCCCTGGTCGGCCCGGCGCATCGCTTCGACGGTCTGGCGATCGTTTCCTTGCCCTCCGAAACCGTGTTGCTCGCCATCATCGAGCCCGGTGTGGTCGAGGCGCGGATCTGGCTCGGTGAGCTCGATGCCTTGAACGTCGATCGCGGTGGCTTGGCGTCGCTCGATCGCGATCTCACCGTCAGCCTCAAGGATCCGGCGGTGCTCGCCGACGACGCCATCGCGGTGCGTGGCTTTCACGCCGGCTCACAGGTCGAGCTGACCCGCGCCAAGGTCGACGGTCCACGCTTCGGTATGGCCGCGAGCTTCGCCAACGACGTCGCCACCCGTGCGTTGCCCAACGTCGCGTGCTTTTCCTGGAACTGCCAGGACAGCACGATGGGTGGCAACACCGGCGAGTGCGATTTCGACGCCAGTTGCTCGGTCACCAACCAGGGTTATATCTGGAAACGCTACTGGCAGTGGGACGACGGTTCCACCAGTCTGCTGCCAGGTAGCACCGCCACCACGACCCATTTCTTCCCCACCCCGGTGAGCCAGCGGTACTTCAACGTCACGCTCAGCGACTGGTACTTCGGCAGCTCCAGCTCGCCGAGCATCACCTGCTGCGTGCGTGCTTTCACCCAGGTGATCGGTCCGGTCGACGGTCTCGACATCGGGCTGTGCTCCGGTTCGAGCACGTATGTGTGTCCTTGAGGTGTCTGTCGCTGAGATGTCGATCCCTGAGACGGACCGTTCCTAGCCTCGGCTAGAGAACCGACACCTCGAGCCGCCCCGGAAATCCGGGGCGGCTTTTCTCTTTCAACGACATTGAGCACGAAGAGAAGCGGATCCCGCCTACTAGAGTAGTCACCGATCGCCTACTCATCGACCGCGGGGAATGGATCCGATGCGCACCCAAGCTCGTCTCGTCGTCGTGCTCTCCCTTTTCGCCCACGGCGCCATGGGCGCCGCTTACACCTATGAGCGTTACCCCGTCCTGCTCGGCGATGGCTTTGAATCGGGAGACACCAGCTCATGGTCGTCTACCGTGCCTTGAAACTCGAAGCGCTGGCGGAACAGATACGCAAAGAAGAGAGTGATCGAAGCCTTCCGTCGACAAGGCGATGTTGTACGAGCTCGGCTCTCGAGCTGCCTGCTGGAGCGGGCGGTTTGGCGCGCGGTACGCATGCCGCCGGCCGTCGCGAGCGCGCGGACGCATGGAATCCAGCTACAGACGAGGCGTCTCGACGAAAACCGGGGTGATCACTCCGGGGTCTGATATTTCGGACGTCTCCCACTTGCATGCACTTCTCGCCTGGCACCGCCCAATAAGTGAGGCGAAATCGCTCGCTCTCTTTACCTTGTCCCACTTTTCGGCATCATGGAGTCGGAGTATCGCAATCGAGCGATATCCATCCTGAGGAGATGTCGTATGTGGTTCTTCGCCTTTTTCCTTTTCCCCTTCGAAACAGAACTCGTCGAGCAGCCGGAGATCTTTGCCCGCTTCGGAGCCTGGGCGGATCCTCACGGCTAACACACGTCGGGAGCGGGGCTCGTATGAGCTCCGCTTCTAGACAATCTCTATGCTAGTCTCGAAGAGATCATGACGGAGAAGCCTGAATTCGCTCTGCATTTTTCGCAAATCCTTACTCAAGCCTTGAAAAGCTCTGCCGATAGCTACGTGGCTTATGTCGAGCATCTCATTTTCGAGGAACCGCATGAGGCCCCGAGTGCGGCAGAGCTCCTTCCGGCCATCGCCCAGTTGGTATCGGATCCGGATCAACGGGCCCGTGCTCTCGGCATCGCAGCGTCGGCATTTGTTGTTGGTAGACGCTACGACCGGGCCAAGGTTCACCTTGCTGAAGCAGCTGAGCTGCCACTGTCCCTGGCTATGCATGCAGAACTACTGAGCCGTCATGCACAGATTCTGATCCGACAGGAGGATTGGAGCCGTGCACAGGTGCCGATTCAGCAAGGGCTCGAACTATTACGAACGATTCCTGGCGAAGAGTCTGATCAACTCGACGTGAAAGCTCAGCTGCTCTCCCAAGCGGCTGGTGTGAAGTTCTTCGTTGATCGCGATCATATGAAGTCGGCACAGCTGAGTATGCAAGCACTACGTCTTCCGGGAAGTAGCCGCAGAACCAAGAACACCGCGATCCGCAACCTCACGCATGCCCTCGGTGTTCTCGACATGCGAACCGCCTTCGGATTCCTCGACACCGTGTATGTCTGGCGTCAGCTTGCCAATGCCACCCGCACCGACTTCTTGCTCGCCTGGATCGATGGCTATCTGCGGGCGCATCTCTTCACGGACAAAGAGCTTCGTCGCGGCGCACGCAACCGGCTGATCTGGGCCGCCAACGGCCTCTTCGACCTCGGCTGTCGTTCCGAGGCGGCGATGTGCTTGCTCGATCTGCTCACCGTCGGCTACCACAACCGCGCGCGTGGTGCTGCTGCCGACGTCGCCACCAAGATTCTCGACGCCATTCGTGACGACCGCTCCTTTGCCGACGAGGTACGCGAAGAAGCCAAACGCTACCTCGGCAACCGCGCCTACGCCGTGGCCCAACGTCTCGGTGTCGCCGTGCGTGACCACGTCCATCCCGGTTTGTTTCCCGCGCGCCATGACCAGGCCTGATTCGATCCTCTGGCCTCTCACGTGTCGAGATGGTCGAGGTCCTACTCGTCAAATAATCGTGTATTACACGATTCGAGCCTTTTAGCCCTCGAAATTGCTCACTCTCGACGGCGTCGTACACGGAATTTTTTCAAAATGCCCGTCGCCGACGGCGTCGTGCGCCGATGTGATCGTGGATAATACGACGCGACGGCTTTGAATCGTGTATATGGCGATAAATCTCGAAATCGTCAAATACACGATCCCGAAAGCCGGGATGAGCCTGCTCCGGCAGTTACCGGTCTTTTTGCCTGGACGTATGAGATTTTTGA
>JBCDBH010000039.1:0-26100 GCA_039184055.1 Acidobacteriota bacterium
CTCGACGAAGCGGTCGTCACCGCCTCCGGTGCGTGGATACACCAGGTGCATACCGACCGGGGTGGCGACCGTCATGTCTTCCCAATGCCAGCCGTCGAGGCGGAGCACCGCCGAGGTGCCGGTAAAGGTGCCGCCACGCATGGTGGGTTGAGCGTAGGCGATGCCGCCGCGCAACACCGTCGGCACGATGAAGCTATCGGGATTGAATGCCACCTCGGCTCGTAGGTCGGAATTGACCTCGTCGATCTCGGAGTAGTCCTCGGTGCCACGCACCGAGCTGATTCCGGTGATGCCGACCAGTGAGATGGGGAGGATGAAACCCGGGTAGAGGTTTTTGCCGCTCACATCGACGACCCGTGCGTCCGCGGGAGGCGTGGCACCGGTGGTGATGCTGGTGATGGTGTCACCGTCGATCACCAAGGTCGCGTTGCTGATCGCGGGGCCACTGACCGGGTGCACGGTGCCGCCGACGAACGCGATGGTTTCCGCGTGCGCCAGGGTGGCACAAAGAGCGAGAAGAGCGAGGAGACTAGCCGTCCTACGCATCAGTGGTCTTCTCCTGTCGTGTGGTGGTGAGCGTGTTCGTCGTGCCCATGGCCATGATCGTGATCGTGTGCGAAGCAGTACTCGTCGTGAGCGTCCTGCCACACGAGCCAGCTCGGTGTTTCGAGCTCGGTCGGGGGGCCAGAGTCCTCGCCGTCTTCGCTCTCGGAGGCGGCGCGCACCTTGTCGAGCAAGGCGGTGCGTTCGGCGATGATCTCTTCACGGAGCACGAGGTCGCGCTCACGATCGAAGTATTTGCGGCCATCGACCCAGGTCTGATCGGCGCGTGACAGGGTCGACAGCGGATGACCGTTCCAGATGACGAAATCGGCATCTTTGCCGACTTCCAACGATCCGACCCATGTGTCGATCCCCAGTTGGATGGCGGGATTGAGGGTGACGAATTTGAGCGCCTCGGCTTCGGGCACACCACCGTAGCGCACCGCTTTGGCCGCTTCGAGATTCATTCGGCGGGCGAGCTCCGAGGAATCCGAGTTGAACGACACCAGGACGTCGCGGTCCCACATGATCGCGCCGGCCCACGGAATGGCATCGCGGACTTCGTATTTGAACGCCCACCAATCGCTGAACGCCGAAGCGCCAGCGCCGTGCGCGGCGAGCTCGTCGGCCACTTTGTAGCCTTCCAAGACGTGTTGGAACGTCGCGACGGTGAAGCCGAACTCTTCGGCGAGCCGGATCAGCATGAGGATCTCGTCGCCGCGGTAAGAGTGTGAATGCACCAGGCGCGTGCCGTCCATGATCTCGACCATGGCGTCGAGGTTGAGGTCTTTGCGAGGCGGTGCGAGACGTTCACCCGCCTGGCTTTTGGCACGCCATTCGGCCCATGCATCGCGATAGTCGACCGCGGCTTGGAAGCGCTCGCGAATCGACTGCTCGACACCTTGCCGCGTCTGGGGATAGCGCATGAGCTCGTCGGGCAGGCCCCAATTGCTTTGCTTCGGGTTTTCACCGAGCGCGAATTTGATGCCTTCGGGTGCGTCGGTGAAGGTGAGCTCCTCGGGCGTCGCCCCCCAACGCATCTTGATCACGTGATTCTGGCCACCGATCGAATTCGCCGAGCCGTGCAGCAGGCTGATCGCGGTGACGCCACCGGCGAGCTGACGGTAGATCTGCACCGATTCGCCGTTGACCACATCACCGATGCGAACCTCGGCGGTGCTGATGTTGGTGGCCTCGTTGACGCCACCGATGATCGCCGAATGGCTGTGAGCATCGATCAGACCGGCGGTGACGTGCTTGCCGCTGGCGTCGATCACCACGGCGTCGGCGGGCGCGGTGAGGTCGGTGCCGATCTCGGTGATTTTGCCGGCGCGGATGAGCAGGTCGGCATTCTCCAGGTTGCCAGCTTCGGCACTGGTCCAGATCGTGGCGTTTTGCACCAGGACGATGGCGGGCTGATCGGGCTGAGTGGTGTTCCAGGCCGCGACCGGATCGGTCGTGGCGAGCGCCGGGATGGCGACCATCGACGTGGCGAGCAGAGCGACGAGCAGGGTCGGGAAGAACGCTTTCATCGTACTGCCTCCGGAGTCGCCGGCTTTTCGGTGCGCCGGCCGGTGAAGGTGAATTCGCCCTGGGGCGCTTGACCCGTGCCACCTTTGACACTGTCGCCTTCGACCGTGAACGACATGGTGAACATACCCGGCATGCCGAAACCGGCGCCGTTGAAGGTGATCTCGACCCGGTCGCCGGACACGGCGGCCGACGACAGCGGGACGCTGCCACCGAGACCGACCAACGAACCGGAGAGATCGGTGGCGTCACCCTCGAGCACGATGGTGATCGGCAGCTGACCCTGGGGACCGGCGTCGACGATCAATTCCCAGGTGCCGGCGGGCTCGACCTCGGGGGGCTTGCTTTCCTTCACCTCGGAACGGACGCCATCGACCCATATCGCGAGGATCTTCGTATCGGCGACGAAGAGATCGCCTTCGACCAAGACGAGATTGGCGATCTTGCCGGTCTCGATCGTGCCGATGCGATCCGCGACGCCGAGCATCTCGGCGGGGGTGGTGGTGAAGGCGGCGAGCGCGCGATCGGCGCTCAGACCACGCTCGATGGCGGTCGCGAGATGCTCGTGGACATTGCTCGGATCGGTGGTCATGTGGCTGGTGAAGGCGACGGTGAGCCCAGCGTCGAGCAAGGCCTTGGGATTGTCCGGAGCTCGATCCCAATGGCGAAGCGTGGCGAGATCGACGGTCAGATCGTCCTCTTCACCGACTTCGGGAGCTTCGGGGAACGCCACGGGAAGAATGTGCGCGAAACCGGTCGCGGCGATCGTGTCGAGTCGTTTGTTCTCATCACCGTTGCCCACGACGCCGGCAACGAGGCCGAACACCGAAACCAGGCCGGCGATCCGCAAGGTGCCGAGCATGTCGCCGGTCTCGAGAACCACGGTCTCCTCACCCGCGGCCACCGCCGCGAGCTCGGCGAAGGTGGTCGAGTAGGCCGGGCGTGCTTGACGCGGGTTGGCTTGGTACGCGTCGTGAGACTCGACGTACCAGCGGGTGTCGTAGAGCGTTTGCCGGAAGAGCGCCACCGCTCCCATCAGCGATCCGGGATAGTCGCCACCGAATCCGGGGTTGCTTTGGACCGTGACGTTCTGGGCGACACGCGGATCGAGAATCGACGCGCCGCTCGGCGTTGCCGCGAGGTTGACGAGCGTGCTCGAGCCACGGAAGAGACCTTCTTCGGGGGCGATCACGGCGGTGGTGAAACCCGCGCCGCGCAGCCGTTCGGCCTTTTGGCTATCGACACTCCAGTCGGCCATGGCGCGTTCCGGATGCACCAGAGCGTTGGTGTGACCGGTGCTCGCGGGGGCATCCTCGGCCGGCTCGGGTCCAGGCCAGGAAAGCGGAACATAGGCGTCGATCAAGCCGGGGTAAAGGGTCAGACCTTCGCCTTCCCATACCTGGGCGTCGGCGGGTGGCTCGATCCCGGCGCCGACGGCGACGATCAGACCGTCCCGCACCACGACAGTGCCCGATTCCACGACCTGCCCGGGCGCTTGCACGATGCGCACGTCGGTGATCGCGTGGGTTTCAGGAATCGGCGCCGCGGTGGCCGTCAGGGCCACACCGAGCCAAATTCCGAACAAGACAGAGAGTGGTCGCATGAGCAACGTTCCCCCGAAAAGAAGTGAGTGGTTGGCGGACGTCCAGCGTCCGACTCGAGGTCGGTAGCCAAACGGACGTTGCCGTGTGGATGATCGATAGTACGTAACCGATCGTACTGAGTTGCGTTTCGCGGGGCTGAGCGGAACGGATCCGCGGGAGCCGTGCGGGACTGCGCTCGTTCGAGGCGAGACCCGCGGCCAGGTCGAAGCGGCGTGGCGAGCGTGGAGGCTGGCGAGAGCGGGGTGAGCCGACCGCAAGGGTCGGTCGGCTCAGCTGGCGAGGGCGTCGACTTGCTTGGTCAGCCGCGACTTGAAACGCGCCGCGGTATTGGCGTGGATGACGCCTTTTTGGGCGGTTTTGTCGATGATGCTGACCGTCGAAGCGAGCAAGCCACGGGCGTTGTCGGCGTCGCCACTTTCGATCGCCGCGCGCAATTTCTTGATGGTGGTGCGCATACGCGAGCGATAGGAGCGGTTGCGGTCGCGCCGACGCTCATTCTGACGGATCCGCTTCTCGGCGGATTTGTTGTTGGCCATCTGTCGGAACCTCTTTCACTGAACGTTTATGCTGAATCGTCGCGACGGGCCACGCGATCTCGGGCGGCGACGTTTCTCGAGATCTCTTGCCGGGCCGCTCGAGGTGGGTCGTCGAAGAAAGTCCAACGACGACGCGCGTAAAGGCGGCCGAGAGACGCGAGAGTATAAGGCAGACGGGGAGTCAGGTCAAACAAACAGAATCGATCAGAGGTCGCTCAGACGCTGCTCGGCGAGTCGTGCTTCGTCACTACCCTGGTAGTCGCGAATCACCCGACGGAGCAGGGGCTCGGCTTCGTCACCTCGATCGAGCTCGATCAGGGCAAAGGCCTTCTTGAGCAGAGCGCTCGGCAGTCGGTCGCTGCGGGTCCACTGGTCGATCACCAGGTCGAATTGACGGACCGCGGCGTCGAGCTCACGTTGGCGGTAGTGCGACTCGCCGATCCAATAGGTCGCGTTGTCGGCCAAATCGGTATCGGGAAAGTTCTCGAGGTATTCGCGAAACCCGAGGATGGCGAGATCGAAGCTGCCGCGTTGAAAGTCGCCGTACGCGGAATCGTAAAGCGCGCGTGGATCGACCGGTTCGGAAGGTGTCGAGCGGGGAGGCGGAGCGGTGGGGCGACGGGCGCGAACTTCAGCGGCGTTTTTGACCGCGGCGAGCTCTTGGTTGGTGACCGTGAGCTGTTGCGACAGCTGTTGGAGCCGAAAGTTCGTATCTTCGAGCTTGGTTTCCAGGGCGGCGATTTGATCGCGTAACGCGGCGAGCTCGACGACGACATCGGCATCACCTTCGAGCAGGGTGGTCAGCTGCGCGCCGAGACTGCTCTCGACAGCCGCTAGGTCGTCTCGATCGGGATTGTCCTTTTGGAGCTCGAGAAGCTGAACCTGGATCTCGTCGAGCTGGGCATGGATGGTCCCGAGCTCGTCCGACGACGTGCAACCGACGGCCGACACCGCGAGCAAAGCGGTGCCGGCCACGAGAAACCGTCGGAAGCGAATCACGCGTGAGATCAGTAGCCGGGTGCCGCGGTGATCACGAACGCGGCGCGACGATTCTGCGCCCAGCATGCCTCGTCGGACTGGGTGCAGAACGGACGCTCTTCGCCGTAGCTGACCGTCTTGAAGCGGCTGGAGTCGACACCCAACGACGCGAGATAGTCGAGCGCCGCTTGGCCACGTCGTTGGCCGAGCGCCAGGTTGTACTCGTTGGTGCCACGCTCGTCGCAATGACCTTCGATGGTCACCATGACGCCCTGACCTTCCGAGCTGTTGAGGAACTCGGCGTTCTTGGCCAAGCGCTGTTTCGACTCGGCACTCAGGTCGTAGCGGTCGAAGGCATAGAAGACGTCGCCGATCAGGCCTTGGCGGCGCAGCTCCTGCTCCCAAAGCTGGAGGGTGGCGGGGCGCTGCGGCTGCTGCGTGTCGGTGCTCGGGCCCGGCGCGGGCGCGGCTTCGACCCGCTCCGTCGTGTCGGTGGTCGTCGGTTCGACGGCCGGCGGCGGGGCGACTTGAGGTGCGTCTTTTTTACAGCCGATGGCAAGGGCGAGCATCAGCGTCAGGGCTAGGGCGATCCACTTCCGATCGATCGACATGTTCTCGACGGCCTCCAAAAAAGGGCGGTTGGTGTTGGGTTCCGAACGGGGCACAATTTAGCAGACGCCCGTTCCTTCTTCAATTGCGCGATTCTCACAAGGCGCCGGCCGACCAATCGGGTGCGGCGTTGTTTCCTTCGAACGTCAGCTGCCGTGGCGCGCCGCCGTCACTGTCGATGACCCAGATCTGGGACGAGCGGCCACGTTTCTCGGAGAACGCGAGATAGCGGCCGTTGGGGCTCCAGGTGGGCTCCTCGTAGCTGTGCGGGCCGGACGTCAAGGTTCGTGTTTCGAGGGTGACGGCATCGGTGACGGTGATTTGAAAGCGATTGCCGCGCCGACTGGCGTAGGCGATCAGTGTTCCTTCCGGGTGCCAGGCGGCACCGTCGTTGTAGTTGCCGTCGAACGAAATACGGCGTACGTTGGAGCCATCGCGCTCCATGACGTACACGTTCGGGCGCCCGGAACGGTCGGATGTAAAGGCGATTTGGCTACCGTCGGGGCTCCAAGCCGGGTTGGTGTCGATCCCCGACGCCTTGGTGATTTGCTGAGGCGCGGAGCAGGCTTCACGCTGACACACGAAGATGTCGGTGTTGACCGCGTCGGCATGACCAAAGGCCACCCACTGCCCGTCGGAGGAGATCGATGGCGAGATGTTGAGGTTGCCGCTGGTGTGGATCGGTACCTTTTCGCCACCGGGGAGCTTGACGTAGTACACCCCGGGTTGCTCGGTGAAGTACGAGACATACGCGATGGCGTCACTCGTGCCGCTCCAATTCGGAAAGCCACTGGTCGATTTGTGACCGGTGATCCGACGCTGGTTGCGACCGTCGTAATCCATCAGATAGAGCTCTTGAAAGCCATCGCGATCCGAGTGGAAGGCGAGCGCCGACAGGGCGATACCGGGCTCACCGGTGAGCGCCTCGACGATCGCGTCGGCGAACGTGTGCGCGATCCGACGCGCTTGATCCATCGAGCCGCGATAGCGCTTACCGAAGACGGATTGGCCACTCGGAAGATCATAGACGTAGCCTTCGAGAACGAAGCGATCGCCTTCTTCGAAGATCCGGCCGAGCACGACGATGTCGTTGCCGAGCGAACGGTATTGCTCGAAGTCGTGTCCTTGATTGCCGGTCAGGGTGAGCACCCCGAGCTCATCGGGGCCTTGCACGCGGAACGGGCCGGCGAAATCGAGATCGTCCCGTAGGGTCTGGTCGAAATCACCGGCGGCGACCCGTAGGCTCGCCGAGGCGGTGTTGTCGAGACCGGCGTCGGGGACGGCGAGCCGCAGCTGCCGCGCGTTGCCGTCGGCGAGGGTGATGGTGACGTCGGGTTGCGTTCCGGCCGGTGGATCTTGGGCGACTCCGGGCACGGCGAGCACGAGGGTGATCGACAAGCAGAGCAGGATTCGACGCATGGATGGGTCCTCGTTGGTCATTCGACGATGAGATTGATTCCCAGGGAGTCCTTGTTGTAGCTGCGCGGGAGAGGCGGCAGGGGCGACGCGTTGGCCACCGCCTCGAGAGCCACGTTGTCGAAGCGTTCGATACCCGAAGTCTCGACCAGCTTCAGATCGGTGACCGTGCCGTCCTTTTGAATACGGAAATAGAGCACGGCGTTGTCGACGTCGCCGACCGGTGGTCGACGCCAATAGCGCGAGATGCGAGCGACCACCTGATCGAGGTAATAGCCGTAGGTGAAATCGGGATCTTCGACGCCGATCGTGGCGCTCGACGACGATCCGAGCGGGTTACCTCGCACCACGCCACGTCGGCGGGTCGGATCGACCGGGGTGCGGGGTGGGGTCGCGGTGGGATTCACCGGGTTTTGACGCACCACGCGTGGTGGCGGCGGCTCGGGTGGTGGTGGGCTCGGTGGTGGTGGCGGCGGCGCCTCGACCTTGATCACCGGTGCTTGCGGGTCCGGAGCGCGTTCCGGGGGCGGCTTGGGCGCCGGTTTGGGTGGGGGTGGCGCCACGGGAGCCGGTGGGCTCGGTTGGGGTGTCGCCTGATCGAGGCCGATCGCCGCGGGCGTCACGAGCCGCACGATACGGCGCCGTTCGGTTTTCTCCGGGGGCTTGTCGAGCGCGCGTGGGGCGAAGAAGAGGCCGGCCACCAACGTCCCGTGGAGCAGGGTTGCGACGACGACGGCGACGGTTTGCTGGGCGCGGGTGACCCGATGCAGCCGCTCGTCGAGGACGTGTTCGAGAGACGGCGCCGTCATGTCAGCCTTCTCCGGTGATCCTTTCGGTCACCAGCCCGACTTGTCGAATGCCACCCTGGTAGAGCAGGTCGACGATCTCGATGAAGGCTCCGTACGAAATCTCGGCGTCGCCGCGCACGAAGACTTGGCGGTCGCCTCGCTGGCTCAGAATCGGTTCGAGCGTGGCGACGAGCTGAGATGGGTGCACCGGCTGGTCGCGTAGGTAGACCAGACCATCGGTCTTGACGGTGAGCACCAGAGGATCGTCGACCTCCATCTCCATCGACTCGGCGGAGGCCGCCTCGGGAAGCTCGACTTCGACGCCCTGATGAAGCAACGGCGCGGTGATCATGAAGATGATCAACAAGACCAACATCACGTCGACCAGCGGCGTGACGTTGATGTCGGCCATCACCGCATCGTCGTCACCGTCGTCGCCGGGCATGATGAATGCCATCAGGTGAAAGTCCGCTCGGTCAGGTTCATGAACTCGAGCACGAAGTCGGCCATCTGGGCGCGCATCAGCTTGAGACGGGTTCCGAAGAAGTTGAAGCCGACCAATGCCGGGATCGCGGTGGCCAGACCGGCGGCGGTGTTGATCAAGGCTTCGGCGATACCGGGCGCGACGACGACCAGCGATGCGTTGCCGGTGGCGCCGATCTCGCCGAATGCCACCATGATGCCCCAGACGGTGCCGAACAAGCCGATGAACGGTGCCGACGCGGCGGTGGTGGCGAGGAACGACGTGCCCCGACTGAGCACCCCGAGCTCGACACTGATGGCGCGACGCAAGGTGCGCTCGACACCGGTCAGCGAGCGGATCCGCAGATTGCCCTCGGTGGGTTCGGCGCCGCGTTTGGCGTCTTTGACCTGGGCGTCGATCTCGGCGTAGCCGGCGCGAAACAAGCCCACCATCGGTGTGCCGGCGAGTTGTTCGGCGGCCGCGTTGACCTGGGAGAACCGACTCGAGCGGCGGAAGACGTCGAGAAAGCGTTCACCGTCGGTTTCCGCGCGGCGATATTGAAAGAACTTTCCCAACATGATGGCCCAGGAAGCGACCGACATCGCGGCGAGCAAACCAAAGACGAGCTTGGCCACCGGGCCGGCGGCAAGGAAGAGCTTGACGATGTCGAGGCTGTGAGCGGACGAGTTTTGAGCGACGAGGAAAAGAGAATCGAGCACCATGTGATGTCTGCGACGATTGTGCCGTCGGTGACGGCACCTTGGCTCCAGGAAGGCTGTGTTCTCGAAGAGGCCGTGTTCTTGCACGGAGAGGTTCTCCGGTGGAGAGGTGGCCTCGGAAGACGCCCCGAGCCGGGTGTGGCTGGCGGCGCGTATGTGGTGTCAAGGTAGCACGGCACGGGCGAGAAGTCGACCCGAGGACCCGAGCTCATGGGTCGCGAATACGCTCGGGTAAAGCGATTCGTCAGATGCCGCGCCTCGGTCGTCATGGTACGCTGATCAGCCCGCGTGGTGTGCATGCGTCACGCCCCCGCCGAAGATACTTCCGCTCCACACGACAGTCGTGGCCAAGATGTTCGCCCGGCTGACCGGTGTGGCCGCATTGTGGATCATTGAGGAGAGCAGCAGATGCGTATTGCTGTCTGTATCAAGCAGGTTCCCGATACCGAAGCTCGGCTTCGGGTCGCCAAGGACGGTAGATGGGTCGATGAAGAAGATCTGCCGTTCGTGATCAACGAAAGTGACAACTACGCCCTCGAGGAAGCGCTGAAGATCACCGAAGAGCACGGTGGTGAGGTCGTGGCGATTTGCCTCGGCCCGGGGCGCGCGCAGGAAGCCTTGCGCAAAGCCTTGGCGCTGGGCGTGGCGAGCGCCGTCCACCTGGCCGACGACGCGTTCACGGGTGGCGATGCCGTGGCGACGGCGCGTGCCCTGGCGGCCGCCGTCCGTCACACCGAGGCCGATCTGGTGATCACCGGCTCGCAGTCGGACGACGTCGGCTACGGCTCCACCGGTTCGATCCTCGCCGGGCATCTCGGTTGGCCTCACGCCTGGTTGGTGATGGGTGTCGAGATCGAAGACGGTGCCGGGAGCGCCGTCGTGGTCCGCGAAATGGAAGCGGGCATGAACGAGCGTCTGCGGATTGCGCTCCCCGCCGTGATCGAAGTGCAAGCGGGTATCAACCATCCCCGTTATGCGTCGCTACGCGGCATCATGAAGGCGAAGCGCAAGCCGCTCGAGAGCCTCGGGCCGGCCGATCTCGAGCTCGATCCGTCGACCGTCGGCGCGGCGGGCTCGCGACTCGAGATTCTCGAAGTCGCCTTTCCGTCGAGTGGTGAAAGCGCCGAGATCCTCGAGGGTGAAGCCACCGAGGTCGCCAAGAGCCTGGTCGAGAAATTGCGCAACGAAGCGAGGGTGCTGTGATGAGCAACGAGATTTGGGTTTTGCTACAACATCGCGACGGTGCCTTGCACCGTGGCTCGCGTGAGGCGATCGCCGCGGCGCGGGCGATCGCGGGTCGCAACGGCGGTGAAGTCGTCGCGGTCTTGATCGGTAAGGGCATCGCTGATCTCGCCACCACCGCCGCGACGTACGACGTGGCGCGGGTGTGCACGGTCGAGCACGACGCGCTCGCCGACTACACGCCGGGTGGCTACGTCGGTGTCTTGTCGGCGGCGATCCTTGCCGCCGCCCCGGCCTTCGTGGTCGCGCCCCACACCTACCAGAGCGTCGAGTACGTGCCGCGGTTGGCGCAGGCGGTAGACGCGGCCCTGGTGCCGGAAGTCGTCGCCTTCGAAGATCGTGACGGTCTGGCCTATCGTCGCCCGATCATGGGCGGCAAGCTGCAGGCCGTGGTGCGCACCCGAGGCGAAGGTACGGTCGTCCTGACCGTGCAGTCGGGCGCGTTCTCGGCCGATGACGCGGGCTCGGGAAGCGCCGAGGTCGTGGCGCTCGCCGATGCCGGTGAGCCGGCGGTCGATCGTGAGATCGTCGGGGTCGAGCAGGCCGCCGAGGACACCGTGGACCTGAGCAGTGCCGATGTCATCGTCGCCGCCGGTCGCGGTGTCGGTGGCGAGGACAAGATGGGGCCGATCACGGCGCTCGCCGCGGCGCTCGGCGCTGATATCGGTGCCAGCCGGCCGGTGATCGACAGCGGTTGGCTGCCACGCGACCGGCAGATCGGATCGTCGGGCCAAACCGTGGCGCCGAAGCTCTATATCGCCGCCGGAATCAGTGGCGCGATTCAGCACCTCGTCGGCATGAAAGGGGCGACCTGTGTGGTGGCGATCAACAAAGATCGTAACGCGCCGATCTTCAGCGTCGCCCGTTATGGTGTCATCGGGGATCTACACGAGGTCTTGCCGGCGTTGACCACGGCGATCGAAGAGGCCAAGGCCGCCGGATGAGTCGGAACGTTCACATGAGTGTTTTGGTTGAACGGAAGACGCGACTCGACATGGAACGGAACCGCGCCGCCGGAGCGGCGCCGAGGAGAGTGAGATGAGCGACAAGGTCTGGTACGTCTCGGTGGGTGGCCAACAGCAGGGCCCCCATAGTCTCGAGGAGCTGGCGCCGCGTTTTCGCACCGGTCAGCTCGGTGGTGATACCTACGTCTTCAAGCAGGGGATGGCGAATTGGGCTCTGGCCAAGGACGAGCCCGAGATCGCCGCGCTGCTGACTCCTGCGGCGGCTCCGGCGCCGGTCCCAGCACCGCAAGCACAAGCATCAGTGCAAAGCGATCCGCAAGCCTTCGCCACGATGAACGTCGCCGCCGCGTCGGTGCAAGGCGCCGCGACCACGCAGCCCCAGGCTTCCTTTGGCGGCGGCGCGCGGAGCGCGCACGAGATCGACTACGAGATCCACGGTGAGGAGATGCAATTCGTCGAGGTGACCCTCGATCCACAAGAAGTGGTGATCGCCGAAGCCGGCGCGTTCATGTACATGGAGCCCGGTATCCAGATGGAGACCATCTTCGGCGACGGCTCGGGCAATGACGGCGGTGGCTTGATGGGCAAGCTGATGGGTGCCGGCAAGCGTCTGCTCACCGGTGAGTCGCTCTTCATGACCGCGTTCGGCAACCAGGGTCACGGTCGACAGAAGGTCGCGTTCGCATCACCGTATCCGGGCAAGATCATCGCCGTCGATCTGGCGGCGCACGGCCGCCAGCTCTTGTGCCAGAAGGATGCGTTCCTCTGTGGCGCCAAAGGTGTGTCGGTGGGTATCGCGTGTCAGCGCAAGCTCGGCGCCGGTTTCTTCGGTGGCGAGGGCTTCATCCTGCAGAAGCTCGAGGGTGACGGCCTCATCTTCATGCACGCCGGTGGCATGGTGGTGGAGCGCAGCCTCGCCGCTGGCGAGGTCATGAAGCTCGACACCGGTTGCCTGGTCGCCTTCGAGCAGCAGGTGACCTACGACATCGAGCGCATCAAGGGCGTCAAGTCGATGTTCTTCGGTGGCGAGGGGCTTTTCTACGCCACCCTCACCGGCCCGGGCAAAGTGTGGATCCAGTCGCTGCCGTTCAGCCGCTTGGCCAACCGCGTCTACGCCGCCGCGCCGCAAACCGGTGGCGGCAGCAAGGGCGAGAGCGTCGGTGGTCTCGGCGGGCTCGGTGGGCTGACCGATCTCGTGATGGGCGACTGATCGCGGCGCAGCGTTCAGTCAGCTGGAAGGGAAAAAACGAGCGCCGGTCAGCCGACCGGCGCTTCGACTTTGAGCATGCGTCCCCAGGCGGAACGCAGCGTTTCGGGAAGGTCGAGGCTCGCGAAGATTTCGCGCACCTCGTCGCGGTCGACATAGAGCCAGATGTCGTCCCACTGTGCGTAGCGCAGCAGATGGGAGATCACCCAAGCTCGTTCTTCGACCGATCCGTTCTGTAAGACCCAGCGCACTCGGGCTTCGGAGACTTCTTGGTCCGGGAAGAAATAGAGCGCCTCTCGTGGGTCGAGATCGGTGGCGGACTCGGAGGAATCGTGGCCGGTACGCCGCATCATGAAATCAGTATAGCTCGGCATCTCGCCCTTGACTACCGGTTTACGTGGCCCTTGCGAGGCTGCTTGACCGGGGTCGCGGCGTTGAGCTAGATTGACCTTTGCCCTCGGGGCAAATCTCGTATCAAGAAGCCTGAGCGGGTATAACTCAGTTGGTAGAGTGCAAGCTTCCCAAGCTTGATGTCGCGGGTTCGAGTCCCGTTGCCCGCTCCAATCTCGCTTCCGAAGTCGGCGTCTGCCTCCGCGAACCCAACCACAGATATCGGGAGAAGCATCGATGTCCTTTTTTGGCAATCGTCCGAATCGTGACGCCGAGCCGTCGCAGCCGGCTCGCCAGCCGTCTCCTCAGCGCCCCGCGCAACCCCGTCAGTCCGCCGCTCCGGCGAGGAACGAGCGTCAGGCTCCAGCGGCCACGGCGGCCGCCACGCACGTTGCCGTCGGTACGAAGGTCGTCGGTGAGATCACCGGTGACGCCGAGCTGGTGATCAACGGTGTGGTCGAAGGTGAGATCCGTCTCGATGGCACCTTGCGGATCGGTGAGTCCGGACGGGTCGTCGGCACGGTGCGTGCCAAGGCGGTGACCGTCGGGGGTCGGGTCGAGGGCAATGTGTCCGGCACCGAGCGCGTCGAGGTGCTGGCGTCCGGCGGTCTCGAAGGCGATGTCATTTCGCCTCGGGTCGTGATCTCCGAGGGTGCCTATTTCAAAGGCAAGGTCGAGATGCGTGAGGTCGAGACGAAGACCGCCAAACCGGCCGCGAAGAATCAACCCGCCAAGAACCAGCCCAACAAGGGTGGCAAGCCGCATGGCAACCAGGCCAAAGCCACACCCAACGCAGGGGGTGGCGCGACGCCAGCCAAAGCTCAGAGCTCCAATCCTGGTGGGAGACCGGCGTGAAGATCGGTATTCCCAGCGAGCTCAAGGATCACGAATACCGCGTCGGGATGACCCCGGCGAGCGCTCGTACGCTCGTCGATCATGGACATCAGGTGTTCATCCAAAGCGGGGCCGGAGCGGGAAGTAGCTTCGAAGACGAGGAATACGTCGCGGTCGGTGTCGAGATTCTTCCCGATGCCGATTCGGTGTGGGCGACCGCCGACATGATCATCAAGGTGAAGGAGCCGATCGCCGAGGAGTTTCCTCGCATGCGGTCCGGACAGATTCTATTCACCTATCTTCATCTGGCGCCGTTGCCCGAGCTCACCGAGCAGCTCACCGAACGTGGTGTGATCGGAATCGCCTATGAAACGGTGACCGACGACGAGGGACGCTTGCCGCTCTTGACCCCGATGTCGGAAGTCGCCGGCCGGATGTCTGTCTTAGCGGGCGCGACCTACCTTCAACGGGCCCACGGTGGCCGTGGCATCTTGCTCTCGGGCGTGCCTGGTGTGTTGCCGGCCGACGTCTTGATCATCGGCGGCGGCATCGTCGGGATCAACGCGGCCAAGATCGCCCTCGGTATGGGCGCACGGGTGACCGTGCTGGAGCGTAGCGCCAGGCAGATGCGCTACCTCGACGACATCTTCGGCGGCACGGTCAACACCTTGGCCTCGAATCGAGTCAATCTCGAAAAGGCGTTGGAGTACACCGACGTGTTGATCGGCGCGGTGCTGGTACCCGGTCGCGCGGCGCCCAAACTGGTCAACCGCGAGATGTTGCGCATCATGAAGAAGGGCACGGTGGCGGTCGACGTCGCGGTCGATCAGGGTGGTTGTTTCGAGACCACGCGTCCCACGACCCACTCGGATCCGATCTTCGTCGAAGAGAACGTCGTGCACTATTGCGTCGCCAACATGCCGGGCGCGGTGCCACGCACCTCGACCATGGCGTTGACCAACGCGACTTTGCCGTACGCTTTGGACCTGGCCAACAAGGGATTCGAGCAAGCGGTGCGTGACGACTCCGGGCTTTGGGAAGGGGTCAACACCTACGCCGGCGCGATTACCTACGATGCGGTCGCCGAGTCACAGGGTCGCCCCTACCGGCCGCTCAAAGAGTTGCTCTAGAGGCTGAGGAGGAGCGATGGCGATCGAGGAACGTTACGTAGCCCGTGTCGTCAACCTGATTCCCGATCACGATCAGCGATTGTTCGGTGGCGATCTCGACACCGCACGACGTTTTTTGGTGGCCGGTGATCAACGTGCCTTCGGTGAGCTCGGTGGCTCGTTCGCGATCATGGCGCGCGACGGTGAGCGCGTACTGATGGCGCGCAGTCTCGATCGACCGATGCGTTATTTCCTCGCCAAAGAGGCGAGCGGCCCGATGCTGGTGGTCGCCGATCGGATCGACGCCATTCACGAGCAGCTCGAAGCCGATGGCTACGGCGATCAATTCCATCCGTCGTATACCCGGATGGTGCCGGCGCATCACGTCACCGAGCTCCAGCTGGTCGGATGCCCCGACCCCAACCCCGGTCAACTCAGGTTCTTCGATCCGCCTCACGCGACGCTACCTACCGATCTCGATCTGATCGGTGAGCGTTATGTCGGAGCGCTGGCGTCGGTGGTTCGCACCTGGCTCGATACGGTGGACGACCGCGAGCCGATCGGCGTGCCGTTCTCGGGTGGGCTCGATTCCGGTACGGTGTTGCTGACGCTTTATCACCAGCTGCTCGCCACCGGCCGCAGCCCGAGTCGCCTCAAAGCGTTCACTTTGGCGGTCGACGGCGGTGGTGAGGATCTCGCCCAGGCGCGTGCCTTCCTGCGCGCCACCAACCTCGAGATGCTGCACGAGCCGATCGAGGTCGCCGCTGACGCGGTGGATCCGCTGGCGGCGGTGGAGCTGATCGAGGACTACAAGCCCCGCGACGTCGAATGCGCGGCGATGATGATCGCCTTGTGTCGAGCCTTGCGCGAGCGCTACGCCGACTGGCGATTGCTGGTCGACGGCGACGGTGGTGACGAGAACCTCAAGGATTATCCGATCGAGGAGAATCCCGAGCTCACCATTCGCAGCGTGGTCAACAATCGCATGCTTTACCAGGAAGGCTGGGGCGTCGATGCGATCAAGCACTCGCTGACCTACTCGGGCGGTTTGAGCCGTGGCTGCGTGCGTGGCTGGGCGCCGTCGCGGCATCATGGCTTCATTCCCTTCAGCCCGATGACGCAAACACCGGTGATCGCGGTGGCCGAGGCGATTCCGTTCGCGGACTTGAGCGCCGGATCGCACGAAGCGCTCTACGGCCTCAAGGGTGAGGTCTACCGCCGGGGTGTCGCCAAGGTGCTCGGGATCGAGCTACCGGTATTCGCCAAACGCCGCTTTCAACACGGCGCGGCGCCCGCGGGACTGGTCGCCGAACGGTTCGACGATCCGATCGGGCACGGCTACCGACGTCACTTCCTGCGGCGCTACCAAAGCTGATGAACGCCGGTTGGGTGCGTGCGCAGCGCCCGGCCGTCGTTCGTCCCGACACGCCCGAGCTTCTCGATTGGCGGTGGGAAAACGAGCGTGAGCGCGATGGCCGGCTCCGGCGCACGCTCACCCTCTTTCTCGCTGGGGCGGAGTGCCCGTTCAGCTGTGTCTTCTGCGATCTCTGGCAGCACACCCTCGAGACACCGACGGCCGAAGGCGCCCTCGTCGCGCAGATCGACGAGGGGCTGAGGCGTGCTGGGGTCACGCTCGACGAGAGTTGCGTCGAATCAGGCGCCGGCAGTCCTCATGACAGCGACCTTCGCGACATCAAGCTCCAAGACATAGCCGTCAAGCTCTACAACGCGAGCAACTTTTTCGAATCGCGGGCGGTGCCCGACGTCGACGACGCGCGGATCGCACGCCGATTGGCTTCGTGCGCGCGGGTGACGGTCGAATGTCATCCCAAGCTGGTCGGAGAGCGTGCCTGGCGCTTCGCCGACCGGCTCGATGGTGAGCTCGAGATCGCCACCGGTTTCGAGACCTGTCATCCCGATGCCCATCGCAGGCTCGGCAAAGGCACCACGGTCGACGACTTCGATCGTCTGTTCGCCGCCCTGGCTCGACGTCAGATCGCCTGTCGGGCGTTCGTCCTGCTCGGCGCGCCTTTTGTACCGGCCGCCGAAACCGTCGACTGGGCGATACGGAGCGTGCACCACGCCCGCGAACGGGGTGTCGGTCGCATCACGCTGATTCCCGTGCACGGTGGCAACGGCATGCTCGATGAGCTCGGGCGTCGGGGCGCGTGGCGCCAACCGGCGCTCGACGAGCTCGAAGATGCCTACGACGCTTGTTTGTTTGACGATTGCGTGGTCACCGTCGATCTATGGGATCTCGAACGACTCTATGGCGATGCGCCGAACTTCGCGGCGCGGTTGGCCAGGCTCGAAGCCATCAACGAGTCAGGGCGAGCTCGTAGCCGATGAACATCGCCATCATCGGATCTGGTTTTGCCGGCACGATCCTGGCGCGTGTGCTGAACCGTCAGGGTCACGAAGTCACGGTGATCGAGCGTGGCCACCATCCGCGTTTTGCGCTCGGTGAGTCGTCGACCCCGCTCGCCGCCTTGTCTCTCGAGCGTTTGGCGGCACGCTGGGGTCTCGACGATCTTCACGATCTCGCCACCCATGGTCGGTGGCGTCGGCGCTTCCCCGAGCTGCGACGAGGCAAGAAACGAGGCTTTACCTTCTACGCCCATCGTCGCGGACAGCCGTTGACCGCGACCGATCGTTGGCTCGTCGCCGCGAGTCCCAACGACCACATCGCCGACGTGCATTGGCTACGTGCCGATGTCGATGCGTTCCTGGTCGACCGTGCGCGTGCCGAGGGGGTGCGAATCGAAGAAGGTGCCGAGATCGACGACGCGACTCCTGCCGACGGTGGTTGGAGCCTACGAGGCAACCGGGACGGTCGCGCGTATCGTTGCGACGTCGACTGGGTCGTCGATGCCTCGGGTGGAGGAGCGTGCTTGCCTCGCGCCCTGGGGCTCACTCAGGTGCCGTTTCGATTCGTTCCCCCGACCTTGTTGGTCGCGGCCCATCTCACCGGCGAAGGACCCGATGCTACGGCGCAGAACGAGGCGTCATGGTCGCCTGGGCCCTACGACGATGAATGGGCGGCGGTGCACCATCTGATCGACGGTGGGTGGATCTACGCTCTGCGTTTCGACCACGGCGTGACCAGCCTGGGTCTCGTGTTGCGCCACGATGGTCTCGGTTCCGATGACGACGACATCGATCGAGTCGTCGCGACGCCACGCGAGTCGCTCTTCGCCTGGCTCGGGCGGTATCCGACGCTGGCGCGACAGTGGTGTGACGCTGAAGTGGTGGAGGTTGCGGCGCAACGTCAGGTGCAGCGTCGCTGGTCGACGGCGGTGGGGGATGGCTGGCTTTTGATGCCGCACACCTACGGTTTCGCGAGTCCGCTTTTTTCCACCGGCATGGCGTGGAGTCTGCGGGCGGTCGAACGGATTGCGACCATGTTCGCCACGCCACGGCTCGACCCGGATCGGCTCGAAGCCTACGGGACGCAGCTCGCCAGCGAGCTCGACTTCATGGATGAGGTGATCGGCGGGGCCTACGATCTGCTCGATCGACCGAGACATCTTCTTGCCTACACGTTCCTCTACTTCGCCGCCGCGAGCTTCTCGGAGAGCCGTGAACGCTTGCTCGAGCCGCCCGATCGAGGATGGGCCGAGCGTGGCTTCTTGGCGAGTGACGAGACGCTGGTACGTCGGGCGCAAGAGCTCGAGCGGCTGGCGCGGGATCGCGACGAAGACAGCTATTGGAACCAGATCGAGGCGGCGATTCGCCCGATCAACGTCGCCGGGCTCGCCGATCGAACCCGTGATGGGCTCTATCCGGTCGATCTCGATGCGCTGGTCGCCTCGGCTTCGCGGCTCGGGTTGTCAACGGCACACGTACGCGCGGCGCTGCCGCGACTTCGTGGATTCCAGGAGTCGATGGGACTCTAGGGAGAAGCGATCGGCCAGTCTTGGCCTGTCGAGTCGTGCCAAAGGGTCTGTAAGTCGTCAGGTATGGGCGCTGAGAAGCTCAGCGGACGTTCGTCGACGGGGTGCTCGAACGATAGTCGGTGGGCGTGGAGCGCGGGGCGTGGGAAATTTCGAAGGACGGCGCGCGGGCGTCCGATCACTTCGCGCCAGCGAGCTTCGCCATACACCGGGTCACCGATCAGCGGATGACGAATGGCTTTGAGATGGACGCGGATCTGGTGGGTGCGACCGGTTTCGAGCTTGATGCGGAGTACGGACACACCCGCGACCGAGCTCTCGACGGTCCAATGGGTCAGCGCCGGTCGACCATCGTGCCGTACGGTCATCCGTTTGCGGTCCTGAGGGTGACGTCCGATCGCCAGGTCGACCGTGCCGGATGCGTCGCGAGGCATGCCCCACACCACGGCGAGATAGCGTTTGTCGATGTGGCGGTCGGCGAAGGCTTCGGAGAGCCGCCGGTAGGCGATGACCGAGCGCGCCACCACGAGCACACCGGTGGTGTCGAGATCGAGCCGGTGGACGATGCCGGGACGACCGCTGCCACCCACGCCGGCGATCTCGGGAAAGCGATCGAGCAATCGATTGGCGAGGGTGCCGCGTTCACGACCGGCGCCGGGATGCACGCTCAGTCCGGCTGGTTTGTCGACCACGATCAGGTGCTCGTCTTCGTAGAGGAGATCGAGCTGGCCAGGCTCGGCGACGACCCCGGCATCGGTGCTCGGTGGCGGCGGACGGCAGACGACCTCGTCGGCGTCCTCCAGCCGAGTCGAGGCTTTCGCGATCACGCCATTGACGGTGATCCGCTGGTCCGCGATCCACTGTTGGATTTGATTGCGTGGTATATCGAGGCGATGCGCCACGTGACGGTCGAGCCGTTCGCCCGCGTTCTCGGAGTCGACTCGCCAGGTGGTGTTCACGGGGTCGACGCGAGCTCGGTGGGCTCGTCGTCGGTCACGGTCTCCGGTTCGTCAGCCACGGGGCGAAACGCGCTCCACACCATGAAGCCGATCCCCACCGTAATGGCACTGTCGGCGATATTGAAGGTGTGCCAATGCCAGTCTCCGACATAGAAGTCGATGAAATCGGTGACGCCACCTTGGAGGATGCGGTCGAGCAGGTTGCCGACCGCGCCACCTAGCACCAGTGACAGCGCCACCAGCATCACGCGGTCGTGGGCGGGCACCTGGCGGAAGTAAAACGCCACAAGGGTGAGCGCGAGCAGACCGAGGGCGATCAACAGCACGGTACGCAGCCCGTCGCCGTGCGTGGCGAACAGACCAAAAGCCACCCCGGTGTTGTGCACGTGGGTGAGATTGAGCAGGCCGTCGATCACGGGACGGCTGGTGCCGATCGGCATGTGGAGCTCGACGAGCTGTTTGGTCCATTGGTCGAGCACCAGGACGATCAGCGAGAGGAATAGAAAGAGAGGCTTGGCTGGGTAGGTTCGAGTCATGGTTGCGCCTCGGAAGGAGAGTGCGAGTCGGGCCACGCGTGCCGGGCCGCGGCCACCACGCGTCGTCGTCGGTCGGTGTCGATGAAGACGCGGATGCCCGCGACTCCAGCAGCGCCGGCCGACTGAGCGGTGGTGACGTCGTCGGCGTCTTCGACACCACCGAGCACGAGGAGGGGGATCCCGTGACGACTGGCCTTTTCGATGCCGGTCGGGCCGGGCACGTCGACCCACCCCGGTTTCGAAGGTGTCGGGCGTAGCGGGCCATAGGTAACGAAGTCGGCGCCGGCGTCACGCGCTCGTTTGATTTCGTCGATGCTGTGGGTCGAGACACCGAGGATCGGCTCGGCGCCGAAACGTCTACGCAAGGCTCCGGTGTGAACCGCGTCGGTCGCCAAATGCGCGCCCTGGCACCCGGCACCGAGCGCCACGTCGAGCCGTCGATTGACCATCACCGCGATTGTGGCCGGGAGGCGTCGCCGTGTCTCGCACGCGAGCTCATAGAATGCTCGATCGTCGAGATCACGCTCCCGTAGCTGCACGGCGTCGACACCGTCGGCGGCGAGCTCATCGAGCCACGGCCCGAGCTCGCCACCCTCCAGTCGCGTGCGATCACTGATGGCGAGAAGTCTCGGAATCCGAACCATGTATACCTAGACGGAAAAGCTCGAAGAGGTCGTGGGCGGCCCACACCAGATGGACCAAGCCAAAGCCCATGATGGCCCCGCGGGGCCACGGACCGGCGAGCACCTGCAGAATCGAGGGCAGGCCGGTGACCATCCGATTCCAACCCGGGCTCCATGGCAGCAAGGTCAACATCAGGCCGACCAGGCAGCAATAGAAGACGAAGAGCAGGCGGGTGGTCCAATCGGCAGTCATGTCGGCGGATTGTACGGGATCCGTGACCGGGTCTCCAGCCGATCGATCGCTGCTGTATACTTCCGGGGTCCGGCTACTTCCGCTGCGGTCGAGTGTGTCTTCTAGCCGTGGTTTGCTCTGAGGCGTATGCCTCCTCCACACATCAGGCGGTGCCATGTTCAAGAAGATCCTCGGCGGCAAGGGTAAAAAAAAGTCCAGCCACGCCGATGAAAGTCGTGAGCTGACGATCGAAGATCTGATCACGCTCGAACGTTACGAAGAAGCCGCCGACGCCCTCAAGCGGCGGGTGAAGCTGGTCAAGAACGATCTCCACGCGCACCTCAAATTGGCCGAGGTGTACACCGCGTTGGCCGAACCGTCGAAGGCGATCGACGCATACGGATTCGTGGCCGACAGTTACGCCGAAGACGGTTTCTACGACCGCGCCGTGGCGGTGCTGTCCAAAGCCGCGCGCCTGGCGCCCGGTGACGACGTGTTGCCGCGTCGACTCGAGAAGTACAAGCGGATGAAGCGTCTCGAGGCGCGTCGTAAGCTGGCCATCGAAGGTTTGCTCGCCAACCCGACGACCAAGGTCCAAGACGCCGCCAATTCAGCGCTCCAGATGGAGCTTCTTTGGAACAAGATCGCTCGTACCGAGATCGTCCACGAGCTGTCCGCAGAAGAGCTCAAGCGATTGTTCTCGGTCATGAACATGCGGGACGTCGAGCCGGGTGAGATCCTCGCCAGTGCGGGGATGGCCGATGGCAAGCTCTACCTGGTGGTTGCCGGTGTGGTCGAGGCGATGGTGACCATCGGTTCTGGTGACCATGCGCGCGAAACCAGCGCTCTGTCGTTTTCGAGTGGCGATGTGATCGGCGAGTCGGTGTTGCTCGAACGCAAGAGCTGGCCGGCCGAGTACAAGGTGTCGAAGGCCGGTACTGTGTTCGAGCTCGATCGTCCGGGTCTCGAAAAGGCGATGCAGGGGAGCGAGGATCCGGTCCATTTCTTGTCGGTGCTTCGTCGGCAACGCAAAGATCAGGCGGCGGTCAAGAACGTGCAGCAGATCCGAGGTTGATCGATGGCGATCATGCCGATCCGGCTCTATCCGGATCCGGTGCTGCGTGAGACCTGCGCACCGATCACGACGTTCGACGATGCGCTCCGCACACTCGCCGACGACATGGTCGAGACCATGTATGCCGCGCCCGGTGTCGGGCTGGCGGCACCTCAAGTTGGCATCAATCAGCGCTTGGCGATCGTCGACATCTCGGTCGGCAGAGAGGCGGACGGCCTCCATGTCTTCGTCAATCCGAAGCTCGTCGAGACGCAAGGAGCCGAGGTCGACACCGAAGGCTGTTTGTCGATTCCCGAGCTGACCGAGAAAGTCAGACGCCCAGCGACGATCCGCGTCGCCGCGCACGACCTCGATGGCGAGCCATTCGAGCTCGAAGCCGAAGGGTATTTCGCCCGTGCCATCTGTCACGAAATGGACCACCTCGAAGGCGTGCTCTTCGTCGATCATCTGCGTGGGCTGCGTCGCGAGCGAGCTCGGCGTCAATTGAAACGGCTGCAACGCGAAGCCGAATCTGCTTGAGCCCCAGCCGCCAGAGCACCAAACCAGCCGTCCGTGTCGGAAGCTTTCCATCATCAGCCGCATCGTCGTGCCAAGGGTCGGGTCGGGGAGCGTGAAGCGGTCGCCTGGCTGAAACGTCACGGCATGCGGATTCTCGATCGCAACGTCACCACCAAAGCGGGGGAGATCGACATCGTCGCGCGCGACGGTGACACCCTGGTGTACGTCGAGGTCAAAGCTCGAGCCGATAGCAGTCACGGCAGCGCGCTCGACGCGGTCACTCCGGCAAAGCAGCGCCGGGTGGCGCGAGCGGGCGCGCTCGATCTGGCGCGTCGGCGATGGACCGGGCCATGTCGGTTCGATGTCTTGGCGCTCGATTGGCATGATGGTGAGTGGTGCTTCACCCACGTACCGGATGCCTTTTTCGCCAGCTGACCGTTTTCCCGCTTGACACGGTCTGCGCCGATCACTATCCTTTCCGTCCTCGTGCCGCAGCGGTACATTTACGGTGGCCGAGGTCGGTTCTCGGACCGGTTTGACAAGCGGGAATAGCTCAGTGGTAGAGCACAACCTTGCCAAGGTTGGGGTCGCGGGTTCGAATCCCGTTTCCCGCTCCATCTCTCCTTTCTAGCCCCTCTAGGGCGACGTGGCCAAGTGGTAAGGCAAGGGTCTGCAAAACCCTCATTCGCCGGTTCGAATCCGGCCGTCGCCTCCACGTGTCCGAAATACCCGTAGCCTCCCAATCGATATCGAGAGTCAGCTTGCGGTTCGCCGTCTGTTCGAAGCGTTCCATGCTGCGTACCTGGGTTGGTACACTCGACTCGAACCCTGGAAATATGGAGGCAACCGATGAGCGGACCGATCCTCGGTCTTCACCACGTCACGGCAATCGCCCGAGACCCCCAGCAGAACGTCGACTTCTACACCAAGGCCCTCGGTCTTCGGCTGGTCAAACGTACCGTCAATTTCGATAGCCCCGAGACCTACCACCTCTACTTTGGTGACGAGCAAGGGCGCCCGGGAACCATCATGACCTTCTTCCCGTGGCCCATGGCGGCGCGTGGAAGCCGTGGTGCGGGCCAGGCGGCGGTCACCTCGTTCAGCGTGCCACCGGGTTCGCTTCCCGCGTGGCAGCGACGCCTGCGCGATCTCGGCGTGGTCGTCGAGCAGCCCTACGAGCGTTTCGACGAGGAAGTCTTGACCATCCTCGACCCCGACGGCTTGATGCTCGAGCTGGTGGCACACGAAGACGTCGCTGAGCAGCCCGGGTGGCCTCAAGGGCCGGTGGACGAGACCGAGGCGATTCGTGGTTTTCACAGCGTCACCTTGTGGCAACAGGGCTACGAAGCGACCGCCGAGCTGCTGACCGATGGCATGGGTTTTCGCCAAACCCACAGCGCCGACAACCGTTTCCGCTTCGAAGTCGGGGACGGTGGTTTGGGTACGCTGGTCGACGTGTTGTGTGTGCCCGATGCTTCCTACGGTCGGATCAGCGCCGGCACCGTGCACCACGTCGCCTGGCGTGCCGCCGACGACGCCGATCAGGCCGCGTGGCGCGAGCGTCTTTCCGGGCGTGGATTGAACGTCACGCCGGTGCTCGATCGCAACTACTTCCGCTCGATCTACTTCCGTGAGCCGGGTGGGGTTCTCTTCGAGCTCGCTACCGATCCGCCGGGTTTTACCGCTGATGAACCCGTCGAGACGTTGGGCACCGAGCTCAAATTGCCATCCTGGCTCGAGCCGCGCCGACAGCGCATCGAAGGGGCCTTGCCGCCTCTGGTCGTCGATAGCAAGGGCTGATCCATGGCCTTCGATGCCGATCCACACGCCAATCCACCGCTGGTCACCGCCGGGGCGCCACTCGACGCGGCTAGCGTCGCGGTCGTCCTCATCCATGGACGCGGCTCCACGGCTGAGGACATCATCGGGCTCGCCAGACCACTCGCGGTCCCGGGCTGTGCCTTCGTCGCTCCTCAGGCGGCGCTGCGTACCTGGTATCCACAGAGTTTCATGGCGCCGACCGACGCCAACGAGCCGTGGTTGAGCTCGGCCCGACGCATGGTCGAAGCCTTGGTGGCCCGGCTCGATGAAGACGGGCCGGGACGGGAGCGGACCTTTCTTGCCGGCTTCTCCCAGGGGGCGTGTCTAGCGATCGATGTCGCGGTTCGTATCGGTGCGCCGCTGGCCGGCGCCATCGCGTACACGGGAGGGTTGATCGGCCCTCCCGACAGCGACTTCTCGACCACCGGGAAAGACCTGGACGGGGCGTCGATTCTCCTTGCTGCGGGCGATCCCGATCCCCACGTACCCTTCGCGCGTGTCGAGCAGACGGCCGAGGTCTGTCGCCGGCTCGGCGCCACGGTGGATGTGCGCCGGTATCCGGGCATGCCCCATACGATCAATGAGGAAGAGCTGGCGTTGAGTCGGGCGATGATCGAGCGACTGGTCGGCTCTTTGTCCTCTTGAGAGGACGAGATGGAGCGTCTTACAGGCTTGTGAAGGGTCGATAGGGGAGAATTCTCTTTATTTGGCTCCATTTCGTCGATTTCTAGATATTCATATCTTGGCATGCACCTCGCATAAGGAATGGGCAGGAGGTTGAATCATGCGAGACCGCACACTTCATCGAACGACAGCCGCAGCCGCCCTCGGGCTCGCCGCACTGCTCATGTTTCCCGCCTTGTCTTCGGCGAGTGACGGAGAGCGGCGGGTCCGCTCCTCGGAAGCCAAGACCAAGCGCGCCGAAACCCGTCGTGTAGAAGCGCGTGAACGCCACGGTCATCGTCATGACCAGCGCGACGAACGCTACGAACGTCGTGACAACCGTCGCGATCGAGTCGAGCGCCACAAGGATCGTCGGGAGCGTTACGACAACCGTCGCGAACGCCATGACGACCGGAAGCGCTACGACCGGAAACGCTACGACAACCGGTACGAGCGGAAACACGATCGCTATCGCTACGATCGCTATCGCTACGACCGTCATCGTGATCGGCGTCACGAGCGTCACGAACGCTACGAAGATCGTCGCCGGTCGCGTTTCTCGATCGGCTTCTCACCGGGTCACGGCGTCCATCTACGTTACGACTCGCACCAGGCCAAACGGTACTATCCGCGTCGCTACGGGCACCACTCCGATTGGAATCGCTACGAGCGCTATCGGGTGAAGCCATACCATGATCGTCACTTCGATCGTCACGTCTACGACTGGGATTCGCACCACGAGTACTGCAGGTATAGCGGGTGCGCGTCGTGTCGGGGCCGGCACTTCTCGATCCCGAGCGCGGTGTCGGTCTACGGTTCCTCATCGGCCTACGATCCCTACTACTGGGGTGAGGTCTACGATCCCTA
>JBCDBH010000040.1:0-26050 GCA_039184055.1 Acidobacteriota bacterium
GCGGCCGGGTGGTGGTTCGGGTGGGTAGGTGGCGGCGTCACGCCAGCCGTCTTCGTTGATCTGGTATTCGACGGTGAATTCGCTCGTGGTCGTACGCGTGTGCACACCGGGAGTCAGCAGATGACCGGTGTCGGCATCGCGTTTGCCCAAGGTGCCCTGACCGAGGTGGACGGTGGTCTTGTCCTGCGGCGCCAGCCACCGCACCATCAGCTCGACCGCCACGAGCGCGAGCACCGAGAGCAGCGCCATGATCGCCAGGTCGCGAAGCTTTCGGATCACGACGTTCCCCGAGCGCGCGTTGCCAGAGGCGTGTCACGTGGCACCGGCAAGAAGGCGGCGGCCATCAATCCTTCGACTTTGCCCCACACGCCTCCCCAGGCGCGTTTCGACGGGCTCTTCACCGCGTGGGCGAGGAGACGCAGGAAGTCGACCAGCTGGACCTTCCAGAAACCGAGCTCCTGGGCGATCCGTCGTGGTCGGACGATGTCGAGAAAGACATAGCGGTAGTTGACCGCGGTTTTGTAGCACAGCCGACGATTGTCGACCCGCGCGGTCTGCGAGCGCAGGTGACGACAGTGGGCGCGACCAGCTTCGAGCAGGCGCCACTCGTGACGACCGGCGGTGAGCGCCAGGTGAGCGTCTTCGAGCACGCCGAAATCGGCGAAGAAGGGCGCGAATCGGATGCCTTGATCGAAGACCGCGCGACGCCAGGTGGCACAGCCAGCGCCCATCACATCGAGCTCGCGCAACGTCTCGTGCGGCGGCTGCAGATAGCGATTGATCGGGTGCCCGGTGGCCCAGTCGAAGCGGCCCGGCTCGTAGGTACCGAAGAGCCGAAGACGGCGATACCACCGCCAACGACGAGACTTTTGCGGGTCGAGATGCTGGTCGGTGATGTAGCCGGTGATGCCGCCGACGTCGTGGTTTTCCGGTTGCGTGAAGGCGTCGAGCACCACCCGATAGAAATCGGGCTCGAGGCGGATGTCGTCATCGATCAGTCCGACGAACGCACCGCTCGCCAGATCGATGCCACGGTTGCGTTGAATCGCCGTGCCTCGCTGCCAGCGTTCGTGACGCACCGGGAACGGCAGGCTCGGTGCCACCTCGCGCACCACGTCCTCGGTCCGTCGATCGCTCGGTTCGGCGCCGTCGACCAGGATGAGTTCGTCGGGAAGTCTTGTTTGCGCGGCCAGATTCGCCAGGAGCGAGCGAACCTCGTCGGGGCGACCGAGGGTCGGGCAGACCACGGATAGGCTTGTTTCGCTCACTGGTCTCGGCTCACTGCGTTTCGATGCCCCCAAACCTCGCTCGTCGATGCTCGATCCGATCAGGTCATCCCGAGCTCGCGTAGACGGTGAATGGCTTCGGTAAAGCCGGCGCCGTCGTGCAGATGCCCGCTCCAGATCTCGGGCAACCAGGAGACGTCCGCACCCGCCATCATCTCGATGATGCGTTCCCATTCGATCACGCCTTCGCCGATCTGCAAGCCTTCACCATCGATTCCCGAGGCGTCGGCAATGTGGAGATGACGCGAATACGGCAAGACCTGCTCGACGAAATCCTCGAGCGTCGTGCCGGCCCAATTGCAATAGAGCTGAGCGTGGGAGAGATCGAAGGTCATGCCGACATCGAGCTCCTGGCACACCTCGACCATTTCCTCGGGGCGGATAAAGACGTTCTGGATCCACTGGCCACCGAAATACCACGGCCGTGGCGGCAGGTTCTCGGGGAGTAGATGCAAGCCGCTCCAGTCGATCTGGCGGAGGGATTCGATGGCGCGACGGAGCAGCCGGTCATGATCGTCGATCGGCTCGTCCATCGACATGCCGCCGACGTGCACGACCACGCCGATCGGGCCACCGCTGAAGCTCGAGGCCAATTCGCGGGCTTTGTCGGCGGTCCGTGAGAAGAGCTTGATCGCGATCTCGCGGGTCTCGTCGTCCTCGGAGCACAGATCGAGCAGCCGACTGCCGGTGAACTCGGGTGCGTGGACGATGAGCTGTTCGGGATAGGGCGTCGCCGGCGCCTCGAACGGGTAATCGACGTCGACGTCGCTGAAATGGAGCTCGACCAGCCGCGGCTTCTTGGCCAGGTATTCGTCGAGATCGTGAAAACGCGCCTTGAATCCCCACGGGCGCACCAGCCCCGAGGTGTCGAGGGCGCGGCCGATGCCAGTGGTCAGATCGCCCTCGGTGAAGTACTCGTCTTCTTCGACGTTGCGATCGAGCACCGCGCCGACGAGCTCGTCGAGCCGTTGCGGCGAGAGACCCTTGCCCGGGCCCTTGACCCGCACGTCTTCACGACTGACTTCGTGACCGGCGCTGAGCCGTCGTGCCGCCACCAGGCTCTTGCGAAGCACTTGGCGGTTGAGCTTTTCCATCGCCGCGAGCTGCTTTTCTCGACCGTCGCCGAGCGCCATCTCGAGATTGCGGATGTCGCGGATCAGCTTGTCGAGCCCACCGGGCTCGAGACTCGCCGGATGGTCGGGACCGGGGAGCGTGCGATCGAGGGTGATGTGTTTTTCGATGATCGACGCCCCCATGGCGACCGCCGCCGTGGCGATCGCGATGCCGCGCTCGTGACCGCTGTAGCCCACCGGCACGTCGAAGCGGTCGAGGGCGTTCATGAACCGCAGGTTGAGCGCCTCGAACGGCGCCGGGTACGTCGACACGCAATGCAGCAAGGCGTACGAGGCGCCTCGTTTGTCGAGATAGGCGGCGGTGCGTTCGATTTCGGTGAGGGTCGCCATACCGGTCGACAGGATCATCGGTTTGCCGGTGTCGGCGATGGCGTCGAGCAGGGGAAGGTTGACCAGGTCGGCGGAGGCGACTTTGTAGAGATCGACCCCCAGCTCTTCGAGCAGGGCGAGGCTGGTTTCGTCCCACGGCGTGCACATGAAACGGATGCCACGCTCGTCACAGCGTTCTTTGATGCGTGAGAAGTCGGCCTCGGTGAGCTCGGTCTGCTTGAGAATCGGCACGAGGTATTGAAACGCCCATTCGGCCGAATTCGGGTTGTCGAGCAGCTCGCGTGGATAGATGCTCTTGAGATCGCGCTTCTGAAATTTGACCGCGTCGGCGCCGGCGTTGGCCGAGGCGTCGACCAATTTGAGCGCCATCTCGACGTCGCCATTGTGGTTCACGCCCGCCTCGGAGATCACGAAGCAGGGCGCGCCGGGTCCGATGACGCGGTCGTCGAGCTCGATCCGCCGGACGGGGGTGGGAGGGGTCTCGGTCATGTCGGCTCCGTGCTCGTGGTGGCGGCGGGTTCCTCGGTCGGGTAGCCGAGGGTGTCACAGGCTTCGGCGACCAGATGTCGAACCCGTGCACGTTCGGCGTGGTCGAGCTTGGAAGCCTGCAGCTGGTTGATTTGGGGCTCGAGAAAGGACACCACTTCATCTTTGGTGAGCCAATAGTGGGCGCCTTTTTGCCGATCGGCCCCATAGCTACCGTCGCGACGAAAATGAGTCTTGCTCTTCAGACGAATGCGTTCGACTTTGTCGCCGTCGAGCTCTGCCTTGCGATACACGTCGTCGACAAAGGTGATCGGGTCGGCGAGCAGATCTTCGAAACGCACCAGGTGATAACGCGCGAAGCGCTCGCTGTCGTGACGATGCCGCATCGTCAGAGTGTTGAAGAAGTGGGCGAAGGCCTCGGGTGTTTTCGAGATGCCGCGTCGCTTGTGACTTTCGTAAAGCGCCACCGGATCGCGCACCAGCGCGAAGCACACCGCGTCGGGGTAGAGATCGAAGAGGATGTCGGAGAGAAACGCCAGGCCGTTGTTGTTCTTGGCGCACAGACGACTGCTCGCCACCTCGGCGCGATCGTAGGTCGTCTCGGGCGCTTTGAAGCGCATCTCGGTATCGTCGACGGTGTCGAGCTTGCGGGCGTGCAGGGTCTGGTCGAGAAAGCGTTTGGCGCGTTCGGGAATCGGCTTGCGCGCCGCCAGCCACCACGAGTCGAAGAGCCGTGGCTGACCGGCGAGCAGGGCGAGTCGCCAACCGGTCAGCGTCGGACGCCTGAGCCCGGCGCGGAAAATCTCCAGCGTCTCGAGAATCGGCGAGCACACGTCGGGGTGGGTGAGGAAGAGATTCCAAAAGAGATTGCTGCCACCCCGTGAGAGGCAGTTGAGAAAAATCGGCGCCTTCTCGAGTCGGTCGCTCATCGTGGGGCCTCACCACGCGCCAGGGCGAGCAGACACTGCGCCACCCTCGTGCCGCTCTGGCCGTCCAGCGTGTCGCCAAAGGTGTCTCGAAGATAGCGTGTGCGCGCCGCGCTCTGCTCGTCGGGGTCGGTGAGCCCGCGAAACAACATGTCGGCCATGTCGGCGTCCGAACGCGCCACCATCACCGCGCCACTCGCCGCCACCGGTCCGTAGTGGTCGAAGGTGATGTGGCGTTTGTAGCCGAGCTCGGGTGGGATGTCGCTACCCGGTGGATCGTAGTCGAGATTGATCACCGGGCGATCGAAGGCCATGAGCTCGAGCGATACGGTCGAGGCGGCATTGATGCCGAGCGCGCAATGATGAAGCATGCTGGTGTAGACGGCCAAATCCTCGGGGAGCGGGGTTTGCCAACGTGGCTCCCATCCCGGAACGGGAAAGTGGACGTCGGTCAAGCCACGCGCGGCGAGGGCTTTCATCTCGGGGCTGGTGTCCTTGATGTTGGTGCGCACCACCAGCTGGGGCCGGGTCGGTAGATCGAGGCCGTCGTCGGGGTGCTCGGGATCGAGACCGAGCAGTCGCAGCACGGTGTGCGCATGACGGTGCTCCTCGAAGAAATGATGCGCGATCCCGGCGGTGTAGAGCACGAACGGGCGGCTCGGGTCGAGTCCCAACCGGCCGCAGAGCTCGTCACGCGAGAGCAGGTAACGAGAATCGAAGTGGAAGTCGAATTGCGGCGTGCCGGTGATGTGCACGCGCTCGGCGCTGACGTCGTCGTATTGCGACAACAACAACCGCTTCATCCCGTGGTGCCAAACGAGGTAATGATCGTACGGCACGAAGATCCGACTTCGCGATGTCAAATTGTCCCAGCTGAAGATGAAGCCAGCGGTGGGAATGCCCATCGCTTTGGCGACCCGTAGGGGCAGCTCGCCGGCCAGGCCGTGAATATGCGAGCCGTTGAAGACCAGATCGGGCTCGAGCTCGGTGAACAGCCGGTCGAAATCGCGGGTCGGTCGACGACGGTGCGCCAGGCGACGTTCGGCGCGGGTGAGCATGTGGACCGCCGGTCGGTTGCCGAGCAGGGTCGCGCCGACCTTGACCGCGCGTCGTTGCCACATCGCCCAGGCTCCCCGGGCACGGGCGCGACGATCTCGTAGCACCCAATGATTCTGGGCCGTCTTGCCCCATAGCCAGCGATCGTGCGCGTTCTCGGCGAGGATCCGCAGCCGCGCGGTGAGCCCGTCTTGAGGGTGCTCGTCGAGGCTGTGGATGGCGTCGACCTGGGGGCCGTAACGATCACGGAACGCCTGATCGTCGACCACCGACAGGAGCGTGACCCGAGCCTGCTCGCTCAGCGTGTCGAGCGTGTGGCTGTAGAGGAAATTGCGCACCGCTTCGCCACGCGGGATCACCATCACCACATGAGGACGATCCGTGGCTGCGGTGGCTCGTCGTTGCATCGTCATACCGCGTCGAGGAGAGCGTTCGCCAGCGTGAGATCGTCGGCGTCGTCGATGTCGATGGCGCTCGTCTTCGACATCGGGAAGAGAGCGATTTTGCCACCCAATCGACAGTCGAGCTCACGCAGCACCCACGGTTTGAACACGTAGATCGAGCCGTTCTCGACATAGGTCGGTAGACGCTCTTGTCGACGTGGGCGACGTCGTGGATCGTAGTCGATCGGTCGCGCGCCGATCGACGAATCGTCTTTGGGGCTCCTGTCGCGCCACAAAAAGCCGTGAAAGGGCACCGTCGAGACCAGTGAATCGGCGTCTTGTTCTTCCAGCGTGGCGATCGCCGCGTCGATGGCCCCGGGAGGCCGTAAGGGCGAGGTCGCCTGGAGAAAGACCATCAGCACGGGTGTACCGGTCGTTTGCTCGAGCTGGTCGAGCGCGTGGACCAGGGCCGATTCGGAGGTCGCCTGATCGGTCGCCAGCTCGACCGGTCGCTCGATCACCTCGGCGCCGGCTCGACGGGCCACGTCGGCGATCTCGGCGTCCTCGGTCGAGACGATCACCCGGTCGACCCGGGTCGCCGCGTGGGCGTGATCGATGCTGTGGACGAGCAGGGGCCGATCGCCGACCCGCGCGAGGTTCTTGCGCGGTAGCCCTTTCGAGCCACCTCGCGCGGGAATCACGGCGACGACGCTCATGCCGCCGCGGCCGGGTGATGGGTGGTGAACCAGTCGTAGGTGGACTCGATGCCCTGACGCAAGTCGATCTGGTGACGCCAACCGAGCGCGTGGAGCCGAGAGACGTCGAGCAATTTGCGTGGCGCACCGTCGGGCTTGTCGGTATCGAAGGCCAGCTCGGCGCGTGGGTTCACCACGGCGGCGAGCGTTTCGGCGAGCTCGCGGATCGACAGATCGACCCCGGTGCCGACGTTGATGTGCTGCTCGCCGTCGTAGTGGCGCATCAAGAAGAGGCAGGCGTCGGCGAGATCGTCGACGTGGAGAAACTCACGCTTGGGCTTGCCGGTGCCCCACACCACCAGACGAGGCTGATCGTGACCGCGGGCGTCGTGGAGCTTGCGCATCAGTGCGGGCAGCACGTGCGAGCTCGCGAGATCGAAGTTGTCGTTGGGGCCGTAGAGATTGGTCGGCATCGCCGAGATGAAATTGCAGCCGTATTGCTGGCGATAGGCGCGACACAGACGGATACCGGCGATCTTGGCGATGGCGTACGGCTCGTTGGTCGGCTCGAGCGGGCCGGTGAGCAGGTAGTCCTCGCGAATCGGCTGTGGGCAAGCGCGTGGATAGATACACGAGCTTCCGAGGTAGAGCAGCTTCTCGACCCCGTGCCGGTAGGCGGCGTGAACCACCGTGCCGTGGATCATCATGTTGTCGTAGATGAACTCGGCCGGGCGGGTGGAGTTGGCCAGGATGCCACCGACGGTACCGGCGACCAAGAAGACGTGGGCCGGGCGGTGGTGGGCGAACCATTCATCGACCGCGCGCTGATCGCGGAGGTCGAGCTCGTCGCGGGTGGCGGTGAGCACATTGCGGAAACCGGCTGTATCGAGCCGGCGAAGGATCGCCGATCCCACCAATCCACGGTGGCCGGCGACGTAGATCGGCGCGTCGAGGTTGTCGAGCATCATCGTCAATAAGACGAACGGCGCTCGAAGTCGAGCGCCGTCATCGTTGGATCGTCTGTGCGGACCGGCTCAGGGACGAGAGGGCGAAGGACGGCCCTCGTCGCCACGATCGATCAGCAACACTCCGGTGAGCACACCCGCGCCAGCGGCGGCGGGGATGGCGACGGTCGGTCGTTCCCACCAGGCGATGATGCACACGCGGCATTTCTCGTCGGCGCGACGCACCCCGTTGGGATCGATCCGGGTGACGACACCGTCACACTCCCAGCCGTCGACCTCGCGACCCTGCTGTTCCCACGTGGTCTCACCGACCTCGAGGTTCAGGGCCGTGCCCTGCTGCTGCGGCGTCAGCTCGACTTCGCAGCCGCCCTGGACCGGCGCCATCATCATGTCGGTGCGGCTGATCTCCTGGCCGGTGCCGTCGGTCAGCGACACATAGAAGGCGGCTTCGTTGTTCTCGCTCCTCGGGATCGGGGGCGTGGCCCAATAGCGGCCACCACCGACCGATTCCATGAAGACGTAGTAGAACGGTTCGGTCTCGTTCCAACGGAAGAAGAGCTGAGGCCGAACGCCATCGAGAGCCGGGGCGATGTTCGCGTAAACGACATTGTTCGACTCGGTGGGGAAACACTCCACGGGGTCGACAGTGATGGTCGGTCCCTGCGCACCGGCGATCCCGGTGACGAAGGCTGCCGCCAAGAGCGCGATCAGCGCGACGCGGCGGGCAATGCGGGAAGACTTTTCGAATCCATGGGTCATAGCCGGTATCTCTCAGGGCGGTTGTTCAGCTCGTCAATGACAGTCAGGGTACACCTGTCTTAGGGTAGTCCTCGTGCCGACATGCTGTCAAGGCAAGGGAGGGCGTGCATCGAAATCCTGTCATGAGTTTCGTGGTCGATTCGCAGCTTCGAGAGGAGGGGCTTTGCACTCGGGGCGTGAATGTGACAACCTTCACGACACCACGGCGTGGATGCACCCTACGTGCGTCTCCGTGGCGCGCTGATACCGATTCTCGCAGACCGCTGAAAAATGGTGGTCACACGACCGACACAGTCAGACGACTGACACGGTCAGACCGACACAGTCGCACGACAGACTCGTCTCACGACAAACACGTCACTCGATCGGCAGCGCATCCTTCACGCCCGTACGGCGGCCCTCCGGCTAATCCTCCGTTTCGCTTTCATTACTCACAGCCGGCCTGATCGAGCACTGACGGCCCCGAGCATTGGCTCCGCGCCGCGTGCCTGGAGTTTGGTTTCATGACCGATAGTTTTTCTATGCTGCACGCCGATTTGCGGCGTGGCATCGCCGATCTCGGCTTCGACCAGCCGACCCCGATTCAACGCAAAGCCATTCCGCCCGCCCTCGAGGGGCGCGACGTGCTCGCCTGCGCCATGACCGGTAGCGGCAAGACCGCCGCGTTTCTTCTTCCCATCCTGCACCAGTTGATCGGTCGGAAGAAGGGCACCACCCGTGCCTTGGTGCTCAGCCCGACCCGTGAGCTGGCGGCGCAAATCGTCGACCATTTCAACGCCTTGTCCCGCCATACGCGGCTACGCGCCATGGCGGTCTACGGTGGCGTCGGCATGTATCCTCAGGAGCAAGCCTTTCGGCGCGGCGTCGATGTCATCGTCGCCTGCCCGGGGCGTCTTCTCGACCACTTCTCGAGGCCGCACGGTCGCTTGCCCGGACTCGAGTTCCTGGTGCTCGACGAAGCCGATCGCATGCTCGACATGGGCTTTTTGCCCGATATTCGACGCATCCTCGGACATCTTCCGGCGGTGAGTCAGACGCTCTTCTTTTCCGCCACCCTGCCGCGTCCCGTGGTCGAGCTCGCCGATGACATGCTCGACAACCCGGTGAGGCTCGACGTCGAGCGTCGCTCGACCCCGGCGACGAAGATCAGCCAATCGCTTTTCCCGGTGCGTCAGGAGCAGAAAGCCGATCTGCTCATGGCTTTGCTCGAGGATGGCGTGATCGGTAACGGTCTGGTGTTTACTCGTACCAAACATCGCGCCGATCGGCTGGCGCGCAAGTTGTCGCGTCGTGGCGTGTCGTGTGACCGGATTCACGGTGATCGCACCCAAGGGCAACGGACGCGCGCGCTGGCCGATTTCAAGAAGGGCAGAACGAGAATTCTCGTCGCCACCGATATCGCCGCGCGTGGGATCGACGTCGAGGCTTTGTCGCATGTCGTCAATTTCGACGTGCCGCACGTGCCCGAGGATTACATTCACCGGGTGGGCCGGACCGCGCGCGCGCAGGCCACCGGTGAAGCCTTTACCTTTGTTGCCCCCGCCGAACGCGCCAGCATGCACAACATCGAACGTGCCGTCGGTCAGCAGATCCAACGACGTCAGGTTGCAGGCTTCGACGTCGTCGACATGCCCGTGACCGAGCTGCGCTCGACGCGCGATGCATCGCGCCGCTCCTCGGGTGGCGGCGGTCAGGGACGACCGGCGCGTCACAAGGATCGGCCGTTCGGCGCGAAGAACCAAGGCGGAGCGAAGAAGCACGGCGGGTCGAAGGATCACGGTGGGTCGAGACATCAGGGGCCGAAGAGCGGGCCGCGTCATCAGTCGAAGAGCTCGCATGGACCGCGTCATCAGGACGGAGCGCAACACGCTTCCGGATCGAGACAAGACGGGGCAAATCGCACGCACGGTGAATCGAGGGACCATCGTGGATCGAGAGACCATGGCGGACCGAGAGAGCATGGCGGGTCGAGAGAGCATAGTGGGTCGAGGGAGCATGGCGGACCGAAACACGGTCATGGTCCGAAGAAGCATCGTCGCGCATCCGGGCCGTCGCGCCAGCACGACAGCGCGGGCTCCAGAAGCTCACGTGGCGGGCACGACTCGCGGTCGCAGCGCGACGCCGGCATGGACGATCGTCCCAGCAAACCCAAGCGTCGGTCGAAGCCGTTCCGGCCCGGTGGAGCCAACAAGCCGGCCAAACGTCGTGCGAAGCGCGGTGGTGACGGTCGTTCGAGCTCGGGTGGCGGTCAGCGTTCGGCACGGCGCTGAGCGAGCCGAGCCGAGCCGTAGGCTGAGCGAACCGAGCCGTAGGCTGAGCGAGCCGCTTCAATCGGCTCAATTGCCGAGGATACGGTCGCGAGTACGCTGCACGTATTCAGTGTCGGGTAGACCGGGGAGGGCGCGTTCCAGAACGCTGGCGGCTTCCTCGGTCTCGCCGGTCTCGAAGAGCGCGATGGCGTAATAGAAGAGCAGGACGGGGCGATCGGTGTCGAGCAGGTCGCCCCGTTTGCCGTAGGTGACGACCTCTTTCCAACGCGCGATGCGGTAGGCGGATTCGGCGGCGAGGAGCTGGGCTTCGGGCACGTCCGGATTGGCGTCGGCGAGCCGGCGCGCTTCGGTGAACACGCCGGTCAGCTCGTCGACATCGCTCGCCGCGCCGAGGCGGGTGCGCAGGTCTTCGATGTCGCCGTCGATCGACGGTCGTGCGTCGTCGCTCGTGGTCGCGGCGCGTTCGTCTTCGTCGGCGGCGCTTCGTTCTTCGTCGTCTTCGTCGACCGACTCCGTGTCGGCGGCGGCCCCCGCGGCGGCCACGGCGGCGCGCAACCGCGCCACGACTCCGGCGAACGCGGGCGTGTTCTCGAGCTCTTCGGCGAGAGTTTGTTCGGCGAGCAGGTCTTCGAATGCCTTCCGTTCGAGCTCGGGCAAACGCGTGCTCGTCGAATACCCCTGGGTGAGCCGTTCGACTTCGACGATCCGGCGCACCGTGGCGGCGTAGCCGCCGTCGTCTTCCAACGCGGCTTGCGTTTGCGCGAGACGCACCAGACCCACCACCAAGAGCTCGGGCTCGTCGAGCAGGCCGAAACACGCCAAGCGGAGATTCTCGGCGGCCGATTCGTAGAGCCCGGCACGCATCGCGACGCTGCCGTCTTGGAGCAGACCTTCGTAGAAGGGGTCGGCGGCCCACGTGGTGGTGCCGAACGACAACGAGCCGAGTAAAAGAGATACGAGTAGGGCGTGTTTCATGGCGTCAGGCCGCGGTCGACTTGGTGGCCGCCGGTGCATCTTCCTCGTAGACCCCGTAGTAGTAATAGCGCTTGCGGTAGCGGGTCGGGCCACGGCGATAACGGTTGAGAACCGTGCCGAGCATCCGGATGCCGGCGTAGCGGAGCCGCTCGATGGTGGCTTTGGCGTCGTCGTACACCAGGACACCGGCGCGCGCGCACAGCACCACGCCGTCGGCGAGCGGGCCGAGAATCAGCGTGTCGGTCACCGGCAGCACCGGTGGCGTGTCGATGATGACGAAATCGAATTTGGCTTTCGCCGCCTGCAGGAATTCTTGCATCCGCTCCGACGCCAGGAGCTCCGAGGGGTTGGGCGGAATCGGTCCCGACGGGCAGATGAAGAGGTTGGGCACCTCGGTCTTCATCGCCAGGTTGTCGTTGCCGGCGGTGCCGGTGAGGAAATTCACCAGGCCTTTGTGATTCTTCAGATCGAAGATCTTGTGGACCCGTGGCCGACGAAGGTCGCCGTCGATCAACAACACGCGGCGGTTGAGCTGGGACATGACGACCGCCAGATTGGTGGCGGTGGCGGTTTTGCCCTCACCGGGCTCGGCCGAGGTCACCGCGACGATCTGCAATTTCTCGGCGGTCGACAGCAGAATGGCGGTACGCAGCGAGCGATACGCCTCGGCGATCGCCAGCCGTGGATTGGTGTGGGGCAGGAGCTCGATGTCCTTCTCACCCTCACCGCCCTTCGGCGCCTTGCCCTGCCCCCCGTAGCCGTAGCCACCGCCGTAGCTGTAGCCATAGCCCTGATTGCCGTATTTGCCGAGGCGAAGACCGTAACCACGGCTTTTCTCGTCGACGTCGGGAATGACGGTAAGCGTCGGCAGGTGGGTGATGCCCTCGAGATCCTCGGGAATCTTGATCGTCCGATCGAGGTATTCGAGCATGACGATGCCGCCAGCACCGGCGACGAAGCCGAAGAGCAACGCCATGACGAGATCGTTGCGCAGCTGTGGCTTGAAGGGCTTGCCCGGCACCACGGCACGGTCGACGACCCGCACGTTCGATTCACGACCGCTTTGGATCCGTGACGCCACCTCGGTTTCGCTCTGCCGTTTGAGCAGCTCGTTGAGCAGCTCCTGGCGCGTCTCGATGCTCATCTTGATGTTGTTGTATTCGAGCGCCGTCGAGTTGAGGCTGGTGATCTCGTTCTTGACCCGACGCAGCTCTTCGGCGAGCGTGCCTTCTTCCCGCTGCGCGCGCCGAAACGCGGCGGCGGCTTGACTCCGCGCGCTATCCGCCGATTCGGATTCGAGCGAGGACAGCTCGGCGCGACTCTCGTCGATTTTGTTGCGCAGCTCGATCATCGCCGGCCACTCTTCGCTGAAGGTGTCCAGGTTGCGCTGATACTCGTTTTCGAGACGGGCGATCTCGCTCTTCAGCTCGGCGGCGCGACCGCCCGAGGCCGTGTTGGCGACATCGGAGTCGTTGCGCTGGCTGAGCGCGCTCCACGCCGCCTGTTTCGAGATGCGGTCGGCGAGCACGAGGTTGTACTGCTGTTCGAGCGCTTCGCGGCGGTCGAGGAGAGCCTCACCGGCCGGGTCGAGCGCGACGTCGGCGTCTTCGAAGGTGGCGAGCTGTTCTTGTTGCGCCTCGACGTCCTCACGGAGCGCGTCGATCTGCGCGGCGAGAAAGTTCGACGCTTTGCCCACCGTCGAGGTGCGTGTCTCGATACCCCATTCGATAAAGGCCTCGGCGTAGCCGTTGGCGATCCGTGCCGCCAGCTCGGGATTCGACGAGCGGTACGACAGCTCGACGAGCTGGGTATCTTTGATCGGATTGACCTCGAGCCCGCCTTTGAGGCGACCGGCGAAACGCGCGATGGTCGCGGCGTCGGCTTCGGCGCTACCGTCGCCACCCGCATTCACCGTATTGGTGCCCGCGAAGAGCGGATCTTCGTAGAGACGGAGATCGATCAACACCCGTTCCGCCATGCCGCGACTGCGCAACAGGCGGTATTGCGTCGGGTAGTACTCCATGTTCCACCAGTCTTCGAGCCAGCTCGCCTGGCCACCCGTGGCGACCACCGACAGACGACGGCGTTCGATCTGGATGACCGACGTGGCGCGGTATTCCTTGGTGGTCAAGGTGTAGCGCAGCAGCGCCCAGGCACCAGCGATCAGGCAGCAGGCGAGCAACAACAGCCAGCGTCGCCGCAGGGCGCCGAGGTATTTGCTCAGATCGATCGGATCTTCGCTCTCGACGGGGGCGATCGGTGGCTGATGAGCTGGACCGGGTGGCGGCGCCGCCGGGTGCAGGGCTGGCTGAGATCGGTCGTACATCAGAAGAAAGACTCCTTGACCAGCACGATGTCGCCGTCGAGCAATTCGATATCGGCGTCGTTGCCGCCGAGCACGCCTCGGTAATCGACCGTGATCTCGTCTTGTTTGCCGTCGGCATCACGACGCAGGATGCGGATCCGGTTCGATGCCGTGTCGGTGAGGCCGCCGGCGCGCGCGATCGCGGTGAGCAGGGTGACCCGATCGGTGGATAAAAATTCGAGGGTGCCGGTGGTCTTGACCTCGCCGAGCAGGTGGATCTCGACCTTTTCGGCCGCCGGGACGTGAATCAGATCACCCGGGAAGATCGGCAGGTTGACGCGTGCGTCGGCGCGCATGATCAGGTCGTCGACGCTGACCTCGACTTGATCGGAGAGCCCGTTGTCGGCCTGACGACGAATCCGAATGCGATTCGAGTGCGTTTCCCCGAGCCCGCCGACTTGGAGCAGAACATCGAGCAGCTGGGTGCGTCCGGGAATCTGCACCGGGCCGGGGTTCATCACCGCGCCCAGGACCCGCACCGGCTCGGTGCGCAGGCTGGTCACCGCCACCGATACGGTGGCACGGCGCAAACCCTCGTTTTGCAGGCGGTTGCGGATTCGCTCGGCGAGGAGATCGACGGTCAGCCCACCGGCCGAAACGGCGCCGATCACCGGCAGGGTGATGGTGCCTTCGGCGCCGACTTCGACGTCGCTGTTCAGCTCGGGAAGCTCGACCACGCGGATCTGCAGGCGATCTCGTGGGCCGATCAAATACGACGCGTCGGCGGACACCGGGAGCTGAGCGCTCACGCCGGTCGCCAAGAGGAGCAGAGCAGTGAGGAAAAACAGGACGCGCGACATAGGGATCACGACACTATCTCATCCCGTCGCGATGCCCAACGGTGTGATCACCACTCGTCGGCGGGGCTACCGAGCTGGAGGCGGTCACGAATGCTTCCCAAACGCACGCTCACACCCCAGGTGGTGACGTCACGATCGAATTCCGGCTGGTTCGAATCGAACTCGCTATAGAGGGCGTTGAACGACACGATGAAGAGATCCCCGAGCGGAATCGTCAGATCGGCGCCATAGGAGATGACGTCGTCGACCCGGCTTTCGACCAGCGGGTCGAGGCTTTGATAGTCGTTCTCACCGACCTCGGCGAGCACCCCGAAACGGACCTTTCGCGCCGAGAGCTGGAGCCGGGCACCGATGGCCTCGTCGAGAAAGTAGGCGCGATCGGCGAGGGTCGAGTAGGTGATGTCGCGGCGTGCGTAGCCGAGCAGGGCCGAGCGCGCGCCGAGCTCGAGCAAAGCGTCGACCTGGCCGACGGTTTCTTCCTGGCTCGGGAACTGCGAATTGCCGTCCGGCTCGAGCTCGCGACGGCCGACCTCGGCATAGAGCGCCAGTCGGTTGCCTTCGTAGCCGGCGCCGAGATAGAGCCCGTCGCTGGTGTTGTCGAGATCCCGGGCCTCGTCGGCGAAGTCGGTTTCCTCACCGCGATAGAGCACCGCCAGGCTCCACGCGTCCGGGGCCTTGTAGGCGATCTCGGCTTCGTAGAGGGTGGAGTCGCGATCGAGCGAACGGAAAAAGACGTCGTCGTCGTCGTTGGCGGCTTCGAAGGTCGACGCCGAGCCGCGTGCCGTGATCCACAGATTGCGCAGCACTTCGACCTCGACGGCGGCGATGGCGCGGGTCTCGAGCACCGAGGTCAGCTCTTGCACCTCGTCCGAGAAGAACGTCTGCTCGTCGTTGTATTGATACGACAGCTGGAATTTGGCGCGATTGAAGAAGCCGAAGAGACCGGCGCCGTAACGACCACCGAAATGGCTCTTGTCGTCGTTGTCCTGCCAGAAGACATACGACGGTAAGACATGACCGGTGAAGACGACATTCGAGCTCGAGCGCAGGTAGGCGCGCACCCCGGCGGTGAAGGTGGCGGTGAAGTCGTCGTCGCCATCGGCGCCGTTGCCCGCGCCTTCGCTCGACACGAAGGCGGCATCGTCGAAACCCAAAGCCGGGCTGACCCGTAGCGAGCCGAAGTTCCAGCGGGCGTCTTCGATCTTGTCTTCGAATTGCGTCGCATCTGGAATGCCACGACCGGGGCCGGCGCCACCGGGAGAGGTATACTGCCCGCCTTGTGCCGAGCATGCGGATGCCAGGGCCAACCAAAGACCACCGACCAGAAGACTACCGACCAGAATACTGATGCGCATGTCGCTCCTCAGGTGCCGTTGAATCGTCGGCATGATACGACATTTCTCGATCCCGGCCACGGCCTTGCTGGCGGCTCTCGTGCTTCTCGCCCCGCTTCCATTCGCCAGCGTCATGCCACTCGAGCGTGCCGCCGCGCAAGCGGTGGTCTTCGTCGCCTTGACGTTCGCGGTCGCGGCGGCGCGCGACGGCGTGGTGTCGCGACCGGTGCTCGGTATCGCGCTCATTCCGATCACGGTCGCGGTCATCGGTCTGCTCCAGAGTCTGCCGTGGCCACGGTTCGTGGTCGAGCTCGTGGCGGCCGATCTGGTGACGGCCTGGGATGCCGGCGCGTCGTTGCGTGGCGCGCCGCCACCGGAGTGGGTGCCGTTCACCCTGACCCCGGCGGTGACGCACAGCTCGGCCTTGGCGTGGTTGGCGGCCGCCGCGGCGTTCGTCGCCGCCGCGGTGATCGGACGCGATCGCGGGCATCGTCGCGTGTTGGGACTGGCGCTCCTCGGTAGCGCCGTGTTCACCGTCGCCTACGGCACCGAGCGCTGGTTTCGCGGTAGCAACACGCTGTGGGGGATCGAAGTGCCTGGCGACGTCGGGCGCTTGCGCGGCACCTTCGTCAATCCCGATCACTACGCCATGTTTCTCGCCATGGTGATCGCCGTGACCACCGCCTGGTTGTGGTGGACGACCCGGCGGGCGCTCGATGGCGGTCGATTGGAACGCCAGCTCGGGCTGGTGGCGCCGCCGGCGCTCGCCATGCTCCTGCTCTTCGTGGCGCTCGCCTTCACCGGCTCACGCGCCGGTTTCATCGCCGTGGTCGGCGCGGTGACGGTCCAGGGCTTCTTGCTCGTCTGGCACTACAAACGTCTTCGCGTCGGCCTCTACGCCCTGCTCGCTCTGACGGTCGGCATCGTCGGCGTGCTCAGCTTCGGCGTCGAGTCAGGTTTCGGGCGGTTTCTCGACACGTCGGCGTACGACCTGACGTGGAGCAAGCGTTACGAGGTATGGGCGGCGACCCTCGATCTATGGTGGACCCTGCCGTGGACGGGGAGTGGTCTCGGCACCTTCCGGCAGGCTTTCCCGCTCGTCCAGAGCGCCGGTATGGAGCCCTGGGATGCCGCGCACAGTGACTATCTCGAGCTGCTCGCCGCGCTCGGGATCGTCGCCGTGCCGCTGCTCGGGGCGTTGCTGTGGTTCTTGAGTCGACATCTGCTCGCCGCGTTGCGTCGCGGGCGTCGTAGTGAGGACCGCGCCGCGGCGCTCGCCGCGCTCGGCGCGGCGGCGGCGGTGGCGGCGCATTCCCTGGTCGATTTCGGCTTGCAGATGCCGGCCAACGCGCTGATCTTCGCTGTTCTGTGCGGTGCGGCGGCCGGGGTTCCGGTCTATCGATCGATGCCCAAGATCGAGACCACGGATCGACGGCGGCGCCGACGTCGGCGGAGCACCGAGCGCACCGATCAAGACGAAGCGGCGGAACGCGCCGCCGCCGACGCCGCGGCGCGGTAATACGCGGCGAGCGCTCCCAGACCGATCGGGCCGAGCACCAAGAGCACAGCGAGCAGCAGGGTTTCGACCGTGGTCGTCACCGGTCGTCGGGCCACCCACGCGGCGCTGCGGTCGACGAGCTCGGCCACGGGTACCTCCGGTGGCTGATCGGCGGCGAGCCAGAACACGAAGACATAGCGGTGCATGACGACGAGCTGGAGGGCGAGTGCGGCGGCGATGCCGCTGCCGATCACCCATGGATCGATCGCATCACCCGTGACATGACGCGCGATCCACAGCGCGATCAGCAGCGGCGCGGCGAGAAAGACCAGCGTGAAATAGCCGAGCCAGAAGATCGACAAAAAGCGTTGATATTGGCGAAAGCCACCGAGCAGCAGCCGAGGATCGATCGGTCGGTGGTCGAGGAGCGCGAGACCGAGGAACGGAAAACCGCCGAAACACGGTGCCAGGGCGAGAAGAATAAAGAGCAGATTCCAGCGTGGCAGCACACAGCCGACCACGATGATCGCCGTCAACACGAGAAAGCCGGTCAGGGCCGAGATCGGGCGGCGCACGACAGCTCGGCACCCGCTCACGAGTGCCTCGCGAAGACGTGTCAGGCTGCCGGTGGCTCGCTCAGCCTGGGTCGGTTGTACGACGACGTTGTCCACGTCGAAGCTTTCGGAGCCTGACGGTCAGCGGATGGCTCAGGCGCCGGCGCTCAGACCGATCGACTCGTCGCGCGGCATGGAAACGTCGTGTGCCGGGGGAAGCGGTAGCGACACTTTGCCCCGTGCGGCGTCACGTTGGCGTTGGGTGGCGCCAAAGAACAGGGTTTTCTCGAAGAGGCCGATCCGTGGATCGCGGCTAAAGACCTTGCCACCGAATGCCGAGGTCGCCATGGCGTGGAGCAGCGCGGGTGGACGCTCGCAGAGCAAGCTGATCACGGCCGGATCGTAGAAGCCGAGGATGTAGCGACGGAACCGGTCGAGCCCGAGCCGTGCGAATCGTTCATAGCTCGCCAGATCAGAGGTCGTCACGGTGGCCTTACGCGCGAGCGTGCGCGCCACCGTACGCGCGGCGCGTTCGCCGGTCACCGTGGCGATCAGCACGCCCGACGAAAACACCGGGTCGAGAAACGCCGCCGCGTCGCCCACCGCCACCCAGCCGTCGCCACCGAAACGCTGGAGACGATACGAGAAATCGGCCGTCGGTCGGATCGGTGCGATGCGTTCGGCGGTCGCCATCCGTCGACTCACCTCCGGCGAGGCGGCTACCTGCGCCGCGAAGAAGCTCTCGACATCCCCCTCGTGTTCTCGCCATTGACGACCGGGAAACACACAGCCGACGCTGGTCGTCTCACGGTCGAGCGGGATCATCCAGAACCAGCCGTAGGTCCCAGCGGCGATCAAGATATCGCCCCCATCACGTCCGAGATCCATCGTCGCGTGACGCACGTGGGTGAACATCGCCGCCTGACGCAGCGCCGGATCGCGTCGACGAAGCCCCAGCTGCTTGCCTACCAACACGTCACGTCCACTCGCGTCGACCACCGCTCGCGCGTGTATCGCGAGACGTTCCCCGTCGCGTTCCACCTCCGCGCCGATCACTCGACCGTGATCGTCGGTACGCGCTGCCAGCACCGGAGCCTCCTGCCATACCTCCACGCCCCGCGATGCGGCGTGCTCGAGCAGGATCGTGTCGAATTCGGCTCGTCGTACCTGGAGCGCCATCGGTAGGTGGCGATCGAGCGAGCGAGAAAAATCCAGCTGCATCGTGGAGCCCGCCGTTTCAAAAACGAAATGCGCGCCCCATTTGCGCTGAAACCCGTGCTCGAGCAGTTTCTCCCACACGCCGAGACGTTCGAAGAGCGGTACGTTGTACGGCAGCAACGACTCACCGATATGGAAACGTGGAAAGCGCTCCCTCTCACAAAGCAGCACGCTGAGCCCCGCGTCGGCCAACACCGTCGCCGCCGTGCTCCCGGCCGGACCTCCCCCGATCACCAAGACGTCTACTGTTTTCCTCAGCATGGTCCTTCCCCGACAAGCCGTCGAAACGCAAATGCTATCCGAGGGGTGCCGCCAGACGAGCATGCAACGTGCGATGTGGACAAGGTGAACAATGTGTAATCCGACAGCTATGTTCGTATAGGTACATTCCGATTATTGTCTTCTCAGTGATTCGACGAACCACGTGGGTGTCACCGCCCACGACGAAGAACGGGAGGATGCCATGGCTCACGAGACCCTCAAGACATCTCGCCAGTCGTCCGAGGCGTCAGGCGACTCGCGTCTCGACCGGCGTCTTTTCTTGCAAGGCACCGGTGCTCTCGGTGTGACGCTCGGGCTCGGGAGCATCGCTACGGCACCGGTGGCGGCGAGCGGTCCGACGCCTCTCACCACACGTCAACGAGCCTCGCGTTTTCTCGCTCAGTCCACCTTCGGTGGCGACACGGCTTTGATCGACGTGGTCGAAGCCGTCGGCCCCGCGGCTTGGCTCGAGACCCAGATGGCGATGCCCAGACAGACGTTTTTGGGCGATGTACTCGAGCTGATGGACTCGATGCCCGATTTGCTCATCTATTTCTTCGATTGGGTGTGGTGGAAGCACGTGCTGACCCAGCCGGACGTCGTGCGTCATCGGGTCACCTTCGCGTTGTCGCAGATCCTGGTGGTCGGTCGCCAACCCGAAGAGATCTTCGAGGATTCACGGGCTTCGGCGGCGTATTGGGATGTATTGGCCGAGCATGCCTTTGGCAATTTCAAGGATCTGCTGCTCGCCATCACGCTTCAGCCGAGCATGGGTATTTATTTGAGTCACCTCTACAACCGGCGTGGCGATGCATCGATCAATCGCTTTCCCGACGAGAATTTCGCCCGCGAGGTCATGCAGCTCTTTTCGATCGGTCTCTTCGAGCTCGAGCCCGACGGCAGCCACAAGCTCGATGCCGACGGTGATTCGATCCCCACCTATGGCAACGAGCAGATCACCGAGATGGCCAAGATCTTCACCGGGCTCGCCCTGGACGAGGAGTTTCCCGGCCAGGGCATTCAGTGGGGAGATCGAGGTCTCCAGACTCGGCACCTGCCGATGGTCATGTACGAGCCCGAGCACGAACCGGGACCCAAGACGTTGCTCAATGGTTTCGTGGTGCCTGCCGGTCAGACCGGCATGCAGGACATCGAGATGGCGATCGACCATCTCTTCCATCATCCGAATGTGGGTCCGTTCCTCGGCACCCACCTGATCAAATTTCTCGTCACCTCGAATCCGAGCCCCGCCTACGTCGCACGGGTGAGCGCCGCGTTCGCCGACAACGGCAGTGGCGTGCGGGGTGACATGAAGGCGGTGATCCGAGCGATTCTGCTCGACACCGAGGCACGCGATCTGGCCAACCTCCAGGATCCTCGATTTGGCAAGGTCCGTGAGCCTCTGGTGCGTTGGGTGCAGCTCGGTCGCGCTTTTCACGCCACCTCACCGAGCGGTGAGTATCGCCACTTCAGCGCCGCCCAGACGGAGCCGGTGCCGATTCTGCCGGAAGTCGAGAGCATCTTCATGGCGCAGTTTCCGCTCACCGCGCCGAGTGTCTTCAACTTCTTCTCACCCATCCATCAGCCCACCGGCCCGTTGGCCGACGCGGGTTTGGTGGCTCCCGAGATGGAGATCATCCACGCGTATACGTCGATCGCCACCGACAACGCCATCGACCGCGCCACGTTCGGGCAGCACTACCTCCAGGACTACGACCCCGACAACATCATTCCGCTCGACCTGACGACGGAAATCGGCATCGCGCAGACCGATCCCGAGACGTTGATCGATCATCTCGATTTGATCCTGACCTACGGCACCTTGACCGACGCCACGCGCACCATCATCCGCGACGCCATCCTGCCGCTCTCCGCGACACCCGACGAGCAGGTTCGACTCGCTCTTTATTTGTTCATGATCTGCCCCGAGTACGCCGTTCTGCGCTGACGCCGCGAGAAGACATCCGCGAGACAAGAACCTAGAGGAGACTGCCATGTCCGATCCCATCTCACGTCGTCGCTTTCTCGGTCAGGCCAGCTGCACGGCGGTCGGCGCCACCTCGCTTTTTTCGAGCTTGCTCAACCTGCGCGCCGCGGGCGCGCTCGCCGCGACCCGGCCACCGGTCGTCAGCGCGGGTCCGCTCCCCGGAAACGACTATCGAGCGCTGGTCTATCTCTTCCTCGCCGGTGGCAACGACTCCTTCAATATGTTGGTGCCACGTGGCCCGGCCGAGTATGCCGAGTACGCCGCTATCCGTGGCGATCTCGCGCTTCCCGTCGGTAGCCTGCTACCGATCACTCCCGCCACGAGCGACGGGCGCGAATATGGTGTCCACCCCGGCATGCCCGAGGTGCAACAGCTTTTCAACACCGGGCAGCTGGCGTTTCTCGCCAATGTCGGCTCCCTGGTCGAGCCGACCACCAAGACGGCCATCATCGCCGGGAGCGCCAATCTGCCTCTCGGCCTGTACTCACACAGCGACCAGATCATGCATTGGCAGACCAGTCTGCCGGATCAACGCGCCAGTCTGGGGTGGGCCGGTCGGACCGCTGATTTGTTGCGTGCTTCGAATACCGACAACACCGTGTCGATGAACATTTCTCTCGCCGGCACCAATGTGTTTCAAGCCGGCAGCCAAGTCGTGTCGTACGCCATCCAACCGACGGGCAACGGCAGTATTGGCCCCACCGGCTACAACGGTACGCAGACGGTCGACCAGCTACGCACCGCGGCGATCAACAGCATGTTGGACCAGCAGTACCAAAGCCTGTTCATGGACACCTTCGCCAAGGGCAAACGAGCCGCGATCGATTCCCACTTGCTGTTCTCCGGCGCGGTCGGCGCGGTGGCACCGTTCACCACGACCTTTTCGGACAATCCGATTTCACAGAGTTTCCAGATGGTGGCGCGTACCATCGCGGCGCGTCAGACGCTGGGCGCGCGACGTCAGACCTTCTTCATTCTCTTTGGCGGCTGGGACCATCACGACGAGGTGATCAACGCTCAAGCCGAAATGCTGCCGGTCGTCAGCAAAGCGCTGGGTGAGTTCCATGACGTGCTTACCGAGCTCGGTGTGCTCGACCGGGTGGTCACCTGCACCGCTTCCGACTTCGCCCGCACGCTGACGTCGAACGGGCAAGGATCGGATCACGCCTGGGGAGGCAACCACATGGTGATGGGTGGGCCCGTGGTCGGTGGCGACATCTATGGCACCTATCCTCAGCTCTACGCCGACAATGACCTCGACACCGGTCGCGGACGCCTGATCCCCACCACCTCGTGTGACGAGTACTTTGCCGAGCTCGCTCTGTGGCTCGGAGTCGCGCCCTCCGATCTCGCCACGGTGCTACCCAACATCGGTCGCTTTTACACCCCGGGCTCCGGGCCGCCGATCGGCTTTCTCGGTGGCGGCGCGCCAGCGCTATTCGCCGATGGCTTCGAATCCGGCGATGTCTCGGCGTGGTCGTCGGTGGTGGGCTGATTCGCGCTCGACGGCCCGTTCCTCAATCCGCGCATCGTCGAGGGAGCGAAGAGCGAGCACGCCCAGAGATTGCGTGCGTTTCCGCGCCGTAGCCGCGGTCCGTCGTCACGGCAGGCTGGTGAGCAAGGCGGGCTAGAGCGTTGCCAGCACGCTGTCGATCTCGTGGGTCGACTGCGGCCGCTTGGCGGGCGCTTTTTGCATGCAGTGCAGCACGATCTTGGCGAGCGGCTCGGGGATTTCGGGCCGCAGATCGCGTGGGTCGGTGGGTTCGGTGCTGAGGTGATGGTAGAGCGAGCTGGCGCGGGGGAAGGGGGGCGCGCCGGTGAGCATTTCGAAGAGCACGCAGCCGAGGGAGTAGATGTCGGTACGCGGGTCGACGGCTTCGGCTTTGATCTGCTCGGGCGCCATGTAGCTGGGGGTGCCGGCGGCGTGGGTCATGACGGCGCCGGAGGCTTCGAGGCCACGGGCGAGACCGAAGTCGGTGAGCTTGACGCGACGCTCTTCGGCGAGCCAGAGGAGGTTGGAGGGCTTGAGGTCGCGGTGTACGAGTCGTTTGCCGTGAGCGTGACCGAGAGCGGAGCAGATTTGCTGGGCGACTCGCACCGCGCCACCGATGTTGAGTCGTTTGTTGGCGAGTAGCTCGCTGAAGGTCTTGCCTTCGATCAGCTCCATGACGATGAAGGCGCCCCGGGAGTGTTTGCCGGCATCGTAGACGGTGACGATGTTGGGGTGGGAGAGACGCGCTGCGGCCCGTGCTTCGGCGAGCAGGGCGTCGATGTCGCCCGCTTCGCCGTCGTGGAGCACTTTGTACGCCACCGGTCGTTCGAGCATGTGATCCCAGGCGCGATAGACGACCCCCATACCGCCACGGCCGAGCTCGCCACGGACTTCGTACCGCGAGATGTCGCCACCTTGGAGCTTGGAGGTCGGTTCGCTCGGCGTGGCGTGACCGGGCCCGGGGTGGTCGAGCATGGCGGTGGGATTCTCGGCGCCGGTGGTGAGCTGTGCATCGAACCCGGCGTCGGCGGTGTGGTCACGTCCGAGCAAAGCGGTTTGCGCATGTTGAGGCACGGCCGGTTGTTGGGGCACGGCCTGGACAGGCGCGGGCTGCTGCGGCGCGGTTTGTATGGGCTGTGGCGCACCGGGCACGGTCAGCCTGCTCGGGTCGGGCGCGCGATAGGTGCCCGAACGATTTCCCCATTGGGTTTCTTCCTCGACCACTTTGGCGCGCGCCGCCTGCTGACGTTCGGCATCACCCGCCCGGCCCCAAAGGGTGGCGGCGCGTTCCCACGAACCGACTTTTTCCCACGCTTCGGCGGCGCGGGGGAGATCGCCGGCCACCACCCAGAGCTCGGCGGCTTGGGGCCACGCTCCGGCTTCCTCGTAGGCGGCCGCCGCTGACGCGTGATCGTCACGGGCGGCGTAGGCATCGCCTCGGAGCAGCGCGGCTTGGGCGGTATCACCGAGGGCTTCGTAGATCTCGGCGGCGCTTTGTGGATCGTCTCCGCGTTCGAACGCGAGCGCGACGTCACGCGAGGGTTCGAGGTGTTCGCGGGCGATCGGCAAGGCGAGGTCGAGACGGTCTTCGTCGAGGGCGAGGCGAAAGGCGCTCGGGTGGTCGTCGTGGCGGCCGAAGAGCTGGACGGCGTGCTCGACCGCTTTGGTGCGTTTGGGGCCGCTGGCGATGAGATCGGCGCGGAGGATTTTCTCGATCAGCTTCGCCACCCGCGGATCGTTCTCTTGACCGAGCATGGTGAGCGCGCGGTCGGCTTCGCCGGCGGCGATATAGCAGTCGGCGGCCTCGAAGATGGCGCCGGCTTTTTCGAATGCGCGCGCCGCCGGAAAGGGCTGGCCGGCATGTTTCCACGCCGCGGCGGCTTCCTTGGCGTCGCCGGCGGCTTCGGCGATCTCGGCGTAGAGCGACCAGGCGCGACCGGCACGTGCCTCTTTGCGGGCTTCGGCGAGCCGGCCGAGCCGTTTGAGGAGCCGCGCCGCTTCGAGATGCGCCTTGCCTTGACGGTAGGCGTCGAGCGCGCGTTTGTGCTGGCCGATTTCTTCCCAGCGCACCCCCGCCGCGCGCCACGAGCCTTCGCTTTCGAGCACCGCGATTTCGCGGCGCACCGCCGCCGGCACGCCACTACGACGGAAAGCGAGCAGCCAGACGGTGAAGGCGAGCAGCAACACGCCCAGCCCGGCAACGATGTAGAGCCCGGGCGGTTGGGTCAGCCAGGTGGTGAGCGTCTCGACGGAGAGATCTTCGGGCATAGCGGCGGCGAACGGTCGCTCGACACGATTTTTCGCCAGCCTTACCCAGGCGCGCGAGGTGTCGAGCGAATCAAATCAGGATGTCGGTGGCAGCATACCGCACTCGAAACCGACACCGGTCCTGGGGCTATACTGAACGTGTTGTCATCTTTTCGTTGGGCGATGTCGTGGGCCACGATCCGGCTCGCCACGACCCGGACCCGAACCATCCCTTTGTGTACACAGAATCAGGAGCCTGTCGTGTCGAACTATCGTCTTTTTGCGCCATGGGTGTTGATCGGTTGTCTGCTGGTGACGGGTGCCATGCCGGGGTTCGCCACCGGCCCGAATCAGGCCGAGGCCGAGCTTCCCGAATCGAATTTCTTTGCCGCCATGACCGCGCGCGCCATCGGACCCGCGGCGATGAGCGGACGCATCACCTCGATCGAAGCGGTGGCGAGCGATCCCGACCGGATCTATGTCGGTACCGCGGCGGGAGGCGTGTGGTATTCGGCGAACGGCGGGTTGACCTGGGAGCCACGCTTCGACGATCAAGCGGTGGCGTCGATCGGTGATCTGGCGATCCATCAACAGGCGCCCGATGTGATCTGGGTGGGTACCGGTGAAGGCAATCCACGCAACAGCGTGTCGGTGGGCAACGGGGTGTATCGTTCCCGAGACGGTGGGCGAACCTGGAGTCATGTCGGTCTCGAGGCGACCCGGCACATCCACCGCGTGATCCTTCATCCCGACAACCCCGAGGTCGCGTGGGTGGCGGCGCTCGGTTCGGTGTGGTCGGCCAACGAAGAACGCGGCGTGTTCAAGACTGTCGACGGTGGCGCCACCTGGGAGAAGGTGCTTTATGTCGACGAGAACACCGGCGCGTGCGATCTGGTGATCGATCCGTCGAATCCCGACAAGCTCATCGCGGCGACCTGGGAGTTTCGGCGTCTACCGTGGAGCTTTCAGTCGGGTGGCCCGGGCTCGGGATTGTGGGTCACGCATGACGGCGGCGAATCGTGGCAGCGAC
>JBCDBH010000041.1:0-26039 GCA_039184055.1 Acidobacteriota bacterium
ATTACCTGCTGCGCTCCGAAGAAGTGGGCGGGCAATGGGATCGAGGTCTGCCCGGTAGCCGCCGCTGGCTCGCGATGCTCTATTGCGCCTCGGTGCTGGGACCAGCGATCGAGAGCGCGGGGCATGTGCTCCGCGACGGGCATCGCGAATGGTGGTTGCACGCCCCGGCGAGCCTGGTCGCGGTGATGGCGACGGTGCTCGGCGTGGTGCGTAGCCGCGCGGCGGGCTCGCGTGTCGACCGGAGGCGGCTGTCTCGTCGTCTCAAGCCACGGGGCAAGTAGCCGGTCGGGTAGACGTCTCAGCGCGACTCGAGCTGGTCGAGATGCGAGCGCGCCCAGTCCACGGTCTCGCGAAGACCGTCCCGCAACGAGGTGTGCTGGCGTGTGGGCAAGAGCTCGTCGAGCCGACGCGTGCCGAGCCGTTTGGCGCGTGCGCCGACAAAGGCATCGGTATCGAATGCGATTCGATCGAAGGCGTAGCCCACTTCGTCACAGATGACCTCGGCGAAGTCACGGATGGCGTGGTCATCCCCCGCGCCGAGGTTGACCAGCCCCGTGGCGTGGTCGCTCAACGCCAGGATCCAGGCGATGGCGTTGTCGATGTAGACCAGCTCGCGGCGCTGGTGACCGTCGCCCCACAGCACGACTGGAGCACCGTCACGGTGCCCACGGAGGATCTTGCGCACCAGGTCATAGATGAAGTGGAGCGGTCGACCGTCGAGGTGGTAGTCGGGTCCGTAGAGGGTCGAGGGAACCAGGTAGAGATAGGCTAGACCATGTTGCTCGGCTAGTGCACGAGCGCCAGCGTAGAGCGCACGTTTCGCCATGGCGTAACCGAAGTAATTCGCGCTCGGCTCACCGGCCAGATAATGCGACTCGTCGTGCATGTCGAGCGATGGCGCGTAGGCGACGCTGGTGCCAAAGCAGATCAGCTTGGCCTGAGGCTGATGATCCACCCAATAGCCGAGCACTTCGCCGTCGATGGCCTGGTGCACACGCCATTGCTCGCCGCCGCGCTCGCGACAAAAGCCGCCGGCACGCGTCCATGCGGCGAGATGGACGATGCGATCGAAACGCTGGTCGGTATAGGCCCGCAGCGCGCCGGGACGTCGCAGGTCGCACGTTTTCGAGCTCGGGGCGATCACCTCGTGACCGGCGGCACGCAGGGCAGGCACCAGATGACGACCGAGAAAACCGCTGGCGCCGGTGACGAGAACGTGCATCGGGCTCAAGGCAGCGGCGGGAGGTCCGGCGCCGAACGGTCGCGTTCCGAGAGCGTGGGGTCGTCCACCGGCCACTCGATCGCCAGGCTCGGATCGTTCCAACGCACGGTGAATTGATTCGCCGCGCCGCTATAGCGTTCGGATTGTTTGTAGCTGAACAGGCACGTGCGGATCGCGTAGTGGCCGTTGCCACAGCCGGCGGGAACCAGCACTTGATGACGGTTCTGATCGTCGAGGTGAAAGGCCTGCCAGCGTCGATACGCCGGTGAATCGATCCTCATGTCGACCACGACGAAATGGATGGCGCCGTGAAGGCATTGCACCAATTTCCAGGTGCGGTCGTCGCCATGGAGACCACGCAACACGCCGGTGTGGGAGCGTGAGATGTCGTCTTCGACGAATTCGATCGTCGTGCCGTCGGGGCGTGTGAAGCGATAGTCGTCGCGATTGAAGGTCTCGACGTACTCGCCCCGATGGTCACGGAAGATCGACGGCTCGAAGATCTTGAGATCGGGAATGATCGCGGACTCGCGAAAGGTCACCATGATTCGCTCCCTGGCTCACGCTCAGCTCTTATGCAAGACCCGAAAGCCCGGCTGGGCGATCCGTGGACGAAGCGTCGGTCGACCGGCGGCGGTGGCCACCGCGTCGGCGCGTTCCGGTGGCACGAAGAGGAGCAGAAACCCACCCGCGCCGGCGCCGAGCATCTTGCCACCCAGCGCCCCCGCTTCGAGACAGGTGTCGTAGAGGGTGTCGATCTCCGGGGTCGACACACCCGGGGCGAGCGTGCGCTTGGCGCGCCAAGCGGTGTCGAGCATCGGCCCGAGATCCATGAGCGAGCCACCGCCACAGAGCAGATCGCAGGCTTGATCGACCTGTTCGACCATGCCACGCAGGGTGTCGCGGTTGCGTTCGACCCGTTCGAGCTTGCGTCGTTCGAGATCGGGCGCCGGGCGGGAGCCGCCGACCAGCACTAGGAGTAGACATGCTTCGAGCTCACGGATCCGCGTGTCGTCGATCGGCAGAGGCTCGGGACGGATATCGTCCTCGGCGCGAAATTCGATACGGCGTAGGCCGCCGAGCGCCACCATGACCTGATCTTGAAAGCCGACCGCGCTGTTGCTCACCTGGCGTTCGAGCTCGATCGCGCGCTGCGCCAGATCCATGGCTTCGGCGGGGCGGCCGGCCTGGGTTTCGAGCGCGCCGAGCAAGGCGACGGTAAAGCTCGACGAGGAACCCAATCCGAGCCCCGAAGGCAGATCGCTTCCGGACCGCAGGTCGATCGGCCCGTCGATCTCGTGGTTCGACAAGGCGTGGCGCACCAGCGGATGACGGATCGACTCAGGCGTGTGGTGACGCTCGTTGTCTTCGAAATAAAGACGAATCGGATGCTCGAACACACCGACGGGTGGTTGGCGTAGGCTGACATAGCTGGCGTAGTCGATCGCGGTCGATAGGACCGCTCCCGGCTGTCGGGTAAAGATCTCCGGGAAATCGCTACCGCCACCGAAGAAGCTCAAACGGAGAGGGGCGCGCGTCAGAATCACCCGTGGAACGTCCTGCTCCGCGAACTCGCGGGATTTCGTCTCGCCGACATGCGGGCGAGCTTGCCAGTCGGGTCGATTTCATGCAAGCTCTCGACGTGTCGTTACCTCGGGAAATGTGTTGATCTCGAAGCCCACAGGCGCCCCGAATCGCCCGGAAACGTTGGATCTCAGCATCGTCCTGCCGACGTACTGCGAGGCAGACAATATGCCGCGTCTGATTCCTCGGCTTTTCGCTCGACTCGGTGATCTGGGCACCCGTACCGAGGTGATCGTGGTCGACGACGCGTCGCCCGACGGCACCGCTCAACGGGCTCGCGAGCTGAGTGAGACCTATCCCATCCGGGTGATCGAGCGGCACGATGTGCGGGGCTTGGCTTCGGCGGTGTTGGCCGGGTTCGCTCACGCTCAGGGCGCGGTGTGCGTGGTGATGGACGCGGATGGTAGTCATCCGGTCGAGGCGGTGCCACCCCTCGTCGACGGGGTGCTCTCGGGACGCGCTGACATCGCCGTGGGGAGTCGTTTGGCCACGGGTGGTGGCTTTGGTGGCGCGCAGCTCTGGGAGAAGGCCAAATCGCGGTTCGCGGCGTTCTTCGCTCGTGGGTTGACGTCTCTCAGCGATCCCACGAGCGGTTTCATGGCGGTCCGGCGTGAGTTGGTGGACGAGCTCGAGCTCGATCCGATCGGCTGGAAGATCGTCCTCGAGGTCGTGGTCAAAGCAGCGCCACGGCCATTTGTCGAAGTGCCTATCGTGTTCGGACCTCGGGTCGCCGGCACCAGCAAGCAGAGCCCTCGAGTGTTTTGGCAGTACCTGCGGCATCTTCATCGTTTACGGATGTGGCGAAAGGGGCGAGCATGAAGGTGTTGATCACCGGTGGCGCCGGGTACATCGGTTCCGTGCTGTGTGAGGTCTTGCTCGATGCCGGGCACCGCGTCACGGTGCTCGACGATCTGGCTTTTGGCCAGCTGTCGATGCTGTCGCTGGCGCATCGCGACGGCTTCGCATTCGTGCGTGGTGATGCACGGGATCCAGACACCCTGCGACCGCTGGTGCGCGAGGCGGACGTGTTGATCCCGCTCGTTGCTTTGGTCGGAGCGCCGGCGTGCACGAAGCAGCCTCGTTTGGCGGTGGAGCTCAACACCGAGGCGGTGCGAACGCTGCTTGCACTACGCGCGAGCGAACAGATCGTGCTCTTTCCCAACACCAACAACGGCTATGGTTTCCAACCCGACGCGGTGTGTACCGAAGACTCGCCCTTCGCCGCTCATTCGCTCTATGGTCGGACCAAAGAAGACGCCGAAAAGATGGTGCTCGAGAGCGGCGCCGGGGTGAGCTTTCGCTTGGCTAGCGCGTTTGGTGCCAGCCCACGCATGCGCTTCGATCTCTTGCTCAACGATTTCGTGCAGCGCGCGGTGACCGATCGCGTGCTCGTCCTGTTCGAGAGCGGTTTTCAGCGTAACTTCGTACACGTACGCGACATCGCCGGGGCTTTTCTCTTCGCACTCGGGGCGATCGATCGTATGCGGGGGCGGGTGTTCAACGTCGGGCTCGCCGAAGCCAACCTCACCAAACGCCAGCTGGCCGAACGGATCAAGCTGCAGATTCCGGAGCTGACCATTCTGGAAAGCGAGATCGATCAAGATCCCGACAAGCGGGATTACGTGGTCAGCGCCGCTCGTCTCGAAGGCCTCGGCTGGTCGGCGAAGATCGGTCTCGACGCGGGGATCGCCGAGCTCATCCGCGTCTGTCGGATGATGCCCGACTCACCGCTCCGCAATGCCTAACGCGCGCCTCCGCGCGGCGTGTCTTGGGTGCGCCTCCGCGCGACATAACGCGCGCCTCCGCGCGGGGTGTTCCTAATGCAGTCGGGCGCATATCGAGCGCTGGCGAAGCGAATCGTCACGCTCGGCCCCCGAGCCCCGTTCCTGCTCGTCCATCGGGCGGTGTGGTACGTCGCCCGTCGTCTGCTCGGCCCACGACACTTCGAGCTCGGTGATACCAGCTATCCCTACCTCGTCCACCCGTTCATTCTCGACAACGAACGCGCGGTCGAGATTCCGATGGCATCGGTGGTGGCACGACGGGGTGGACGCGTGCTCGAGGTCGGCAACGTGCTGTCGGCCTACGCGGATTTCGGGCAGACCGTGGTCGACAAATACGAAGAGGCGCCCGATGTGCTCAATGTCGACATCGTCGACTACCGGCCCTCGCATCGCTTCGACACCGTGGTGTCCATCTCGACGCTGGAGCACGTCGGTCGAGACGAGCAGCCACAACAGCCTGAGAAGGCGCTCGTCGCGCTCGCGCATCTCGAGACGCTGCTGAAGCCCGGTGGGCGGCTGCTGGTGACGATCCCGACCGGCTACAACTCGGCGCTCGACCATGCTTTGGCGACCGGCCGACTCGACCGCTTCGCGATCCGTTGTTTGGAGCGCTTCGGGCGCTGGAATGCATGGCGTGAAACGACGCTCGACACGGCGCTCACACGAGGCTACGGCTCGACCTATCCGTGCGCCAACGCCTTGGTGGTGCTGACTCGGGAATGAGCCGTTCAGCCTGGATCGTCGCCCTCGTCTTCTTCTTCCCGCTCCTCCATGAACTCCCATAGCTCGGCGGCCAGGAGCGAGCTTTGCTCGGGCGAGAGCGCCTCGATGATCTGTGTCGCGACATCGAGCCGGGCGCCACGCCGCGCGGCGAAGAAGACCTGGCCGGCTTCGGAGCGAGCAAAGGCGAGAAGCTCGTCGAGCTCACCGTCACCGAGACGACTCAGGCGATAGACGAGACGCAAGAAGAGGGCGTCGCGATAGGGCCCATCGATCCAGCGGTGGACTTTTTCGGGTGACGCGGCGATTTCGGGTGGCTCGTCGGTTGCGGTCGCGACCTGCTCGGCGGCGGCCAAGACGAGGCCCAGGAGCAGGTCGGCGACCTCGACGGCGCTCTGGGTGTCGCCGCTGGCCTCGTCGAAAGCGCGCACCCTCTCGAGTCGCGCCTCAGGAATCCGTTCGGCGACCAGCCCACCGCTACGCGCGAAACCTCGCTCGCCCAGAGCATCGATCGCCAAACGTCGGGACCACAGCACCCGTTCACCGACCGTCGAATCCCAAAAAGCACGAATCGAGGCCTCGTGCCGTGCGTCGAGCCGGCCGAGCAAGCCGTGGTGATGACTCGCCTCCAGGACCTCGGGCGCCAGGCTTTCGAGGTTGAACTCGTGGATCAGCTCCCAGACTCCGGTGGCGTAGCCCCCGAGGTCGCCCGCCTGATCGTAGAGCTCGATCAGCGTGTGCTGGCAGTCGGCGCGAAAGCGTGTGGCGTCGAGTCGCGCATACTCGGCGAGGGCGTCGGCGGCCGGTTCCTGACCGTGGATCGGAACGGCGGTGACGAGCAGCAGGGCGAGCGGCAGGAATCGAATCATGAGGTGAGGCTCGGTTTGGTGAAGCGACGGGTGCGGATCCGCCACAGACTGGTGGCGACCGAGAGCAGGTTGCGTGGCCGGAACGCCTTGGTGACACCGCTTTCGCGATCACGATTGATCATCGGCACCTCGACATAGCTGCGACCTGCGTCGAGCATTTGCGTCAGCAGTTCGGCCTGGTAGGCGAAGCCACGACAATCGGTGGCGAAACGCACGACATCGGCCCGTGGGTGCAGGGTCGGTCCGTTGTAGTAGCGCAGACGATGCCCGTTGAAGCGGTTGACCAGCCAGGTAAAGAGCCGTGATAGCCCGCGTCGCACCGGGCCACGGACGTCGCCGGTATCGAAAATGGTGATCACCAGATCGGCCTCACCGAGGCGTGAGAGCACGTCTTCGATGGTTTCGACGCGTTCGGAGTGATCGCCGTTGATCAACATATAGCGCTCGCCCTGGCCGCGCGCCGCGCCGGCGAAGAAATTGGCACCGAGACCGCGTGAGCTGGGCAGACGGACGAGCTCGATCCGCAGCGTCGGATACTGCGTGGCTAGACGTTCGCGGGTCGCCTCGACGACCTCGGCGGTGCGATCAGTCGAGCCGTCGTCGTAGACCAGAATCTCCGCCACGAGACCGAACTTCGCTACCACGGCGGCGAGCTCGTCGAGCGCCGGGCCGACATTGTGCTCCTCGTTGAGACACGGCACGTAGAAAGTAACGTCGTAGCTCATCCGGTCGGACCCTCGACAAAGAAAGACGCCAGTCGGTTTCGCCTCTGCAACAAGCGTCGACCGCTCGGCGTCAGGCGATAGCGACCCTCGGTTTCGCCGATCCACCCTTGCTCGACCAGCCAGGCCAGACGGCCGTCGAGCATCGCGGCGGGCGAGTAGACCTCGGCGAGCTGGGATGGATCGAGCTCGCCGTCGTGCGCCAAGAGCTCACCGAGAAGCCGCAACGACACCGAACGTAACATGCCGGTATAGAGGTGCATGTAGAAGGCCATCAAACAGCCGTCGATGGCGATGACCGTCAGCACGTGCACGGGAATCTCGAGCCACCGCGCCACGCCCAGCGCAGCGACCAATCCCAATGCCCACAAGAACACCATGAGCGCAAAGCCCGCGCGGTAGGCGCCGAGACGCATCCATACCGGGACGTGAATGCCGAGGAAGATCGCGAACGCCAGCCCGGCCAGGGCGATCTCGATGCCGCCCTCAACCACCGGCGCCGATCCCCGTGAGGTGTTTGTAGAGCCTGGCGATCCGCGCCACGAAGAGCCCACGAGGCGTGATCTGGAGGACTTGATCATGACGACGGGCGAGCTTTACCGCTTCGAGCCCACGGATGCGCTTGTCGAGCAGCCAATCGAGTCCGCGACCGTTGGCGTAGCGCGCGGCGAGCTCGTCACGGGTCTCGGCGCCTTTGGCGAGCTCGACCATCAGCTGTAGCGAAAAGCCCCGATGCAGCACCGAGATCACCTGGAACCAGCCGAGCCACAGGGCGACGAGCAGACTTCCTCCGGCGAGCCAATCCGCCGGACCCAGGCGCGGCCCGAGCAGCGTCACGACCGCCACCCAGACGAGCGCCTGGAGCGCGGCGCCTGCGATGAGTGCCCACGGACGACCACGACGCGCGGCCTGCGCCACGAGCAGCACCGGAAAGGTTGCGACAGCCGCTCCCGTGGCGACGATCTGGGGCAGGTCGAGCATCCAGGTCATGGGATGAACCAATAGTAGTCACCCCGATAGCCGGCCGTCGCGAAGAGCTCACGCCAGGCGTCGACATGCAGGATGGTGCGCGCGGTCAGCGCCCAGCCTTCGACCGCGCGTCGTTCTGCCGGGGTGCGCCAGGCGTCGACGGTGATGAAGGCGTGGCCACGACTTACCCGTTCGATTTCCCTAAGTGCACGCGTCAGCCGCTCGCCTTCGAGATTGTGCACGGTGGTGATCGCCACCACGAGATCGAAGGCGTCGTCGGCGAAGGGGAGATGGGTCGCGTCGGCGACCGCCAGACGATGACGGATCTCGTCTTTGCCCTGATCGATGGCGTAGGGCGAGACGTCGACGCCGGTCACGTCGATCCCGGGAATCGCCTGCCTGAGGTCGTGGAGAAAGAACCCCTTGGCGCACCCGATATCGAGCACCCGGCTGCTGGCGTCGAGCCCATAGCGTTCGACAAAGTCGGGCACCACCGGCTGCCAGAAGCGCGGGTGGTAGCCATAGCCTCCATAGCCGTGTCGACGCTCGCCGTCGAAGAACTCGCGGCCGAAGCGACGGGCGATCCGGCAGTCTTCGTCGGTGCGTTCGGCGAGCCGTTGCTCGACGCCTCGACGGGGGCGAGGGTAGTTGGCTAGAAGGTCGATCTCGATTCCCATGATCCGTGATTTCGGTCGCTCGGTAGTATACGGAGATGTCTTGGCTTGCCGATCGACTCGACGCGCTCGTCGTCGGAGGAGGTGCCGCGGGCGGTTGGATTCTGCACCGACTTCGCCACCTCGGGCTGCACGCGGCTCTGGTCGATTCCACCGATGCGAGCCAGACCGCGAACAGCCAGGGCATCCTGCATCGGGGTACGAAGTATCTGCTACGTCCGACCGCGAATGCCACCGATGACTTTCCTGACCTCGTCGATCGATGGCACCGTTGTCTGCGTGGCGATCCTCCTTCGGAGGATCCGGATCTTCGTCATACCGAGGTGCTGAGCTCCGGGCCACGGCTTCGAGCCATCGACGAGCTTGCGCCGGATCTCGTCACGCGGCTCGAGACGGCATATCGGCTCGGCAAGGTCGACCGAGACGAAGACGGCTATCGCTTTCTCGAGCCGATCGTCGATCCGCCTAGCCTGCTGGCGAATCTCGAGAAACTCCACGCTTCGCGCTGGCACCGAGATCCCATCGACGTCGCCGCGTTGATGGCGAGCCCGAATGCACCATGTTGGCTCATCCTGGCGGCGGGCGCTGGCAACCAGGCTTTGTTGGAATCCTTGGGTTTCGATGGGCCATCGATGATTCGACAGCCGCTCCACATGGTGTGGGCGCGAGGTGTGGATCTGCCACCGACCTATTGCCACATGCTCGATCCCGAAGCGGATCCGGCACGTCAGAGCGCACACTGGACCGTCACCTCGCATCGTCGTGGCGGAGCGTGGTCTTGGTATATCGGCGGTGATGTCACCGAGACCGAGCGAAGCGAGGCGGCGCAGCATGATCTGATTCGCCGGCTCCTCGAGCGTGCGTTTCCGAGTCTCGACGTTGCGGGTTTGCAGCTATCGAGCCTATGGATCGACAAAGCCGAGCCGCAACCCGTCGACGGCATCAGGCGGCTGGTGCCTTTCGTTCACGCTCATGAACGGTTGCTGACCGTTTGGCCGATGAAATTGGCGTTGGTGCCGCAACTTGCCGATCTGGTCGCTGAGGTCATCGCCGGCGAGGGCATCGCGTGACCGGTACCGAGCTTCCCAAGCTCGGCTTGGGCACGGTGGCCTTCGGGCGTGATTGGGGGCTGAAATATCGCCGACCGGTGTCCGTGCCGAGCGACCGAGAGCTCGATCATCTGCTCGGGGTCGCGGCCGAGCTGGGTGTGACCTTGCTCGATACCGCGCCTGCCTACGGCACCAGCGAAGAGCGCTTGGGACGCTTGCTACAGGGGCGTCCGCACCGTAATCGACCGGAGCGATTTTGGATCAGCACCAAGGTGGGGGAGACGTCGACTCCCGAGGGTGCAAGCTTCGACTTTCGACCCCGGGCTATTCGAGAAAGCGTTGAACGGAGCCTTCGTCGGCTTAAGGTCGAACGATTGGATCTTGTCTTCCTACACGCCGGAGCCGACGACCGGGAAGCTTTTGGTGGCGTCGAGACGCTCCGCTCCTTGCAAGACGAAGGCAAGATCCGCTGGATCGGTGCGTCGACCAAGACGGTCGACGGTGCTTTGGCGGCCCGCAATCTCTGCGACGCGCTGATGCTGACCTACAACCTGCACGACCGGAGCCAAGAAGCCGTGCTCGACCAGGCTCGGGACACCATCGTGCTGATCAAGAAACCTCTCGCATCCGGCCACGCCAGCTCACCCGCCGAGGCGCTGCGTTTTGCCGCCGCGCATCCAGCGGTGGATTGCGTGATCGTCGGCACGACCAGCGCCGATCATCTACGCGCCAACGCCCGGGCTCTCGCCTAGCACTTCACGCATCCGCTTGATGTTGTGGTACTTCGGATTTGCGAGCGGATCGACCATACGTCCGGCTCGATACGCCGCTTCGAGCTCGCGGACCGCGTCTTCGAGCGTGTGTTGCGCCGTGAAGCCGAGCACGTCGCGGATCTTGCTCGAATCGATGTGGTAGGAGCGCAGATCGTCGCTCGGCTCGGTCTGGATCTCGATGTCGTGATCGCTCAGCGTGTCATGGACCTTGTCGGCGATGTCGCGCACCGGATGGTTTTCGAAACCGACGTTGAAGGCTTCACCGCGGATCCGGTCGGCCGGAGCGTCGAGCATCAGCTCGTAGGCGGCGACCATGTCGCGGATGTGCAGATTGGGTCGTAGCTGTCGACCACCGAAGACGCGAATCACGCCGCGCTCGAGGGCGTGAGCGGTGAGGATGTTGACGGTCAGATCGAGACGCAGCCGAGGCGCATCGCCACACACCGTCGCCGGACGCAGGATGACCGGTGTCATCGAAGAGTGGGCCGTCTCGGCGAGCAGGATGTGCTCACAGGCCAATTTGTAGCGTGAATAGTCGGTAAGGGGCTCGGGCGTGGCGTCTTCGCGTACGTGAGGTGTGTCTTTGACTCCGTAGACGCTCGACGAGCTGGCGTAGATGAAGCGTTCGACGCCCGCTTTCTCGGCTGCCGTGACGAGACTCGGAAAGGCGTCGAGGTTGATGCTCTTGCCGAGCGCGGGATCGAGCTCGAAGCTCGGATCGTTGGAAATACAGGCCAGATGGATGACGGCGTCGACGCCCGCCACGGCGGTCTCGACGATCGCCGGATCGCGAAGATCGCCGGCGATCCGCTCGAGCCGGGGGTGCTCGCTCGGCAAGACATCGTGGCCGTACCAGAAGAGGTCGAGCACCCGTACCTGGTCACCACGCTCGAGCAGACGGGGCACCAGCATGCTGCCGACATAGCCGGCTCCGCCGGTCACCAGAATCGTGCGGCTCATCGCAACATCGCGGTGAGTTGTTTGCGTAGGCGGCTGGCGTCGAGCGCGTGACGGTTGCCGACGATCTCGACGCCCTGGGCGCCGGCGGTATTGCCGAGCAAGGAGACGATCTCAGCCGAGGCACCGACCTTGACCGCCTGCGCGGCCAGGGCGAAGAAGGCGTCACCGGCTCCGACGCGGTCGACGATCCGGGTGGCCAGCGCCGGGGCTTCGTGAAAGACCCCGTCGGCGTCACGGGTCAGACAGCCACGTTTGCCCCGGGTGACGATCGACAGCGTGGTGGCGAGCTGGTCGGCGACCTCGTTCATCATCGGGCGGAGCTCGCCTTCGGAGTCTCGGGTTTCGAGACGGATCTCGTGCTCGGCCAAACACACGAAGTCGGCGCGCTGATAGCGCGTCACCGTGTGGTAACCGTGGTTGCCGGCGTTGGCCTGGGTGTTGACGGCGAGAAAGCACGGCAGGTCGCAGATCACCGGAATCAACGCGGCGGGAATCGCCTGATGGCCATAGTCGGCGCAGATCACCAGATCGACGTCGCGGGCCGCCTCGCGGATCGTCTCGATCAAGGTCGCGACGGTCGACGCATCCGGGGGTGATACGTCCATGCGGTAGATGCTCAGCAGCTTGTTCGACGAGTAGGAGTCGACCACCCGATGCTTGCGTACCGTCGGCATACCCGGTCGGCGAATGAAGCGCGCGCGGGCGCCCGGCGCCAGATTGTCGGCCAGGAAGTCACCCGCCTCGTCGTCACCGACCACGCCGATCAGCTCGACCTGACCACCAAAGGCCGCGACGTGGTTGGCCACCGCCACCGCGCCGCCGGCGAAGCGCTCCTCGTCGAGATGACGGACCGCCAGCGCCGGATCTTTGGACGCTTTGCCGAGCGCCTCGACATAGGTGTACTCGTCGAGGATGGCGTCACCGATCACCAGCGTCCGCAGCGCGGCGAGACGGTCGAGAATCGCCAGAACGTCATCGAGGCTGTGACGCTGCCGGACGGTGTCGAGATAACGCGCCACCGAGTCGGGGTAGATCGGCAGGTGACGGTTGATCAGTTGGCTCGAGCTGAAGGTGATCTCGTCGATAAAGGCGAGCTCACAGCCGACCTCGGTGGCGACGCCGCGTTCGAGCTCCATCTTGCCGGTCGGATCGTCACCCGGGTTCTTGAACTCGGCGCCTTTGGCGTAGACGTCGGGTCGGATGCGACGCAGGGTTTCCTCGGCGGTCGGCCAGGCGTTGAGCGCCACCAGGTCGACGACCTCCAGCGCCGCCATCGCTTCGAGCCGCAAATCCTCGTCGAAGGCGGGGCGATACGGACCCTTGTCGACCCAGCGATCAGGGGTCAGGGTGACGATCAACGTGTCACCCAGACGACGCGCCGCCTGGAGATAACGCAGGTGACCGACGTGAATCAGGTCGAAGACACCGTGACAGAGGACGACCCGTCGACCCGCCGCGCGCAGGCTCTCGACCCGTTCGACCAAGTCCTCGAACGCGAGGATCTTCTCGGTCATCGGGCGCGCGTCGGTACCGCCACGCCCGCCAGCTCGCGGAGCGTCTCGACGATGTAGGTCATCTCGTCGTCTCGCAGATAGGGGTGGACCGGAAGCGTGAGCGCCGAGTCGGCGTAGTGCTCGGCGTGGGGAAAGTCGCCCCGTCGATGACCGAGATGATGCGCCGCCGGCTGCAGATGGACCGGGATCGGGTAGTGGATCTTCGCCGAGACGCCACGTTCTTTCAGCTCGGCGAGCAGCTCGTCACGACGATCGACGCGCAGCACGTAGAGATGGAAGACGTGTCGCGACCGTGGATCACGACGCGGCAGGCGAATCGTCGGCGCGAGCTCGGCCAGCGCCTGGTCGAAGTATCGCGCGTTGCGGATCCGCGCCTCGGTGTCGGTCTCGGCGTCGCCGATCAGCAGACTTCCGACCGCCGCTTGCAGGGTGTGGAGACGGCTGTTGCGACCGAAGACCGCGGCCTCGTCACGGTTGACCAGACCGTGATTGCGCTGCAGACGCACCGCTGCGGCGATTTCGGCATCGTGGGTCAGCACCATGCCACCGTCGCCCCACACGTGGAGATTCTTGAGCGGGTGCAGGCTGAAGGCGGCGGCGTCGCTGAAGCGGCCAGGGGGTTCTTCGTCGTATCGCGCCAGCACGGCCTGACAGGCGTCTTCGACGACGCGTAGCCCGTGTCGATCGGCGATCTCGCGGACGCGCTTCATATCGACCATGTCACCGGTGTAGTGCACCGGCAGGATGGCCCGTGTTTTGGACGTGATGGCGGCTTCGACCCGGTCGAGATCGAGCAGATAGCGGTCGTCGATGTCGACGAAGACCGGTCGTGCGCCGACCATGACGATCGCGCCGACGGTCGCCAAAAACGTCGTGGGGGAGGTGATCACCTCGTCGCCGGGGCCGACACCCACCGCCTCGAGGGCCAGCGCCAGGGCGTCGGTACCCGAGCCGACCCCGACGGCGTGAGGCGTCTGTCCATCGTTCGAGGCATGGAGCGCGGCGAATTCGTGCTCGAAGGCTTCCACCCGCGGACCGAGGGTGAACTCGCCGCTTTGCACCAGCGGTCGGAGCGCGTCGAGCAGGGCGTCCGGTTCGGCGAATTGCCGACGAAGAAACGCGTAAGGCACTTTCATCGAGCGTGAGTCTAGCCTTTTCGGGTACCCTTTGCTCGTGGGCTTCAACTTGCGTCTTTCCCCCGCCGATAGAAGACTCCTCCTTCTTCTGGGCATTCTCTCTCTAGCCGCCTTCTTGCGTCTCGGTTGGCTCGGCGATGTCGATCTTCGCGGCGACGAAGTCACCTATTTCCTCGATCTTGAAGACGGCATCGAGGTGTTCGACTACCTCAGCCGGCACTTCGAGACCTTTGGCAGCGATCGTCAGATGCCTCTGCCTCGGGTGCTCGGTGCCGCCGTGGTGCAGGGCTTCGGTCTCGAGGTGGATGAGTTCTCGGTCCGTTTGCCCTTTGCTCTGGCCGGTATCGCGACCATTCCGATGTTCTGGATGCTCGGCTGGTTTCTCGGTGGTCTGCGTAACGACGAAGACGCCGAGCCTCTCGCCGCGACCCTGGCGTTTTTGGTGGCGATCAATCCGTACCATGTCTACTGGTCACGGACCGCGCACATCTACGTCTTCCCGATGCTCTTTCTCGGGGTGGCTCTGGCGTGTACCGCCGGCTGGACCAAGCGGCTCGTCGATGGACGCGAGATGGACCGTGGCGGACGTTGGTTCCTGGCGGGAATCGTGGCTGGCTCGACGCTCGCCGGCTACGCCCACATGTCGGCCTGGATCGGCGCGGGCGTGCTTTGGTACGTCGTGCTCGGACTGTGGCTGTGGCGTCACAACCCGCCCTTCCGCTGGCCGGTGCGGCCGTGGCCACGCGCGGTCGTCGTGGCGTTTGGGGTTTGGCTGCTCCTCTTGCTGCCCTGGGCGGTGAAGTTCGTGATTGGCCTCGCGACGCAAAACTACGATCCGGTGTGGGACGAGGTCACCAATCCGCTCAATCGCTTCGTCGCGATGTGGCGGATCCCCTTCATCATGACCTGGGGTGGCGAGTGGCGAAGTCTGCTCACGCTGGGTTTACCCATCGCGGCGATCGTGCTCGCCTGGCGACGCCCCGGCTGGCGACGACCGATTTGGGTCGTGCTGACCAGCGTCGTGGTGCTCTTCGGAGCGCTGTCGCTGGCGCAGATCACCGGTTTTTTCGCGGTCCGCTACTACATCCCGCTGTGGCCCGTGCTCATTCTGCTCTCCGGAATCGGTGTGTTGCTCCTGGCGCGTCGTCTCGAGCGACCGGTCCTGGTACCCGTTGTCGTTGGGCTGATCGGTTTGGCGATGGCGATGCCGCTACGCGATCTCCTGCTCTTGCGTGGCAATCCGGTCGAATATCGCCGACTCGCCGACGCCCTCGACGACAACTTCGCGTCGGAAACCCCAGCGCTGGTCAACGGCATGAACGTCGTGCTCTTCGAGATCCGTCCGTATGCACCCAAACAGGTGATGCCGACCTTCACGGTCGAGGACATCGGCTTCGGCATGTGGAAGGACAACGATTGGCGAGGCTCCGCGGAGTCCTTCCTCCAAGATTTTCCGGATGCCGTCCTGGTGCAACAAGGACGCAATTTCTACGATCCCGAGCTGGCCGGTCCATGGGACTTTCCCGAGAGTTATTTCGCCGAGAGCATCGAGCTCCGCAACGAGCCCGCCTTGCGTCTGCGTCGTCGTCTGCTCGCCGGATCGACCGACTTCTACTCCGGCGCGGTCGAAGACAACCGCGCCATCACGCGGATCCATTTCAATCGTCGCGAAGATCTGGTGGATCGGGCGCGCGCCGAAGGCCGTGACGCGCTGATCTACTTCGATGAGGATTGGAGCTATTTCAAACCCGATCCGTCGTCCGATTGGCGCGTGTTGCGAAAGAACGCCACCCTGAAGCTGCACAATCTGACCGAGACGACGCAAGACATCCAGGTCGCGCTCTACGGGATCGTGCCCGAGGGTCGGAAGCGAGTCCAGGTGCTCGTGCATGAAGAGGGTAGGGTCGACGAAGGAACGGGCGACGAAGGAACGGGCGGAGAAGAAGCGGTCGAAGGAGCGCCAGTCACCTTGATCGCTCAAGAGACGCTCCAATCCTTCGAGCAGCCTTTCACCTGGCGTTTCAGCGTGACCGTCGAGCCTGGATCGACACGTCTGGAGCTCCTGGACGAGCTCTACGATTTTGGTTTGACCCCCCTCTTCGCGGCCCGCGTTACGGCTGAATCTCCAGCCGAGCTGGAGGCGAGCGCCGCCACGCAAACGACAGCAGACGATGAGTCTTGAAGGGTGGGTCGGCACGACGCTCGCTTGCGCGGTCGTCGATAGTCGAGTGCTGGTCGGTGGTCGCAACAGTCGTGTCATGGCGCTGACGCTCGCCGACGGTCGGCAGGTGGTGGCGAAACGTCATGCTCCCGTCCGACCGGGACGGCTCGACTCCCTGGTGGTCGAGAGCCGGGCGCTGCGCTTTCTCGACCGTCACGATGCGAACGTACCCAGGCTGCTCGCGGTCGATCTCGAGAATCGATGCTTGGTCATGACCCGGGTGAGTGGTGAAGCGGTGTCGGGCGAGCGCGAGGAGCACGTCGACGCTCTGCTCGACTTTCTCCACACCCTCGACCGGATCGGCGAGCACAAGGACGCCCGCAAGCTGCCACCAGCGTCCGAGGCGACCTTCAGCCTGGCGCAGCTCGACGCCAACCTCGATGCTCGGTTCGAGCGGCTCCAGGATGCGCCGGACGACGATCGAGTCGCCGACGAGATGCGTCGCTTTCTCGATGAAGATCTCGGGCCAGCCAGGCGAGAGCGGGTAGCCGAGGCCGCGGCCATGCTGGCGGACGAAGGCGTCGAGCGGGACGATGAGCTGCTTGCTGAGCACCGTCGTCTCAGCCCGTCCGACTTTGGTTTTCACAACGCCCTTATGGACGCTGACGGTCGGTGGAGCTTTGTCGATTTCGAGTATTTCGGCTGGGACGATCCCGCCAAGACGCTGGCCGATCTGCTCTTGCATCCTCGTGTCGATCTTTCACCTGTTTTGCGTCGACGATGGGTCGAGAAGAGATTGGCCACCCTTCATACCGATACGACGCTTCCCTGTCGGCTGCGCGCCTTCTACCCGCTCTTCGCGATCAAGTGGTGTTTGATCCTGCTCAACGAATTCGGGCCCCAAGACCGTGCGCGACGGCAGCAGGCAGGGGTCGATACCGTCGACGCACGGCCGGCTCAGCTCGCCAAGGCACGACGCATGCTCGAACGGATGGATGATCTCGATGACGCCGCTGGATGAACGCTCGCGTCAGTTGAGACGCGACATCGTCCGTACCTTGGCGGCGGGTGGCCGTGGGCATCTCGGTGCCGCGTTGTCTTTGGTCGAGATCCTTCGGGTGCTCTACGACGATGTGCTTCGGGTCGATCCTCTGCGTCCGGACTGGCCCGAGCGCGATCGTTTCCTGCTCAGCAAAGGGCACGGCTGCCTGGCCCTCTATGTGCTGCTCGCCGAGAAGGGCTTCTTCGATCGCGGCGAGCTCGAGCGTTTCTGCCACGTCGACGGCCTCTTGGGTGGGCATCCCGAGGTGTGCGTGCCGGGTATCGAAGCGTCGACCGGGAGTCTCGGTCACGGCTTGTCGATCGGGCTCGGTTTCGCCCTCGCCGCGCGTTTGCGGAGCGAGAGCTGGCGGACCTTCGTGGTGCTCGGCGATGGCGAATCGAACGAAGGCTCGGTGTGGGAAGCCGCCATGGCCGCCGGCAAACACGGCGTCGACGCGCTGACTGTGTTGATCGACGACAACAAGCTGCAGAGCTATGGGCCGACCGCCGAGGTGCAAAGCATGGAGCCGGTGGCCGAGAAGTGGCGCGCGTTCGGGTTCGCCCCCACCGAGGTCGACGGGCACGACGTCGAGGCGCTACGGTCGACCTTCGCCGAGCTTCCTTTCGAGCGCGGCCGACCGTCGGCGATCGTCTGTCATACGGTCAAGGGCAAAGGCATCGCGCGCTGTGAGCACGAGCCGACCTGGCATCACAAAAGCCGGCTGGCCCCAACCGTGATCGACGAGCTGCTCGAGGAGCTCGGCTGATGCGTTGGACCTCGCTGAACATGGTGCACGAGCTGGCGCGTCAAGACGAACGCATCGTCTTTCTCGGTTCCGATCTCGGTCCGGGTACGCTCGACGCGATGAAGGCCGAGCTTCCCGAACGCTTTTTCATGGAGGGCGTCGCCGAGGCCAATCTGATCGGCATGGCGGCGGGGCTGGCGCTCGAAGGCTTCATTCCCTACGTCAACACCATCGCCACCTTTCTCACCCGTCGCGCCTTCGATCAGATCGTCGTCGACGCCTGCTTGCACAACGCGCCGATCCGTTTGATCGGTAACGGCGGCGGTCTGGTCTACGCGCCGCTCGGCCCGACCCATCAGGCGATCGAGGACATCGCCATTCTCCGCGCGCTGCCCAATATGACCATTGTCGCGCCGTGTGACGCCGACGAGATGAGACGGCTGATGCCGCTCACCGTCGATCATCCCGGGCCGATCTATATCCGCTTGGCCAAGGGTCACGATCCGGTGGTGAGCGATCCGAACGTGCCCTTTGCGATCGGACGTGGGCTGACTCGACGACACGGAGATGATGCCCTGGTGGTGACCACCGGGATCACCCTCGGACTGGCGCTCGAGGCTGCCGACCAGCTCAGCAAGGACGGTATCGAGATCGAAATCCTGCACTTGCCGACCGTCAAGCCGCTCGACGTCGAAGCCCTGCTCGCCGTCATGCGCCGGGTGCCGCGGGTGGTCACGGTCGAAGAGCACACGATCATCGGTGGGCTCGGGAGCGCGGTCGCCGAGGTGATCGCCGAAGAAGGGATTGCTTGTCGCCTGGTGCGCCTCGGTATCCCAGACGTCTTCGCCGAACGCTACGGCAGCCAGCGCGCCTTGCTCGACGACTTTGGCATTTCGGTTCAGGGAATCATCGAGGCGGTCGCATCCGGGCGCCAGGCGTAGGCGAGCGCGCGGTTCACCAGGAAAAGCGTCTCGAGTCGTTCGATGTCGTCTTTGTTGGCGAGTACCTGATCCTCGACCGCCGCATGCAGGCTGGCGCCGGCGTCGAGCACGCGTCGCCAGATCGTCGCGCGGTGACGGGCGTCGTCGGGCAGCATGAAAAGCGAGTAGACGATCAGCCCGTCGAGCGAGTCGAGATCACCGAGCACCTGCTCGAGCATCAAATACGACCCCGGCATCACGTACTCGGCGGCGCTCAGACGATAGGCCAGTCCCTTGCGCTGGGCGTAGTCGCGGATGACCAGATTCTGCACGTGCTGGGGCACGCGATGCGCGCCGATCGGTCGACAGCCGATATAGCCGCGATAGCCGCGCTCAGCCATCGTGCTTGGCGGGAAAACGGAGCGTCATCCCCAGTCGGCTCATCGGGCGCACGGTGATCGGCTCGAAGAACTCACCGAGCTTTTTGTCGGCATAGGGCGTAAAGAGGCCCTTGAACCGACAGTTGAGCGACCAGCGCGTGGTGGTCTCTTGGTTGACGCGGTTGCCGTGGAGCAGGTTCTGATCGAAGAGCAGCACTTCGCCAAAAGGCACGTCGAGAAAGTGGATCGCCGGCTCGACGACGCGAAACAGAGCTTCGACCGAACCCGCCGTCGTCACGACCTCGTCGGTCACCAGCCGCTCCTGCTCGGCTCGGGGCAGGATGAACATGCTCTTGGTGCGCTGGCAATCGACCAGCGGAATCCATAGAACGAGCTCGTAGGGTGAATCACCCGACCACGAGTCGGCGTGGAGGGGCAGGAGCGAGCTGTCGTCTCCCGGCATCTGGATCGAGAGATTGACCCGTCGCTGCATCGCCAGCTCGTTACCCACCAGCGCATGCAGGGCGCGCTCGGCGAGTCGATAACACGCCGGGCGGAGCCAGGCGCGTTCGTTGAGACCACGAAAGACCGCCAGACGAAGCGGGTTGAGATCGGTCACCGGCAGGTGATCGGCGATGTGGTCGAGAAAGGCCTCAGGGTCGTCAGGCGGCGCCAGCCCGAGATGACGCGCGGCTAGCGTCGCGGCCAGCTCGCGAATGAGGAGCAGCTCGTCGTGTCGTTCGACGGGCTGTTGCACCCAGCCCCGTTCAAGCAGCTCCGAAACGCGAGGATCATCCTCGATGAGAAAGCTCTCGGAGGGTCCGTTCATGACGAAGCCTCGGCCGGCGGTGCCGGTGACGGCGTGAGCGGCACACCGAAGAGAAAGCGACGGAAGCGAGGGTCGCTGACCAGAGGGGCGAGCAGAGGCTCGCGGTCGAACAAGGCCACCACGCCTTCACGTCCCACCTGACCGAGCAGCACGCCGATCGCCCGCTGTAGCCCTTCCTGATCGTTGGCGGCGAAACGCAACGTGGCGACGGTCAACGCAACTTCCGTGGCGGGTGATTGCAGCGCTTCGAGCTTGTCGGCGAGCGGGAGGAATTGGTGGGGGAGAACGTCACGGGACGCCAAGCGCGCCCCCACCACGAGCAGCTCGGTGGAGTGTGCACCGCTCTCGTTGAGCTCGAGCAGCACCTCTCGCGCTCGTCGTGGCAGGCGGAGCTGACGCGCGGTCGCCACCACCACGGCCAGGCTCCGTCCGCTCGGTGCCTGTTCGTGAATCGCCAACGCACGACCGAGGGTGTTGAGACGCGCGGCGAACGAATCGCCTTCGGTCACCTGACGCTGGACCAACCCGGTTTGCGTGCGCCAACGGTCGAGCACCGGATCGAGCTCTTCTTGAGTCGTGCGTAGACGTCGCGCTTCGTCGCGGATGGCGAGCATCTCGTCGTCGCGTCGTTGCCCTTGAACGGCATCGAGAGCGAGCTCGGCTTCTCCGAGACCGAGCAAGACCTTGGCCAGCGCGAGCCGCAGCGCGCGACCGTCGTCGGTCAGCCGGGTCGGCTGCATACGCTGATCGGCGACCAGGAGCTGAACCAGACGTAGAGAGGGTACCTGGAGCCGCTTGTGGGAAATGTAGTCGGCGAGCCCATGCGTCTCTTCGTCGCGCAACAAGCCGAGCACGCGGCGGAGGGCGACCGTGTTGCCACCGTCACGCTCGAGGAGCTTGAGGTCGTCGACCAGATCGAAAACCCGTTGGCTATCGACCCGCCCTTGCTCGTCGGTATCCCCGCTACCCGTACGCATCAAAAGAACGTCGCGGATCATGCGTTGATCGAGAGGATCGAGCACCAATTGGGTATAGAGCCTCGATGTGTTGTCGGAGATCTCTTGCTGCACCAGCCACTGTCGGTCGAGCTCGGCGATCAGCGGTGCGTCGTCGGTGTATTGCGCGAAGATCTCACGAGCTTCGAACCATCGACCCTGACCGGCGAGCAAGTTGCCCAAGCCCAACATCGACTTGAGCTCGTTGGGCATGATCTCGATCGCCTGGCGGTAAGCGTCCTCGGCGTCGGCGGTCAGACCACGGTCGCGATAAATCCGCGCGCTTTGGTAGCGCAACGCCATGATCGCCATCCGCGCGTCGATGTCGGAGAGAAACCGTGGCTCGGCGAGCAGCTCTTCGATCCGTCGATCCCAATAGGCGAAGTCAGTGGCGATTTCTTCGTCGGTGAGCTCGCGACGGGGTTCTTTGGCGAGACGGTAGACCGGGCCCGCCGGGATCGCCAACGGGCGGGTCCAGGGCATGTCGATGCTGTCTTCGACAAAGAACTCGTGCTCGTCCTTGTTGGCGAGGTAGATCCAATATGCAATATCCGAGGCCAGCTCGCTGATCGAGCCGCGCCGCTCGCCGATCCCCACCAAAAGGTCCGCGATGTCGTTTTCGCTCGGCAGGGTGAGCGGCTTGTCGGGATAGGCGTCTTGACGACCGAGAAGCTTGCCGAGTGGCCCCGGTTCGGGTCGCTCGGCGCTGTAATGATCGCGAATATAGGACCGATAAAAACGCGCGATGAGCTGAGTCTGGGTGATCAGGTAGATATCGCGACGATCGAAGTCGGGATCGCGTTTGTGTCGTGACTGCTCGACGCTCTCGCCAAAGATCATGTAGGTCGGGATGAAGCGGCCGGCGTCGCTACCGCCGAAGAGCACGGCGCCTTCTGGTAGCGGCGCCAGCATGTCGTGACCGAATTCCCAGGCGAACCAGCGGCCGCGCTGACTGCATTCCTCCCAATTGCGGGTCAGACCGAAGAGTGGCATTAGCAAGGCCACCACCACCACGAGCGTGCCCGCGAAGGGTGAATACCGGCGCGCCAGTCGGTAGGCGGCGTGCAGCCCGTAGCCGAGGAGCAGCGCCAGCGGGATGTAGGAGTAGCCGAGATACGGCATCTGTAGCAGCCACTCGAGACGCGCTCCGGCACCCGCCGCCGCCGCGCTTGCCGGTTGGAAGAAGGCCGAGAGCCCAAAACCCGCCCCGACCACGACGAGCCATCGACGCTCGGCTCCGAATCGCCACAGGGCGAGGGCGATCAGGGGCCATGTCCACCACGTGAAGCCACGCGCCGTTTCGGCGAGATAACGCATCGCGAAATCCCACAGGAGGCGAGGTTTGGAACGATTGAGACCGATGTTCTCGGCTTCGGTCGAGGCGGTCTGCTGCACCGGTTGGCTGTCGACCGGGCTCTCTTCTTTGGTGCCCACCAGTCGTCCGAGCGTGCCTTCGAGCTGATCCGACAACGGGCCACGATAGGGCGAGCGATTCACCGAGTAATAGAAGCCGTCGGCGGTCCGCGTGTAGCCCCAATTCATGGGTGGATTGGTGCTCGACGCCAAGGGCATGTAGACATAGGGCAAAAGACCGAGCGCGATCACCGGGATGATCGCCAACCCGACGCGCCAATGTCTGAGTCGGCCACGCAAGAGGAGAAAGGCGACCAGCATCAAGAGCATCAGCTGCCCGGTGCGGATCGCGGTTTCCCAGGCGCCCTGATGGTCGGCGATCGACGCGAAAGCGAGATAGAAGACGGCGCCAGCGGTCGCCGACCAGGCGAAGAGCTCGAGCGCCACCTCACGCCGACGCAAAAAGGCGACCAGCAGCGGCAGCGGCGCCAGCGCCAGCATCAGGTGATGGTTGGTCATCCCGAGCGCCAGCACGAAGACACAGAGCAGGAAGCCGTTCAGGTTTTCAGGCTCGAGATACCAGCGAAAGAGCGCCCACCAGAACACCGCCGCAACTAGGATGTGGACCGTATACACCTCGGCAAAAACCGACTGGCTCCACACCGCGACGCTGAACGCGAACACCAGGCTCACCCCGGTCGCGATCAGCGTCGCCGGTCGCCGCTCGGCGCCCAGCCGTCGCCCCATATTGGCCATCAACGCGGCGGTCAGCCCCGTGGCGAGAGCCGCGCACACGGCGGAGAAGAGATTGATCTCCCACGCGCCCGATCCGAGTGGCAAAAGACTGAACAGTCCGGCGAGCGCGGTCCACAGCGGATACCCGGTGGGATGCGGCACGCCCCAATGGAGCGCGGCGACGATCAGCTCACCCGAATCCTTGAAGGTGACGGTCGGCGCCAGCGTGTAGACATAGACCGCCAGCGACACCACCGTGCTCAGCAACGCGGCGGGAACGTCAGCTGCTTGGAGAGGTTTGGCGGCTGCCTGAAGGCGTTTCACGATCCTCATGAGCAGTTTGTTGTATCACGGGTATGATCTCGATATGAGCGCAAAACGAACGACCACTCAGACCTTCCTCCTGGTTCTTTTGGCTGCCGTGCTTGGTCTTGCGACCGGCCTTCCCGCCCAGGCGCAAACCGCCGAGCAACTCATCACCCTCACCGAATTGGCGCACGAGCTGTCTTTCGATATTGCGCAGAGTCGCGAGGTGCTGCGGGGCCGATGTATCGAGTCCGAGTGGTGTGGGGTCTATGCCGAGGAGCTCGACAAGGCGCTCGACGGGGCCGATACGACCCTACGGCTCGGCCCGATCGCACTGCCACAGATCGAGGAAATGCTCGAGATCATGGACGCACCGGATCGCGTCGCGCTCTTCGAGTTTTACCTATCGCCCGTCGGCAAGCGGGTCGTGGAGCTCGAACGCGCGAGCCGCGAGGCTCCTTTTCTCGAACAAATCGCTCGCGAGGGCGAGACGATCTATCAGCGTCAATCCGACGAGCGCATCGCCTTGATCGAAGCGGTCGATTCGAATTCCGATGCCTCCGCCACGCAACGCAGTCACGACAAGATCATGGTCCGCGTTGTCGAGTGGTTGGATGAGAAGGCGAGGGTGAGCAAGGGCGAGCCGGTCGCGCCGGTAGACTCCGGGCTCGCCGAGCGGCACCGTCATCCCTACCACCAACGGTTGAGCCTGACCTACGAGTCGCTCAGTGACGAAGAGCTCGAGCTCTTCGTCGAATTTCTCGCCAGCGAGGCAGGGGAGTATTGGATGTCGACCAAACGCGACATTCGCCGGGATGCGATTCGCGCCACCGCGACACCGATTCTCGGATCGCTGATGACGCGTCTCGGAAACTAACGACCGAAGCCCGCTTCGTCAGAAGACGAAGTTGGCCCAGGGGTGGTCGGCCCCCGTCACATCGGCCAAATCACCCGCGTTGGTGACGTCGAGGATCGGGCCGAAGGCGCTGGTGGTGATGATGTTGTAGTTGGTGACGTTGCCCGATGCCGTGTTGCGGATGATGAGGCAGCCGCTCGAGGTCACCTGGATGCCGACCTGGTCGTTGTCGGTGACCTGATTGCCTTCGACGTGAACGCCGGTCGAGGAGATCCGGATGCCGTCCAGATCGTTCTCGTGGAATTTGTTGCCGATCACCCAGGAGTTGGCGAAGGTGCGCACACCGTGGCCGGTGTTGAGGCTGCCGATACAGCTCCGGATGATGCATGCCGAGGCCATGTCGAAGCCGTTCGACATGTTGTCGTAGGCCACCGAATTGACCACCTGACCACCGAGCGCGACGTCGAAACCGAAGATGCCGTTGTCCGAGGCGACACAGGAATCGATGATGCTGCCCGCGGCGACGTCGATTCCATCGGACTCGTTGTCGAACGAGGCGCTGTTGATGACCGCGCAACCCTCACTGGTCTGAATGCCGTTGTCACCGTTCTGACCGGCGGTGCAATGGAAGATCACCGTGCCGTCGTCACCTTCGATCCCGTCGATCCCGTTGGTAAAGGCGGTGACCCGCACCATCAGGTTGTTGAAGTCGCCCACCAGACCGTCGCCGTTGTTGGCCCGGACGTGGAGATCGGAAAAGATCGAGAAATCGGCATTGAGAGCGTTGATGCCATCACCGTTCCAGCCGACGATTCCACCGTTACGAATCTTGATGTTGGTTTCCGAGCCCAGGACGACGATGCCGTCGTCGCTGTTGATGCCCGACAACTGTGTACCGGCGAGCCGGTAGCCCATCAGGTCGATGGTGACGTCGCTGGCATCGATGGTGATGCCGTCACCGTTGTTGGTGGTGTTGGTGAGATTGCCGATCAGGTAGTAAAAGCCCGGCTCGTTGATGGTGATCGGTAGGTTGGTGATGATCGTTCCGGGCATCACGCGGTTGAAGTCGATTTCGAAGCGATTCGAGGTCGCCGTTTCGACGATCTCGAAGATCTTCTGCCCTTCGGTGGCGCTGAGCGTGGTGTTGGCGCCGGTTCCAACCGAGGCCGACGCGCCGGACCAACCGAGATTGTCGTAGAGCGCCGCCGATTGGCTCGCCAGCGACGACAGGTCGACACTCGTGAGGTTGCCACCCTCGGTGATCTCGAGCACGTTGGCGCCGGTGAGCACGGCGCTGGTGATCAGCTCGTTGGTGTTGATCGTGTCGAGGTCGTTGATGCCATCGATCGAGCTCAAGTCAACATTGAGGGTGCCGGCGGAATCGGTCAGCGAAAGGGTCGTGCCAACGAGATTCAGGGCGGTGTTGGCGTCGTTGAGCGATGACAGATCGGCCGAAAGGGTGCCGCCGCCATCGGTGAGATCGAGGCTGCTGCCCGACAGCACCAGGTTGATGTTTTTGAACGTCGAGACGTCGACATCGTTGGTGATGCCGGCTTCGACGATGCGTAGGACATCATTGGTGTTGGTCAACGTGACGCTGCTGATGAGCTCGTTGGTGGGGTCGGCGTCGGCGTCGGTGACGCCATCCTGAAGCGACGACAGGTCGGTGCTGAGCGTGCCACCAGCGTCGGTGAGCTCGAGATCGGTGCCGTTGAGCACGAGCGTGGTGTTGAGCTCGTTG
>JBCDBH010000042.1:0-25638 GCA_039184055.1 Acidobacteriota bacterium
ACACACCGCTCGGCGCTTCGCGGTACGCTTGCTCCATGAGATGGCTGTATGTGTTGATGAGCCTGTTCGTCGTATCCACGGTGGTCACCCCGACGGCCGACGCACAAGTCGAAGCGACCTCGTTGCTCGGTCGCGAGCTGACGCGACCCGAGCTTGCCGACGAAACCATCGAACGTCACGAAAAGGCGTTGGCCACCCTGGTGGAACGGCTTCGAGCCCATCCCGACGATGCCGACGCGCGCATTTGGCTCGGGCGTCATCTCGGCTACTTGGGTCGCTATCGTGAAGCCGCTGCGGCGTTTACCGCCGGGCACGAGACGTTCCCCGACGACGCGAGGTTTCTTCGTCATCGCGGTCACCGCTACATCACCCTGCGTCGCTTCGACGACGCGATCCGCGATTTCGAAGCTGGATTGACTCTGATCGCGGGTAAGCCCGACCTTCGCGAGCCCGATGGCTTGCCGAATCTCTTCAATCAACCCACCGGCACCCTCAAGACCAATCTCTGGTACCACCTCGGCTTGGCGCGTTACCTCACCGGTGATTTCGTCGCCGCGGGTGAGGCGTTCACAGCCTGTGCCGGACTCGCCGACAACGACGACATGCTGGTCGCGGCGTCCTATTGGCTCTATCTCTCCTTGGTTCGCCAAAGTCGTGCCGACGCGGCGACGAGCGTACTCGCGCGTGCGCCGCTCGACGCGCCATTGATCGAGAACACCGACTACCAGGTGCTACTTCGTGTCTTCGCCGGTCGCGCCGACGACCAAGAACGCACCTATGACGCCAGCTCGGTGAGCGGCGCCACGGTGGCCTATGGCATGGGTGCCTTGCAGCTCGCCACCGGGCAGCCCGAGCAGGCGATCCAGATCTTCGAAGTGATCACGAACGGTACGAGCTGGGCCGCCTTTGGCCACATCGCCGCCGAAGCGGAGTTGGCTCGCGCGAAGTAGCGATCCAGCCACCGACCGCCGACGAAAGACGATCTATGCGACAACCGATTCATCACGACGCCGTATGGCGCGGTGACGAGCTCACCCACCATCCGGATTGGACCCATACCCTCAGCGACGACGAGATCGCCGAGATCACCCAGGCGCTGAGCTCGATCGACGATCGTGGCATCGCTACCGAAGACATCACCCGCGACGACTTCGCCCTGCCCCACTTCGGCGCCAAGATGGCCAGCGTGCAACAGGCACTCGAAGACGGCCCGGGTGGCTTCTTTCTCCGTGGCTGGCCGTCGGAGCGCTTCGACGAAACCGCCAACACCCGCGTCTTCTGGGGCCTGTCGCGCCACCTCGGCACACCGATTTCCCAAAGCGCTACGGGTGAACGAATCTTTCATGTGCGTGACGCAGGTTTCGGCAAAGGCCACGCCAAGGCTCGTGGCCCCAACACCCGCAACGCCCTGCGCTTTCACTGTGATCGCTGTGACGTCATCGGCTTCCTGTGTCTGAACCAGGCACGAACCGGTGGTGAGAACTTTCTGATCAGCTCGATCGTGGTGCACAACGAAATCCTCGCGCGCCGCCCCGACCTGCTCGACGAGCTCTACCGGCCCTGGTATTACAAAACCCACAACGTCGACACCAGCAACCCGGATCCGTGGTGTCATCAACCGATCTTCGCCATCGAAGACGGCCACTTCGTCGGCTATGTCCTACGGGTGCTGATCGACCGTGCCTACGAGCTCCCCGAGCTCCCCGACATGACCGCCAAGCAAAAAGAAGCGCTCGACTTTCTCGACGCCGTATGCGCCGAGCCCGAGCTCCACTACAGCTTCCGACAAGCGCCCGGCGACATGCTCTTCGTCAACAACTTCTCCACCTTCCACTCACGCTCCGAATTCGAGGATTGGGACGAGCCGGAGAAACGGCGTCATCTGCTGCGGATTTGGTTGTCGGTTCCCAACAGCCGTCCGCTACCGGCGAGCTTCGCGGGGAGCTTCGGTAGGACCGGGGCTGGTGAGATTCGCGGCGGGATTCACCCGACCTGAGCAACCGCGCGCTTTCGCGCCCGCAGCTTCTCGACGATCGAGATCACCACGCCTCGCCAACCGGTGAACCGCACGCCGGCCTGCAGATACGCCAGGATCCATCCGGCCTCATCACCGATATTGACGGGGTCGTGAGCGCTGCCGGGTGGGTAGGTGCGGTAGTCGCCGGTCCAGGTCTCGCCGAGATGATCTTCGTAGCCGCTGGTGAGCACGGTGAGCGCTTCGAGCCCGAGATGACGGTGGTTGGGCAGTCGGGTGTCGGGTGGCAGGGTGACGAGCACCAGGCTGTCGGCGCCATCACGAGCCAAAACGGTCGTGTCCACCCGACTCCCCGGCAGACGGCCAAAACGCGGCGGGCTCGAGCGTCGTGGCAAGGCGGACCGTAGCGCGGCCGGGAGTGGCAGGTCGACGTAGGGATCGGCATCCGGCAATTGAGCCGTGATCTTGGCGAAGAGATCGGGCGCTGGCGCTCGGGTTGGCTGTTGCCGAAGCCATGTCCCACCCGGTGCGGCGAGGGTCTCGACTTTGCCGGCGGTATCGGGCCGCAACACGAGATGGGCGTCGATCACCGAGCGATGCAAAGGCGAAAGCTCGCCGAGCGTGTAGGCGAGCAGCGTGTCGTCGTCGGGCAAAGTGTCGGGATGCATGACGGTCATTTCATAGCCAGCGCGCGGCGGAGACGGTCGACACCGGATCGGACACGCGATTTGAAGGTGGGTAGCGGCACGCCGATCCGCTCGGCGCCCTCGGAGCAACTGTACCCACCGTAGTACACGAGCTGTACCGCCTGACGCTGCGGCGCGGAAAGCAACGATAGCGAACGCTCGAGCGTAACGGCCCATTCCGGATCGGCGGCATCGATGTCTTCGGGCGGCGGATCGGGCTCGGTCTCGACCTGGACTTCGGGCTTCTTGCGACGTTGCACTTGATACGCGGCGTTGCGACAGATGACGAAGAGCCAGCCCCCGACATCGCCCCGTTCGGGCGAGTAGGTCCCGGCCTTGCGCCACACCTGGAGGAAGACATCCTGCAATACGTCTTCGGCGACCGTGGCGTCGCGACACAATTTGGTCGCGGCGCCGAGCAGTCGACCGGCATGACGATCGTAGAAGGTCCGGAACGCCTCGAGGTCGCTCTCAGCGATGGCCGCCAAAAGTACGGAGTCGTCGCATTCTTCCACGTATAGACGATAGCGCATGATGCTCGATCGCGGCACGCGATCACGGATCGACCCCGAAGCTCAGGGTGGTGAACGCCGTCGACCAGTCGACCTCGGGATCGTCGACCGCCCGTCGGGCGACGATCGCCGACGCCACCCACGCCCCGGAGCCGATCGAAAATCGTGCTCGACCGGACGCATCGGTACGCACCGCTCGCGCGACGTTTTGGCCCAAAGGCCAAAGATCGATCAGCGCATCGGTCACCGGCTCGCCTTGCGCGTAGAGTCGTAGCGACAGCTCATCGTGCGACAGCTCGTCGACCACCAGCTCGAGATCGAGACCGACGGACCGATCGCTCCACTCGCCAGTCTCCCCGACCCACAGCAGGCTCTTGAGAAAGCGTCGGTAGCGTTCACGACCAGGACGTTCTTCCTCTCCGTGTGCGGCGCGATAGGCGAGCACGTTGTCGAGACCTTCTTCCCGCGCGTAGGCCTCGAATTTCGCCGGACCGAGCTCGGTGATGGTGGCGTGATTGCGATAGACGACAGTTGCCGCGCCGGGCTCCGCCAGACGTAGATAACCGGCCGGATCACTCCCCGGCCGGCCCATCACGTCGACGTCACCGGTCGACGTGACCGCAACAAAGCGATCGATTCGATGGGGTCGTCGTGGCAGCGGCTCCTCGTCACCACCATGACCGACAAAGAGCCGCACCGACACCAGCTCGTCCACGGCGGGACGAAAGCTCGATGGCACCAGCCACACATCGTGGGCGATGAGCGGTGTCGTCGCCAGGAGTATGGCGACGACACCGAGTCCATAGCGGAACAGGCGCATCGATCAGTCTTGCGGCGCACCCGGGTAGGGTGTCGTCAAGTAGGGAAAAGCGTTATCGAATTGCGCCGCGTTCTGGATCGCGCCGTCGGTGTAGGGCAAGAGACCATCGGGAGCATCCTCCGGCGTACAGCCGACACCGAGATGACAGAGCACGCCCATGACGGCGCGCAGCGAAATGTCGACAGTGTCGTCACCCGGACGCCGACCGTTGGGATAGCCGGCGAGGTCACCACCGGCGACACCGAGGTGGCTCTGCTCGTCACGCGGGGTCGCATCGATCGCGGTGTTGAGACGCATCATCTCACCCACCGAGCCGTCGTCGTTGAGTCCTTCGACACCGGTCAGGAAAACCTGGACCAAGTCGTTCCGAGGAAAGTTGTTGGGCGCCTCGACGCCGAAGAGGATCTGGAGCAGCTCGGGCAACGTCGGGTTGGTGACGTAGGTGAGAAACTGCCCGTCGTTTCGTGGCTGGCTGTTGTTGAAGAGGTTCTTGTCGGGCAGGCCGATCGCCACCTCGTTGACCAGCGGATTGGCGAGACGCGAGACCTGGACGAAGTCGCCAAACGACTCGTTCGGCTTTTCGAAGGTCGGGTTGTCCACCAGATCGCGCGAGCGGGGCAGACGCGCCGTGGTCCAACCGGCGATGACGTCACTGGTGCCGGTCAAGCAGTCGATCGGCACTTCGAGGGCGAGCGAGGTGATGTTCTTGTCGGCGGTATCGGACGTCTCACCATCCTCGGCGCCGAGCGGGTTGAAGTTGACCAGATCGAAGACCTCACCGAGGTTGACCGCGAACGACTCGGCACGCTGACCGACGAACACCCGACCGTTGGCACAACCCGGAATCACGACGTCCGAGACGAAGAGGTTAGCGTAGGCGGCGTAGTTGGGCGCCGACTTGGTACCGACGTTGTCGAAGGGCACGCCGAACCGTGGCGTGCCGTTGGTTTGGGTAGCGAAAGCGGTGGTCGGACTGGCCGACAGATCGCCACGCACCACCCGCAACGTGTAGCTACGCCGATAGTTCAGACCATCGATGCCGAGACCGATGCCGAACGGACCGACATTGGCGAGCGGCACGGCCACATCGGCGGTGTTGGCGCCCTCCCCCACCGACAGCGAGATCCCGGCGAGATTCTGGGTGAATTTGAAACGGAAGGTGATGTCTTCGACCGCATCGCCATCGTTCGAGATGTGAATGTCATAGAAGGCATCGGAATCGAGCGGGAAGTAATTCGGCCCGCCATAGGGATCTTGGAGCGGGTTGTAGTTGGCGATCAGGGTGACGAAACCCTCTCGCCCCGGCTCGTAGCTGCGGAACATATAGAAATCGGTGCCGTCGACTTGCGGGCTTCCGAGAATGGCGGGTGCTTCGCGATGACTCGAGGCGGCGAGCGGCAAGGCGCAGAGCAACGCCAGAATCAGTATCAGAGTAAACATGCGTGTCATGCTTCGTATCTCCCAGTGTGATGGTGACCGCTGGCGAAAGGACGCCAGGGCCGTTTCGATCAACCGGACCCGGTCGGCGTCGCGAGGCGTCACGAACCGGGTCGATCGGTCTACACCACCCCCTATGCGATGGTCCGTCCGATCGGATGAAGCTTTTTTTGAAAAAGACGAAAGTCGCGTCTAGCTCGGTCTAGCCCAGCCCGACCCAGCTCGGTCTAGCTTGATGATCGAGCCTGCTCGCGCCGCTTTTGCCACCACCACACCGGCAGGCCGGCGAACGCCGCGATCAGGCCGAACACCAGGTGGATCGGCGCGGCGCGCAGGAGAAGCACGGTCGACAGCAGCAGCGCGAGGACAGGAATGATCGGGCCACCGGGCAGCAGAAAACGCGCTGGCGGCACATCGTCCTGACGACGGAGCGCGATCGCCGCCGCGCAGGTCGGCGCGTATTGGAGAAAGCGCGCCACCACCGCGATCACCACCAGCTCACGAAACGAGCCGGTGAGCGCCACCAGCGTGGCACCGCCATACACCAGGAAGATCGCCGCCCAGGGCGTGCGGAACGTCGGATGCACCTTGCCCAGCACCCGAGGCAGGGCGCCATCGTCGGCCATCGCCGACACCCGTCGTGGACCGACGATCGCGCTGGCGGCGTTGACTCCGAGAATCGACACCAGGATGCCGGCCGCAACGAATTTTCCACCCACCGGACCGAGCACCACCTCGGCCGCCGCCGCCACCGCGTTGGGCATGCCGGAAAGATCGGCACCCAGCGTGCCCACCGCCACCGTCTGCACCACCACGTAAAGCAAGGTGACCGACGCCATGATCGTCGTCACCGCCCACGGCACCGCGCGTCCCGGATCACGCATCTCACCCGCCGGTACGACCAGATTTTCGAAACCCAGGTAGGCGTAGAGGTAGAGCACCACGGCGCCACCAAAGGCGCCCCACCCCGAGGGGGCGAACGGCGAGAAGGTCGCGGCATCGACATGCAGCGTGCCAAACACGACAAAAGCCAACATCGCCGCCACCTTGACGACGGAAAACGTCGTCGAGGCCCGCGCCCCGAGCGCCACGCCACGCAGGTTGAAGACCGCGAACGCCGCCATCACCCCGACGATCACCGCCGCCCGTGGCCAACCGCTGGCGACCTCGGGAATGAACACGCTGAGCGCCACGGTCACCGCGTCGATCAACGCGCCCCAGGCGAGAATCCCGGCGAGCATGGCGAGCCAACCGACCTCGAAGCCCACCAAATCACCAAACGCCTCACGCGCATAGCGATAGGCGCCTCCCGAGCCATCGAAACGACTCCCCACCTCGGCAAAGCACAGTGCGATCAGGAAAATCAACAGCCCCGCCGCGAGCACGGCGAGCACCGACGCCGGTCCGAGTCCCTCGGCGGCGAGCCCGGGAAGAAGAAACACGCCCGAGCCGATGACACAGTTGATCCCCAACGCCACGATGTGGCCAAAGGTCATGGCGCGGAGCGGTGTAGGTGATTGCGACAAGAGGTCGAGGATAGAGAAGATCGCCGATCGGGTAAAGCCGAATATCGAGGAATGAACCGGCATTCACCTCAGTGGGCCCGTTCGACGATACGATCGACACACATCACGTCCGACCGACGGTAGCTCTACGTGGATACACCCGCGCTCGTCGTCCTCATCGCATCGCTGCTCGCTGCCCTGGTGGCCGCCTTGGGCGTGCTGCCGCTCCGTCTACGCGGCGCCGTCCACCGCAGCTGGGTCCAGAGCGCGCAGGCCATTGCCGGTGGCCTCATGCTCGGTGCCGGCTATGTGCTCGCCGTCGAGGGCTTGCGCAGCTTCGAACGCCCGCTGCTCCTCGTTTTGGGCATGTTCGGGGGCGGTCTCTACACCTTTTTCGTCCAGACCTACGCTGGGATCGATGAAAGCACCGCGCCGTCACGTCGCGCGGTGCTTCGCCAAAGTCTGCTCCATGGCTCGATGGAAGGCGTCGCGATCGGCGCCGCGAGTGTCGTCGATCTCAATCTCGGTCTCGTGCTGGCGGGCGCTCTCGCACTCCACAACATCGCCGAAGCGCTCATCCTCTCGAGCCATCTCCGCCGCCTCGGCGTACCGGGCGCCACCACCATGAGCCTGGCGGTGCTCGGCAAGCTCGGTCAGCCCGCGCTCGCCGTGATCACCTTCTTGATCGGTCGTGACGTCGCCGGCTTCGAAAGCGCCGTGCTCGGCTTTGGTGCCGGATCGCTGGTGTTTCTGGTGATCGCCGAGCTGCTTCCCACCGCCTACCACCCGCCAACTCCGAGCGAGCCAGACGACGATCCTCCCGCCCAAGACATCGAAGTACGGATCGCTCTTCTGATCAGCCTGGCGACGGCGGCGGTGATCGTCTTCGAGGAGATGTTGCGATGAACGATTGGCAACTCGTTCTGCTCGCCGGTCTGCTCACCGCCTTCGCCACCGGTCTAGGCGCCATCCCCTTCGCCTTCATCCGCACCGTCTCGCCACGCATGGTGGCGACCGCCAACGCCATCGCCTCCGGTCTCATGCTCGGCGCCAGCTTCGGTTTGATGATCGAAGGCGCCGGCTACGGCACCCTCGAAACCGTCGCCGGTGGCGCCGTTGGCGTCATCTTCATTCTGCTCGGCGAGCGCTACCTCGAAGGCCACGACTTCAGCATCGGCGACCTCCAAGCCGCCGACGCCAAGAAAGTCCTGCTCATCCTCGCCGTCATGACCCTGCACTCCTTCTCCGAAGGCGTCGCCGTGGGCGTGGCCTTCGGTGGTGGCGACAAACTCGCCACCTTGATCACCATCGCCATAGCCGTCCACAACATCCCCGAAGGTTTGGCGATCAGCGCCGTCATGCGTCCCCGGGGCGCGTCCATCCTGGCGTGCGTCGGCTGGAGCATCTTCTCCTCCCTGCCCCAGCCCCTCATGGCCGTGCCCGCCTTCCTCTTCGTCGACGCCTTCCGCCCCTTTCTGCCCTACGGCCTCGGCTTCGCCGCCGGCGCCATGGTGCTCATGGTCTTCCTCGAGCTCCTCCCGGAAAGCTACGAGCATCTACCGGCGCAACGCGTCGCCCTCTGGGTCGGGTTGACCCTAGGCGGCATGGTGCTCTTTCAGCAGTTTCTGTAGGAAATCAACGAAGCATGTTCGATCGTTATACTGGTGACATGAAGATCGAGACCCTTCGCGTTCAAGGATTCAAATCACTCCACGGCGTGACCTGGAAACCCGGTGACTTGAATGTGTTGATCGGGCCGAATGCGGGCGGGAAGTCGAACCTCCTCAGCGTATTCGATCTGCTCGGGGCGTCGGCGCGTGGTGATCTGGAGAAGTGGATCCTGGCTCAAGGGGGCTTGTTGGGGCTTCTGTGGAACGACGAGAGTCGTGAGCTCTCCATCGAGCTCGAGCTTCCCGACGCGCGCCTCCCAAACCTCGAAGTCCGCTATAGATTGACGATCGAGCAAGCAAGCTCGATCTTCGACTTCAACGTCAGGGATCAAATCGTGGGTCTGTTCGACAGCGTCGACACGCGTCCGAGCCAATCCCACGAGTCGTCACACGAAACTCATCTGTCGACGCTTCGGGCTCAAGACACCCACGCTGATCATCAAAAGTATTTGGCGGGTTTCGCGGCCAACTATGCGATCGATACGAGCCTCGGGTCAACGCTCCGTCAACCACCCATCACCAGCTGGGATCTGGGTGCGGTGGATCCCCTCGGCGAGAATCTCACCGCCGTGCTCCACACGCTTTATACGACCAAGCCAGAATTCGAAGAAGACATCGATCGCTCGATGCGAATCGCGTTCGGCCCCGAGTACGAGAAATTGCATTTCACACCCGCCGGCGAGCAACGGATTCAACTCAGGATCCGCTGGAAATCACTGTCACGGTCGCGACCCGACCTTTCGGACGGAGCCTGGCGGTTTTTGTATGTCCTGACCATTCTCGCGCATCCGAATCCACCCCCGTTGATCGCCATCGATGAGCCCGAAACGGGACTCCATCCTTCAATGATGCCGATCATCGCCGAGCTCGCCGCCGATGCCGCGTTACGATCTCAGGTCGTTCTCACCACGCACTCACCCGAGTTTCTCGATGCGTTCCGCGAAACCGCGACCCCTACCGTAACCGTGGTCGAGAACCACGAAGGCAAAACCCAGCTGCAAACACTCGATCAAGAAGAGCTCGACTACTGGCTACGCGCCTATAGTCTCGGCAAGCTCTTTCGCACGGGCAAGCTCGAGAACATGGCCGAAGACATTCGTCTCGAAGCCAACGGATGAAGCTCGTTCTGCTCGTCGAAGGCCACTCTGAAAAACAGGGTGTCGGTCCATTTCTCAAGCGCTGGCTCGACAAGCGACTTACCCGGCCGATCGGCATCCAGCCGATGCGCTTCCACGGCTGGGGCGATCTTCTTCGTGAGCTTCCCGAACACGCTCAGCGCATACTTCACGGTCCAAAATCCCAGAAGATCGCCGCGGTCGTCGCCCTGCTCGACCTCTACGGTCCGACCTATCCATCGAGCGTGACAAGTGCAACCAGACGTTACGAATGGCTCAAGACGACCTATGAACAATCAGTCGGCGATGAGCGCTTCCGTCTCTTCGCCGCGGTACACGAGATCGAAGCTTGGCTCCTGGCGCAGCCAGACGTTTTTCCACCAGCGATTCAGAAATCGCTGCCTCGAAAGAAGCCCGAAAGCATCAACTTCGACACTCCACCTTCCAAACTTCTCAACCAGATCTACCAAAAGCAGACGCGACGTCGATACAAGAAGCTAGCTGATGGCACTCAGCTTTTTGCCAAGCTCGATCCCGATCGGGTCTATGAAAGATGTCCAAGATTCGCCGCGATGATGGACGAGATCCTCGCGCTCCTCAGGGAGCGGTGAGCGCGGCGCGAAACTGAGCGCTGACCTCGATCAGATTCGCCGCCCAATCGCGCGCCAGAGGATCGACGACGACGATCTCGGCTTCGATCTCGTCGGCGAAGGCGCGGGCGACGCGGCTGCCACCACCGGGCTGAACGAAGACCTGGCGCGCACCGGCCTCACGGGCACGGGTCACGAGCGCGACCAGGGTGGCGGCGGCAGGGGCTTTGCCTTCGTCTTCGATGGCGACCTGTTCGATGCCATGGGTGCGGAGCAGCCAACCCCAGGCGGGGTGTTCGACGAAGATGGCCTTTCTGGACAAGTCGCTGAGCGTGATGGCGATGTCTTGGTCGAGCTGGTCGAAGACATCGGCGAGGGCAGCCTGACGTTCTTCGATCACCGCGCAGTCGACACCTAGATCGCACAGAGCCGTGGCCACGCCACCTGCGGCTTCACGCATCAAGGCGGGACTGAGCCAGAGGTGAGGATCGACGTTCGCATGGAGGGCAGTGTGATCGAGGCTGCCAGCGAGGCTGACGACGGTGACGTCTTCGTCGAGCCGCGGCATGAGGAAGCGTTGCTCGAAGGTCAGATGCGGGTGTCCGACACCGATGAAGATCCGCGCACCGTCGAGCTGGCCGAGGATGCGTGGGCTGGGTTCGAAGTTGTCGGCCGTTGCACCTGGCGGGACGATGACCGACACCGTGACTTGATCACCACCGAGCTCTTCAGCGAGCCAGGCGAGCGGCGGTACGCTGACCGCAATGGCGACCCCGTCGTCGGCGACCCCGTCGATGGCGACCCCGTCGTCGGCGACCCCGTCGGTGGCGACCCCGTCGTCGGCGACCCCGTCGGTGGCGACCCCGTCACGGACCGCCGTTTCGGACCCGCCGTCACGCACTGGCCCCTCATCGGGTGCCGGCGGTGGGCAAGCCCAAAACAAAAGCGCCAGTCCCGAGAGGAGCATGATCATGCCTCTCGGTGACCGGCACCGATGCGGGTCGAGACGCCGCATGGAAAGTGGGTCTCTTACCAGCTGGCTTTGGTGACGCCGGGCAGCTCGCCACGAAGCGCCAATTCACGCAGCGCGATACGCGACAAACCGAATTTCCGGTAGTAGCCGCGCGGGCGGCCGCTCACCACGCAACGGTTGCGCACCCGCACCTTGCTCGAGTTGCGGGGCAGACGCTGCAAGGCGTACATCGCCTCTTCGCGCTGGTCGTCCGAGGTGTTCGGATCGGTGATCATCGCCTTGAGCTCGGCGCGCTGCTCGCGATAGCGATCGACCAATTTCTTGCGGCGCTCGTTGGATGCGACTTTGCCTGTGGTAGCCATGTTCAGCTCTTCTTGCTGCCGCCACGATACTTGCGGCGGAATTTCTCGATACGACCGGCGGTGTCGACGAAGCGCTGCTTGCCGGTGTAGAACGGGTGCGATTCCGACGAGATCTCGAGCCGCACCACATAGTGGTCGACACCGTCGATCTCACGAACTTCGTCGGTGACCATCGTCGAGCGGGTGATCAGCTCGTAATCGGTCGAGCCATCGACAAATACGACGGGATGGTAGGACGGGTGGATATCGGCTTTCATGATCTCTTCCGTGGGCTAGCTTGGTGGCCGGCTCAGGTCACGTCTTTGAGCGTCAGACCTTCGTCGTGCAAGTAACGCATCAGGCCTTTTTTGTTGATGGTACGCAACGCTCGGGTCGAGAGCTTGAGACGGACCCACCGTCCGAGCTCGGTGACGTAGACACGCTTCGTCTGCACGTTCGGCTTCTGCCACCGAGGGGTGACGTTGTGCGCGTGCGAGATGTTCTTGCCGGCCATCGGCTTCTTACCGGTGATGGCGCAACGATTGGGCATCGATCTATCTCCTGCTGTCGCGTCCGGGTTGGTACAGTCCCGGTGGTCGGGTCGGCCGCGGAGATCGGATTCTGGATGAATCGGGCTCAGCGACACTGTCGACCGGTTAGGACGAAGGCACACGAGCGCCGTCGCCCCGCGAGGGGCCCTGTAGTATACCCATCCCGACGGGTTTGTCCAGCCTGCTCTGGAAATCTGTTTCGGCCAAGACGAAATCCGTTGCGACGTCATTCGAAAGACCATAAGAGCAAGGAGTTACCGTGAAACGAGGAGCGATCAAGCGCATGTTAGCCACTTGGACTCTGAGCGCCCTGGCCCTGAGCGGCACCGCCGTCGCCAATACCGGCGGCAAATGGACCCCTGATCAACTCCTCGAGCACGACCCGAATTGGCTCCGCGAAATCGGTCTCGAGATTCCACCCGAGAAGCTGTGGACGCCCGGCGACGGCGGCGTGCTCGAGGCGATCGTCCGGGTCGGTGGCTGCTCGGCGGGGCTGATCTCGGCCGAAGGTCTGGTGATCACCAATCACCACTGCATCTACGGCATCCTGCAAGAGCACTCGACCCCTGAGCGCGACCTGATCCGCAACGGTTTTCTCGCCACGTCGCACGCCGACGAGCTCCCGGCCGGCGCGGTCAACGCCACCGTGCCCAACCGGTTCACCGACGTCACCGCCGAGATCGAAGCCGCGGTGCCCGCCGGCGCCGATGATTTCGCACGCTACCAGGCGATCGAAGCCAAAAAGAAAGAGCTGATCCGCGCCTGCGAAACGACCCCGCATCGACGCTGTGACGTCGCCAGCTACGACGATGGCGTGCGCTACCAGCTGATCGAGATGCTCGACTTCGCCGACGTTCGCCTGGTGTGGGCGCCACCTGGGCCGGTCGGGGAATACGGTGGTGAGATCGACAATTGGATGTGGCCCCGCCACGCCGGCGACTTCGCCCTGGTGCGTCTGTGGGCGAACCCCGACAACCAGCCGGCGGCGCACGACGCGGCCAACCGCCCCTATGAGCCGCGTCGTCACCTCGAAGTCTCCACCGAGGGCGTGACCCCGGATCAATTCGTCATGGTGGCCGGCTACCCGGGGCGTACCTACCGCTCCCTGGTCGAAGGCGAGATGAAAGCGCAGATGGACTTCTTCGCCAAACGCGCCGCCATCTACCCCGCCTGGATGGACATCTACAAAGACGTCTCGACCACCGGTGACGACGCGCGGATCGCCGTCGCCGGTCGTCTCAAAGGGCTGGCCAATCGCGAAAAGAACGCTCGGGGCCAGCTCGAAGCCATCGCCCGTGGCCGACTGGTGGAGAAAAAGGCCGACGCCGAAGCCGCCGTGCTCGCCTGGGCGGCCGACAACGCCGACCACCGCGCCGCGGTCGACGCCCATCGTGAGCTCGAAGCGCTGAGCCTCGAAGCGGAGCGCACCGCCACCCGCGATTTTCTGCTCGGCCACGCGCCCCTGCCGCTCGACCTCGCGCTCGACCTGGTGCGCTGGGCGAGCGAGCGCGAAAAAGCCGACGCCGATCGTGATCCCGACTTTCAAGAGCGCAACCGCGATCGTCTGCGTCGCAACCAGATCCGTAACCAGAGCCGACTCTGGCTCGCCGCCGATCAAGCCCTGATGGTCGATTGGCTCGAGCGGCTCCACGCCCTCGACGACGTGCAGAAGGTACCCGCGGTCGAAGCGCTCCACGAACGCGGTGTCGATCTCACCGAGCTCGTTCACAGCGTCCTCGACGCCACCGCCGTGCTCGACCAAGAAAGCCGCCTCGCCATGTTCGAAGAAGACGTCGACACGCTCCGCGCGCGCCAAGACCCGCTCATCGACTTCGCCTTCGCCATCGACGTCACCCGTCGCCAGATCGACGACGCCGACAAGGGTCACGAAGGCGCGGAATCGCGCTTGCGTCCCGTGTGGCGTCGCGCCGTCGCCGCGCACGCCGGCAAACCGATCGACCCCGACGCCAACGCCACCCTCCGGGTCAGCCTCGCTCACATCAAGGGCTACAGCCCACGCGACGCGGTGTTCATGACCCCGCAAACCACCCTCGCCGGCAAAATCGCCAAGCACACCGGCGAAGCGCCTTTCGACGCCCCCGAAGCCGTTCGCGCCGCCGCCCCTGAAGCGCCCCAAAGCCCGTGGGCCGACAAGAAGATGAACGACGTCACCATCGATTTCCTCGCCACCGGCGACACCACCGGCGGCAGCTCGGGAAGCCCGGTGCTCGACGGTCAGGGTCGTCTGGTCGGCGCCAACTTCGACCGCGTATGGGAAAACATCGCCAACGACTTCGGTTACAACCCCGAGATCGCGCGTAACGTCAGCGTCGACGTGCGTTACTTGTTTTGGTTGTTCGACGTCCTACACGGCGACGCCGCCAACGGTCTGCGCGAGGAAATGGGGATTCGCTGACCGCGCGTGATGCATCATCATGAACAGTGATCTGACCGTAGCGCTGCACATTCTCGGCTTTCTCACCGCCTGCGCACCCAACGGCGCGGTGACCTCGGAGACGCTCGCCCGCTCCTATGGCACCAATCCGGTGGTCATCCGACGCACGGTGTCCAAGCTACGCAAGGCCGGGCTGGTCGAGACCCAACGAGGCTCGGGAGGCGGCACCTCGCTGGCGCGTGATCCATCGACGATCAACCTGCGTCAGGTCTACGAGGCCGTCGCCGAGCGCTCGGCGCTCCTGCGTCGTCACCCCGGCACCGAGGGCGGGGTGGCGAATATCCTCGGGAGCTATATCAACGGCATCTACGACGACGCCGAGGAAGCCTTGTTCCGTCGGCTCGAAGAGGTGTCGATCGAGGAAATGGACGCGAACGTGCGACCCCAGGTCATCGACTTCGTCGCCCGCGCCCGCCAGCGCGACGCCTGAAGCGCTCCGAATGAGCACTCTTCCGAGCGCTCACTCGAGGGTAAACCGCACCTCGATCGGGCTTGGATCGATCTCTTCCGAACCGGCGACCTGATCGAACAAGCGCCCGGGCCGATTGCCGGCGAGATCCTCCAGAGTCGGATCGATGACAAGACGGTACGACACCGCTCGCCACGCTGCCTTGGGCGTAAAGCGCCACTGACTCTCGTGATCGGCGAGGTCGATCGCCCCCGCGACGACCTCGCCATCGGGCCCTTCGACTCGGATTCGATACGCCAACGACACGTGATCGTGTGACCCGTCGAGGTCGACAATCAGCGGCTCGGTCGTCCCCGCGGAGGGAAGCTCGAGACCCCACGTCGCGGGATCCGGCATCCGATCGTCTTGCTCGACCACCGTGAAACGCTTGCGATGCTCCGCAACGAGCCGGCAGCCACCGGCGTCGAGCGCGCTTTGCCGCACCACCAGGGTTTACGACCGCCCCCCAACCCGCGCGCGACCGCGCGGGTCGCGCGCCGCCAAACCCGTTTTGACTCGACCCGGATCGAAAATCAGCGTCAGCCGCCTGCCATCGGGTGAGAAAAGGTCGTGACGATTCGCCAGGAAGACCCCGGGCACCACCTCGCCATCGGCGTCGAGCAGGTCGATCGACGACAGCATCCCGACCCGATCCATCGGCTCGGTGAAATACACGTAGGCTCGCAGCAGGTTTGCAGGCAGACGATCCGCGGTCGGATAGATCTCCGAAACACGTGTGGGTCCGATTCCGGTCTCACAGGCGATCGCCACGCCACCGACCGCCACGTCACCGACCCAAAGGGCCAGTAGCGCGACGATCCATGCCTTGGCCGTCATGCTCACCCTATTGACGGACGCGATCGGCGTAGCCTTCGTCCATCTTGAGCATGTTCTGGAATTGTCGGGTCATGTCGCCGTCTTCGGGGTATTCGAAGTCGGGAAAGTTGTATTCGCTGACGAAATCCGACAGCCGCATATAGGCGCCCTTGCGAAACGAGACGAGATCCATGTCGCCGGTGTCGAGATTGCGTTTCAAGGTCAGCAGGAATTGCCCGTCCTGATCGGCCGCCTGCACCACCCCGCTCATCGGAATCGACGAGGTTTGCACGCCGAGCGTCGCGCCCAGATACCCCACCGGCTGGGTCAAGCCCTCGGCTTTGGCGGCGCTGGCCAGATCCGTCACCTTGATCAGATCGGCGTCCATCTCACGATTGATCACCAAGACCACGTCTTCCGGCTGTTGCTGCATGTTGTACGCGCGGTACGACACCACCTCGAGCGGCGTGTTGCCATAGCCGAGCTCGGCGATGGTCTTGCCCTTGACGTGCTTGCCGTTCTCGAGCGCGCTGACCGGCACGGTGACCAGCGGCGTGCAGGTATACGCCGCCACCACGGTGTCGACTCCGTCGAGATTGACGACCGTCATCGCCCGAATCGGCGCGCGGGTCTCTTGTTGGTTGTGCGCGGTGTGAAAGATCTCGATGCTCGAGGTCACCACTTTGTCTTCAAAGGGAAAGGGGATCTTGCGAAGGGTGGACGCGAACTCACCGGTCGACAGACCCGAGACATAGAGGTGACCACCAGCGAAGTCGAGATCGGTCACCGCGAAGGTGCTGGCCGGAATGTCACGCCAAAAGGTTACGTTTTCATGGGCAACGCCGTCGAGCGCGATCTTGCTATGCGGCAACGCGGCCAAATCGAGCTCGCTCACCCCACCGGCCTGGGTCACCCGCACGACCACGGGTTTCTCGGCATCGCGCACACCCACCGCCACATAGGCGTCCTTCGATGTGGGATGCACCGCGAGATCGTGGAATCGAAGGGCGGTCACCTGGGTCTTCAGATGATCGGCGATCGTCGAGCCAAAACCGACGAGGTTGTACGCCTTCGATTCGGTGGCCGTCTCACCCTCGGCGGCTTTGGGAAGCTCGAAGGCGAAGATCTGGCCGCCATCGGAATCGGCGACAAAGAGGGTGCGATCCCCATCGAGCTCGAGGGCCGTGGCGCTTTGAGGTCCGGCTGGCTGGGTCGTTTCAGCGAAGATGGGAAACGAAACGAGGAGAGTCGCGACGAGAAGCACCGCGAGAGTGTGCAACCTGTTCATGTACATTCCTTCCGCGAGTCGAAGGTTGAATTCCGTCCAGAGTCGGCGGCAGCACATGACCGCCTGGTGGCTTCGTAGGCGCTTATTGTAATCAATTAAGTTACAAACTCAAGCTAATGCTCATCACCAGGAGCTTCGAGCCGGTGAGCAGGTCGTCACAGGGGAAAACACCCGGAGACATCGACTCCAGGTACTATGGCGAAGGATAAAATAGGTAGGCTTGCGGCCTTTAATGAGAATCGACTATCATTAAGGGGTCAGGAGCCCGCTCCCTGTGCTCGATCCTGCACAAACTCCGAATCCACGAGCGCCCGACATGACCATGCCTCGAACCCTGAAGGTTTTCCTACCCTTGCTCGCCGTTGCCGCCTTGATCCTGGCGTTGGTGCCGTCGTCACGCAGCCTGCTCGGTTCCCCGGCGGCAAGCCCTGAAGACAACGCGACCGCGATCGATTGGCAACTCTTGCTCGGTCTCGACTCCTTCAGCGGCGAGATCGACGACCCGGCGCTCGCCGCGCTCGACGGTGAAGTCGTGACCCTCGCAGGCTATGTGGTGCCGCTCGATCTATGGGCCGACGAGCTCGACACGTTCTTGCTCGTCCCCTATATGGGCGCCTGCATCCACGTGCCGCCACCGCCACCGGAGCAGATGGTGCTGGTGACCCTTCGCGAGCCGGTCACCATGCCCGATATGTGGATTCCGCAGGTGATCACCGGTCACTTGACCATCAAACCGATCGACAGCCCTTACGGCAGCGCCGGCTACAGCCTCGACGGCCTCCACATCAAGGAATTCGACGACTGGACCTAACCAGGAGCCATGATGAAGACTCTTGTTCTCGCCGCTACACTGATGCTCGTTGCCGGTACCCCGATCTTCGGTACCGATGCGCACGTTCACGGCGTCGCGCAACTCAACTTCGCGATCGAAACCGACACCCACGCCATGATCGAGATCCTGGCTCCAGCCTCCGACGTCTACGGCTTCGAGCACGAACCCACCGACGACGCCGAACGTCAGACTCGCGACCAGGCGCTCGCCGAGCTCGAGAAGCAGATCGGCGAGCTCATCGTGCTCCCCGAGGAGCTCGGCTGCAAAGTGGAAACCGAGGGAATCGAAACGGTCAACCTGAACGCGGGTCACGGCCATAGTCATGGACATGGCCACGGACATCATCATGGTGGCGGCGGTCACCACCATCACGGTGCCGACCATCACCATCACGGTGGCGGCGGTCATCACCATCACGGTCACGACCACGCGGGATCGGGCCATGTCGAAGTGCAAGCGCTCTTCTCGGTGCGGTGCAGCCGCTCGATCCTGGGGACGTCGGCCCGAGTCGACTTTCGCCCGACCTATCCCGCCTTCGAGACCATCGAGGTGATGCTGATCGGCCCGGGTGCTCGCCAAGACTCGCTGAAGCTCCAAAACGGACATGGCGTCATCGGCTTCTAGCTCGCATGTCTCACCAGCCCGCCGGCTACGGCGCGCAAACGCACGCCATCTCTGGGCGTGCTCGCTCTTCGCTCCCTCGACGTACCGATGGGTACGCCTACGGTCGCTCATCCCTGCGCTGCCCAGATCTCACGCACGTTTCCACGCCTCGCTACGACGTTTGGTGAGACATGCGAGCTGACGAGGCGGCGATCTCGATCGCTGATCTGAGCTTCGCCTACCGCAAAGGTGAGCCCGTCCTCCACATCGAGGCGCTCACCGTCGAGCGTGGCGAGAAGGTCTTTCTCTTCGGTCCGAGTGGCAGTGGCAAAACCACCCTACTGGGTTTAATCGCTGGCGTGCTCGAGCCGACCGAGGGCACGATCGAGGTGCTCGATACCGATCTCGCTGGCCTGGCGCGCACCAAGCGTGACCGTTGGCGGGGCGATCATCTCGGCATCATCTTCCAGCTCTTCAACCTGCTGCCCTATCTCGACACGCACGACAACATCGTGCTGCCGTGTCGACTCAGCACGGTCCGTCGCCAGCGGCTGACGCGCCCCCTCGACGACGAGGTGAGTCATCTCGCCGACCGGCTCGAGATCACCCCCTGGCTGCGTACACCGGTCACCGAGCTCTCGGTCGGTCAACAACAGCGGGTCGCGGCGGCGCGCGCCATGATCGGCGGCCCGCGCCTGGTGATCGCCGACGAGCCCACCTCGGCGCTCGACAGTGATCGTCGAGCTCGCTTTCTCGAACTACTCTTCGCCTTGTGTGACGACGTCGACGCGACGCTTCTCTTCGTCAGCCACGACAAGACCCTGGCCGCGCATTTCGATCGCGCCATCGACCTTGGCGCGATCAACACCGTCTGATTTCAGTTTAGACCGATGACGCCGCCACTCCTCCACCTCGCCAGCCGCTCGTTGCGCAATCGCCGGGTCGCGACCACGCTCACCATCGTCTCGATCGCCGCCAGCGTCGCCCTTCTGCTCGGAGTCGAGATCGTCCGTGAAGGCGCCCGCGACAGCTTCACCGGCACCATCACCGGCACCGACCTGATCGTCGGCGCGCGGGGTGGCCCGCTGCAACTGGTGCTCTACAGCGTCTTTGGCCTGGGGAGTCCGGTGTCCAACATCTCGTTCGACACCTATCAGCACTTCGACACCCATCCCGCCGTCGCCTGGACCGTGCCGATCTCCTTGGGCGACTCGCATCGTGGCTACCGCGTCATCGCCACCAACGAGCGCTTCTTCGAGCACTACCGATATTGGGACGATCGCGCCGTCGAGCTCGCCGATGGTGCCGTACCCCGAGACGTCTTCGACGTCGCCATCGGCGCCGACGTCGCCGCCGCGCTGGAGTACAAAGTCGGCGATCCCGTCGTCATCAACCACGGCACCGGCGCCGCCGACCTCTACCGACACGACGACCGCCCCTTCACCGTAACCGGCGTCATCGCTCCCACCCGCACCCCCATCGACCGCGGCCTCTACATCACCCTCGAAGGCATGACCGCGCTCCACGTCGACTGGGAAAGCGGCGCCGCGCCGCGCCCCGACGACGCCACCCCCGTCGGCGCGCTCCGCCAGCTCGACCTCACGCCGAGCCAGATCACCTCCTTCTACCTCGGCACCCGTTCACGCATGGACGCCTTTCGCCTCGAACGCGAGATCGACACCTACCGTCGCGAGCCCATCTCCGCCGTCATCCCCGGCGTCGCCCTCGCCGAGCTCTGGCGCGTGCTCGGCTACGGCGAAGCCGCCCTACGCGCCGTCGCCATCGCCGTCGTCCTCGTCGGCCTGCTCGGCATGATGGTGTCGCTCTACACCACCCTCGACGCCCGTCGTCGCGAGCTCGCCATCCTGCGCTCCATCGGCGCAAAGCCATCAACCGTCGTCGGCCTGCTCGTCACCGAAGCCACCCTCCTCGCCACCCTCGGCGCCCTCACCGGCTGCGCCGCCGTCTACGGCCTGCTCCTCGGCCTGCGCCCGTGGATCACCGAGCAAACCGGACTCTGGCTCCCCATCGAGCCCCCCGGCATCAACACCCTCATCTATCTCGGCATCGTCATCCTCGCTGGCGCCATCGTCGGCCTCATACCCGCCTGGCGGGCATATCGAGCCACGCTCGACGACGGTTTGGCGATTCGTTTGTAGCCCAGCCGGCTCACCGGCTCGCATCGCCAGCGCAACCGCGTAGGCGGCGAATCGCCACGGAAACTCGTCGGAAAACGACTCGGCTGGCTCGTTCGCCCAGACACGAGCCAACTGAGCGACTTTGCTCGCCAGATTCCCTGGCAAATCGCTCCAATACGACTTCGTCGACCTGTATCGCCAGATACACGCCGATCATCCGGCTCGGTCGACGAGATTCCCGAGAATCTCGCTCAGATCTGACTTTGCCAGCAAATCGCCCCGTACATTCGTCGACAATCCGGCTCGGTCGTCGACATTCCCGAGAACACGGGTGACATACGCCCTTTTCAACGACGATCCGGAGATAACCGCCAACCAGGCGACCGGATCGACAACTATCTCCGGAAACCAGGCGACACCCCTACTGCTTGGTTTCATGGGCTCGGATATCTGACTACCGAGCCACCTTCTCGCCCACGTTCTTCCGATCCTCGCCGGCACAGCCATCAACACCACTGTTTTTCCAGAAAATCGACCCGATCCATGACATCAAAGCACCCAAAAAGAGAAAAATCTTCGAATCAACGCGTGGATTCACGGGAATATCTCATACAATGCACAATCAAGAGCAAACGCTAGCAAACGCAAACCTAGACGCCGAAAACACCAGAAACCGCAAACCTCAGGACCTACAGACCCACACTCACATACCGTGACCTCGAGAAAGCCGAGACTTCAAAAGCCAGGAGACCCCGATGAACGCACCTTCGAAAATGGTCGTCGATCGTCAGCGCAGCACCCTCGACATCGCCTCCTTGCTCAGCCAAAACACCGACACCCTCGCCGCCGGGCTCGCCCACCTCTTCGACGACGAGCTCATCGACAGCGAAGCCTTCCCCGACCTCGCCCTGCTCCAAACCCTCATGACCCGCAGATTGCGTCGTCGCCTCGACACGCTCATCGATCTCGACCGAGCGCACATCGACCACCACACCGACGAGCTCCCTCCGCGTCGTCATCGTGATCGCTCCGCCGCCCTCGTCCGCGAACGTCTCCTCCTCCTCCGCCAAGCCGCCCACGCCCACTTCGGCGACCGCGCCCTCGAGCTCATCCCCATCGTCACCACCGCCTACTCCCCCGAAGCGCTCTGGCGCCAGGCCCATCACACCCTCGAACGACTCACCAACCCCGACCACCCCCTACCCCCCACCGCCGTCCAAGGACTGCCCACCGACCTCCGCCCCTGGATCCACGACCTCGAAAGCGCCAACATCCAGCTCCGCCAAGCCCTCGACAACCTCTCCGCCGCCCGCGCCCGCACCCTCCACGCTCAACAAGCCAAAAGTGCCAACATGGTCCGGCTCGATCGCGAAGTAAGAAGCATCGTGCGGGCGCTCGAAGGGTTGTATCGGTTGATCGAACGGGACGACCTAGCGGCGAAAGTGCGAGTGCCGCTGAGACGGAAACGGGAGACGGTGGCTAGGGAGGTGGCGGAGACCGTCGAACCGGCGGAGGTGTTAGGAGGCGACGTGCCAAACAACCAGGAAGCAATCGAAGCACCTTAGCCTGCAACAGCGGCATCGACGATCCGCGCCACAAACTCACGACCAGGCGTCTGATCGTCGAGAACCTGCGCGACGAGATCGCGTCCGACCAACAGCCCATCAGGCGTGAGCTCAACCTGGGGCGTAGCCAACAACGCGAGCCGCAACGCGCCACCTCGGTCGAGACCGAGCTCTAGGAAACGAAGCAGGACTGCCGCGAAACGGAGCGCCCAGCGCTCCACTTCGGTCTTCGCCTCGGAACTCATGACGTCGAGAACGTGTGTGAGAGGTCGCCAGACGTGACCACGCTCCACGCTCGCGACGCCATGCCGTACACGTAGCCCGGACATCGACAGCTGGCGCAGCCCATCGCCTGCTTCCCCGGTAGAAGCAACGGCACCTCGATACATTTGCCGCGCTTTACGCGGCCGCACGCCTGACCGCCGCCAGAACGCACGAGAAAAGGTAGACGTGCCGGAGTAACCTGTCAGATCAGCAATACGCCAAACCGGAAGATCGGTGGCACAGAGCAAGCCAGTCGCGATATCCAACTTCGCGGCCTCGATGTAGCGCCCCGGCGGCACACCCAACTGGATATGAAAATAGATCGCGACTGAGTTGTTGCGAATTACAGCCTGCTCCTTGGCCCACTTGACTGAGAGCGAGGGATTTCCCAAATTTCTTGCAATCACCTCGAGCAACGCTTTGATCTGAACATCCTCGACAGCGGCACGGTCGAGCTCGATCCGCCGACGCACCATGCCACGGAATCCTTCGAAAGATGCCAAAGCCCTCACCATCAGACTGAGCCGCCATCTAGCCGGCAACAAGGGAGCACCCGACCCTGAATTCTCTTTTCTGAAACTCTCTCTACCCAGATCACGATCTAGTCCTCCAGAGTGATTGCGCTGTCACGATGCGATCGGAAGCTGCCAGATGATCTAGATCGTCACCAAACTGACACCTCATACCGCTCGGCAGATCGAGCCGCCAAACGCTACAAACCGCACGGTCGAATTTTGCGAGAGACTTGGTACTTCCAACGGCATCGATACTGCCATCGATGCCAAACTACTGAGGAGAACCTCATGTTTTTCGTGATCGATGTTCTACAGAACCTATGGACAATCACCGGCGCCCATCAAGACCTATTGGTATTCATCGCCAACGCACACACTGTGGTGCTACCTGGCGGGTGAATGGGAAAGAGGGTGGGGACTGTTACCCACCCTCTAGTTCGTTTTGAGTACAATCGCCATATGGACCATATACTTGGACCGACCGGTTCACTGCTGGATTATGCAGCGGCCGTCGAATGGGAGCATCGTCTCGACTTGACGATGGATCGTGTCGAAGATGCGCTTTTCGACTACCCAGCGGCGGCGTTTCAGTGGACAACAGAGCAGCTGCCAGAGCTATTCGATGTTTTTCCGAACCGCGTCACCCTCGTGCATCGACTTCGAGCCGAGGCGCTCCAAGCCACGGCGATGGGACTCACGGGAGCGCTCGAGGAAGGTGAAACAAAGCTCGCGAAGGTTCTCGAGCACAGTCGACAAACCAGCGAAATCCCACAAGATCTGTACGGTTGGATGCATGCCAAGCACGCCTCGATGCTGATCCGGCTCGATCGGCCGGACGACGCGCTGGAGTCCACCGATCGCGGATTCGAACAGCTGCACAAAAAGACACCAGCCGTTCAGGCTGTTCGCGCGCAACTTCAAATGTGCGTCGCCTGGCTCACACGTTTGCGCCGCGATTGGCTGAACGCACGGGATCAGTATCGATCAGCCTACGACATGGTCAACCACCGCAAGCGTGTACCTGGTGGCTACTACCGACGCGGTGACATCACCAAAACGGCCGCCTTCTTGAACCTTGTCAACATGACGGCCCAGCTCGCTCCCAGCGCCACCGAGCAGCTAGCATACCTAGCCCGTCAGGCAATCGCCCCACGTCACGACATCCGTTCAGAATGGGGTTTCGCGCCCTACCATGAGGTCATCACCAGCAGCTTCATCGGCCGTCTCCAAATGCAAGCCGGCACCCTATCCCCCGCAAAAGCCAACATGGAATTCGCGGCACGTGGCTTTCTCAAACTCCACATGCCCATCGAAGCGCTCGAAGCCGCGCTCGACCTCGCCGCCCTGGAGCCGAGCCACCAGACCGTCGAACGAGTCTTTCGAACCATCGTCCGAGACCAACAGCTCTCCCCACGCCTCGTAGACCTGATCCGTCGCGGCGCGGTCGACGAGGCCTCGGCGATCCGACAAGAGATCGCATCACTACGCGAAAAACGCGGCCAGGCCCGAGTCGCCGCCTAGCTTCCATGATTCAGCTCTTTGGCGCCACCCAGGTCAGCGATGAATGTTGCAGGGAAATCAGCACCTTGCCATTGATCTTGTGGTAAGCGAATGTGTAATCAGCCCGGGTCGCCTTCCCGTTCGCATTCACAAACGTATAGTGCCCCATGTCCTTGTAGCCCAATCCCCCAGCTTTCAAGATAGGCCCAACGGCGCTCTGAAACTCCACGTGCTGCCAACCGTGATTCAAAAAGCCGTCGTCATGCGGATAGTCTGGGTTACCACCCACAAAATAAGACCGTGCACCGGCTTCGTCGAGACGAATCACATCCGCCAACGTCGGCTTGAACAGCAACGGCTCATCAGGCGTGCCGAAGTCATAGAGCGAGAGAAGCCCCTCGACATCCTGCTCGATCACAGCCTTGGCCCACGCCCGCTGCGCCGCAACGACTTCCGCCTTCGTCATTCTCTCAAATTGCCTCATACCAACTTCCTAGTTGACTCAAGAGAGGCTATCTCAGTTGTCAGTCAACAATCCATCCGAATTCGTTGACCTGCTCGGACAGGCGAGCCGAACTGGTTGCGCATCAGAGGCGCCCCTTCAATAAGCTACTGACAGTCAACGAGGCTACTAACCTTTCGCCCGTCACGAACAACTAGATCTGTCACGGACAATAGATACGGCGCTGTGGCGTCCCTCTGCATGTGCTTTGCTCTGCGGCTCTGCTCCGTGTCTCCGATTCTTCCTGCGTCTTCTGTAGGCGTTGACCTGTGTTGGGTCTCGATCGCTCTGGTGATCTCGGCCCCGAGGAAATTCGATCGTATAGCCTGCGGCTGGCGACTAGAGAGTCCAGGCGCCGCGGAGCAAGGCCCAGGTAAGACGACGCATCGGGATGATCTAAAGACTGACTGGATTTAGCACACAGCAATCGGACTTGCTGAGCCAGTCCGTAATGGTTCCCTAGAGGTCCACCGAATTAAGTCTCCGTCTTTCCCATCAAGTACCCCGCGATGGTGCCAAGCAGACCTACAACCGGAG
>JBCDBH010000043.1:0-25539 GCA_039184055.1 Acidobacteriota bacterium
CGCCGAGACCGAAGGCCGCCGACAGCCGCGACGACACCGCCATCAGATCCTGTTGCGCCAAAAGCTCGGGTCGTCGCGTATAGATGTCCAGATAACGCTGGCAGTCGATCCGATCACCGTCGAGCAGGGAGTCGTCACAGCCTTCGATGATCTCCTCGACCACCGGAAAGACCCCGCCACCGACCACCACGCCACCACGCCGAGGCGTCGCCAAGCCACCGTCGAAACCAGCCTGTCGCCAGGCGTTCTTCGCCGCCCACAGGGCGAAACGGAGGGTTCGATTGTCACGTTCTTCAGGGTCGGCGCCGTCCACGGGGAGCGCGTCCAGATCGACCTCGGCGCCGATGGACACGGGAAACGGTCGACTATCGAATTGACGGATCGGAGCGATACCCGAGCGGCCGTCGATCACCTGGCGCCAAAACGGTTCGAGCTCGACCCCCAACGCCGTGGCGACCCCGAGCCCGGTGATCACGACCCGTGGCGCCTCGGACCCGCGCGCCGCGACCATGGCTAAATCCCCAGGGCCTCGAGATCGCCGAGCAAGACTTGATCGCCGTCGGGCAGCGGAAAGGTCGAGTCGCAATCGCTGCACACCCGCTCGAGCGCGGTGGTCGACTCGACGATCTGGCCGCCGCCGCAGGCTTCGCAAACGCGTGGCAGCTCCGCCTTGGCGCGGAGCAGGCGTCCGACGACGCGAACGAAGGTTTCGGCGGTAAGCAACGATCCGACGTCGTAGACCCGTAAACCCGGCACCAAACGGCTCTTGTCGACCTCGGGCATCATCTTGCCGAGCACGTCGAGACCGAGATCGGTCACCACACCTTTCTCGATCAGCTTCTCTTTCCCGAACAGACTTTCGGCGCGTTGCAGCATGTTGCGTTGCGGCATGCGGACACGGAAGCGATCCTCGAGTCGAAACGCGATATCGAGAAAATCGAGGGATTCGCTACCGAGCTCGTCGACCAGCGAGGCGTTGGGCGTCACGTCGGCCAAGTCGAGGTCGAGCGCTTCGGCGATCGCTTCGATCACTCCCTCACGAATCTCGTCTTCGCTCACGGTCGATCCGTCGACCAAGATGTCGCCGTCCAGGATCTCGTCGACCGTCCCCGCTTCATTCATACCCGTCTCTCCCTACCCGACAACGTTAGTAGCTGATCGAAAAGCCACCATCGACGACGATCGTCTGGCCACGGATCCATTCACTATCGGGACCACACAGCATCGCCACCGCACCCGCGATGTCCTCGGGTCGTCCGAGCCGGCCCGCCGGCGTACGCGCAATCACCTTGGCACGTAAGGCTTCGTATTCTGGGTGACTTTGCACCGACTCAGTGTCGACCAGACCGCCACACACCACGTTCACATTGATACCCAAAGGAGCGTACTCGACTGCCATATAACGCGCAAGCGATTCGACCGCTGCCTTGGCGGCGCCCAACGCTGCGTAATCGGGCGCCACCGACGACCCGCCGAGACTGCTGAGCGCGACGATCCGCCCACCCCGCTCACGCATCAGCTCGGCGGCCGCGCGTCCGGCGAGGAGAAAGGCTCGTGTGTTGATGTCCTGGGTACGCTGCCAGCCGCGCAGACTCAGCTCCTCGACCGGTCGAAAGGTAGCGCGCGCCGCATTGCTGACGAACACATCGAGACGCCCGAAGCGCGCACGAATCTCGTCGAACAACGCGTCGAGGAGCTCGGGGCGGGCAACGTCGACCCGCGTCGCCGAGGCCGCGACGCCGAGCGACTCGAGCGCCGCGACGACCTCACGAGCCGCTTCGATCTGGGTGCAATAGGTGATGACGACGTGCTCGGGCGTCTCGCGAGCCAGACGAAGCGCGATCGCGCGACCGATGCCACGCGAGCCGCCGGTGATCAAGACGATCTTGCCGGTCAGAAAACCCGACATGTGGCCTTCTCCTCGATCTGAAATCCCGGCGCGACGGCATGTCTCTGGCGCACCACCCGACGATAGACCTCCTCGAGCCTGGCGGCGCTCCGGTCGATATCGAACGACTTGGCGACATGAGCCGGCCCCGCCTGGGCCAGCCGGTCCCAGAGATCCGCATCACGCCGTAGCCTGGCGATCCAGGTCTCCCAAACCCGTGGATCGTGCGAATCGATCAGGCAGCCGCCCGAGCCCCTCGGTACCACCTCGGCCAATCCCCCAACTGTCGAGGCGAGCACCGGAGTACCGACCGCCATAGCCTCGATGGCGATCTGGCCAAACGGTTCATAGCGGCTCGGCACCAAAACCATCCCGGCCGAGGCGAGCACCTCTTGGAGTGGCTCGGCATCGAGCCAACCCGGAGCGTCGACACGATCGGGATAAGCAGAAGCGAGATCGGCGATCCGCGCGGCCCAGCCCGGCTCGCCATGCCCACCGGCGAACACGAAACGGATCGTCGTATCGGTTCGCAGCAAGCGCAACGCGGCTTCGATGGCCACGTCGATCCCCTTGCTTCGGGTGAACCGGCCCGCGAAGACCACTGGACCGTCGAGCCGTCGCGATGTAGGTGCCGTGTCGGTCTGCGCAACCGCTAGACCGTTGGCGATCTGGGTCACGCGCGACGACACGTCGGGAAACGCGATGACCTCCGGAAACACTGCCTCCAGAACCCGACCTTCAGCCTGGCTGAGCACCACGACGTGATCGCTCTGCTCGAGCAACGCGGCCTGTCGGGCATCCCACGGCTCGGCGACTGCACGGTCGTCGATCTCCAGAGTCGGCACACCGTGTACCGTGGTGACGACGGGAAGGTCGAAACGCTCCCGCAGCGCCAGGGCCAAGCCACCGAGACGGAGCGCGTGGACATGGACGACATCGAAATCTCGCGGGTCGACCGGGAATCGATCCATCGGTAGAGAGCTGACCTCGAGGTTCTCGTGCAAGCTCCGATACGAGCACGGATACGAGCCCAACCCGAATACATCGTCGGCGACCAGCACGCGTACTCGCACCCCACGTCGCGCCAGCGCCTCGCATTGTCGCGCCACCGCCGTGCCGATTCCCGACCAGACGCGGGGTGGGTAGTCGGCGGTGAGCACCAGCACGTCGGTCACGGTCGAAGCTCCGGTGGCAACGACAGCCGACCGTCCGGATCGCGTTGGGTGGGATCGTGTTTCTTCGGCGGGCTCTCGTCCCGATCCTCTTCTTTCTCGGCCTCTGGCCGACGCGCCAAGATGGCGAGCTCACCCGATTCCGTGCCGCCGAGCTTGCGGAACAGGCGCATCCAGCGAGGCGCGTGGCCCACCAGAGCGGGCGGCTCGACACGCTCGATGATCTCGAAGCCTCGATCGGTCAACAGTCGTTCGAGCGAGTCGTGATCGAAATATTGAATGTGGGCCACCGGATTGATCGCCGGCCAGCGCTTTCCCAACACCCGAAATTGCAGCGACGCGATATCAGGAACCGCCACGTAGACGATGCCCCCGTCGACCAAGGCGTCATGGATCCGGCTGAGGAAGGCTCCGGGATCGGGCAGATGCTCGAGCAGATGACTCGCCACCACGGCGTCGAACTGCCCCCATGGCAACGGCTCGTCGCCACCCGGTGGCATGGTGATGCGATCGCCGAAATAGACCCGCATGCGATCCCGTCGACGTGCCGAGGCTTCGACGCCGTAGACGTCGAAACCGAGCCCACGCGCCATCCGCATCAGGCTGCCGTCGCCAAATCCGAGATCGACCAATCGCGGCCCGGGAGCATGGTCACCGAGCAGACGACACACGAAACCCGACCACATACGTTGCGAGGCGAGGAATTCGTCGTCGCCCTCGTCGTCGTGCTCGCGAGCGAGCCGAGCGGTGATCGTGTCCTGCAGTCGCGGGCTGACAAACACGTGCGAGCAGCCCGCGCATCGATGAAGCGCAAAGCCACGCTGTCGCAGCAGCAGACGACGCTCGCCCGAGCCACACACTGGACAACCTTCGACCTCGACCAGTGCCTCGACACCACATGCTTCGACGAAATCAGCGAGAGACGACATGGCATCAAGAGACGACAAAGAATCCGAGGAGGAATCGGCCGTGCTCGATTCGGCTTCGACCGGCTCGAAGACCTTCAGCCGTTTGGCTTCGGCAAGATGCTCGCCGAGCTTGGCGTATGCAATGTCACGCTCGTTCTCGGGAAGCCCAGCGGCCAGCTCGGCAAGCCGGCGACAATCGTCGGCCAAGATCGCAGCGACCCGATCGCTGGCGTCGTCACCTTGCCGACGCACGATCCCGACGAGATTGGGTTGATCCCGCGCTTCATCCGCCGCGACGTCCTGTAGATCATTGAGCTTTTGCGCCACCGCGTAGTAGTCGGTCAGAAAAGGATAGAGCGGTGAGGCGCAATCCGGATCGATCGCGACGTAGAGACAGCGCCAATAATCGACGTTCTTGAGGGCAATCAGACGCTGATAGTAGGCGTCGTCCCAGCGCTCGGCGGGTGCGTGCTCGAGCATGGCGCCGATCACCGCGCGACGCGCGCTGTCCACGACCTGCCCCAAGCGAGGGCCATCAGGCATGCGATCGAGCTCGGCCACACCCTCGAGACAGAGCAACAACGCCGACAAGACGGTGAGCCCTTCGGCACGTCGCCCGGCTCCATGGCTGTCGCTGAGCCGCGCCAACAGCGTCGGTCGACGTTGCCGATAGCGATAGTGACCGTCGAGCACATCGTCGAGCAGCCGAAGCGAGAGGTACACGAAACCACACGCGGCGACATTCCGTCGCAGGTTCTCGCCTTCCACCGACGTCACCACGGCAAAGGTCGGCAGATCCCAAAAGGTCCACTGCAGCCACTCGACATAGTCGGTGAGCATGGCCGCCAGGTCGACACAGAGCGGATCGTCACCGCTGATCTCACGGATCCGCTCGCGAAGACGATCGAGCGCTTCCCCCACGCCGGCGGCGACGTCATGTCGATTGCGTTCGATCTCGTCACCATGACGTTCGGCGACCCGTGTCGTGCTCTCGGCACACTGCGCTTCCAACGTTGCGATCAGACCGTCGAGGGCGCGATCGCCACTCATCGATTCGCCCCGGCCAAACGGATCAAGACGGCCGCGATCCACGCGCAGTCGAGCGCCGGTGAGGCGAGAGGGTACGTCCGAAACGACGTTCCCCGGTTGCTCGCGCCGGCGAGCAGGTGGTCGATCAAGAGACCCTCGAGATCCGCCGGCACGGCATCGGAACGCTCGACATCGAGCAACGCGCTGATCGTCACCATGTCCGATAGCTCGATCTCGGAAGCGCGCCGTCGGAGCCGCGCGCCACAGCTTTGCGCCACCGTCCGCGCCACCGCGTCGTCCCGCAACGCGACCGGCAGCTCGGCCCACGCGCTGGCGACGGCATGGTCGAGCCATGGATCGTCAGGGTGATCACCGAGCCCTTGACCAAAACGTTCGACGGTCTCCCGATCGGCAACCGCCGCGACCGCATGCAAACGAGTCTTATCGGCCTCGGCGAGCGCGGACTCTGGCGCCTGATCGCGTACCCGTTCGATCAGCCTGTTGCGAAACCACTCGCGGGACGGACCAGCGTCACGCAGCCGAACGCATCCGGCCCACGCGGTGGTCGTGAGGTCGATCTCACCCGCCGCGCCCCGTCCGTGAAGTCGCCAGCCGATGCTCGGCTCTTGCTGCCAACGAAGAAAGTGGCTGATCCGGGTCCGTAGGATCGCCACGCGATCGGCGAATACCGATCCGGTCATGCCAATCGCCACGTGCAGCGACGAGGTCGGATCGAGAAACGCCAGCGCCTCGGCCACCCAGGCCGACACCAGCGGGGTCGACGTCAGAAGCTGACCGCCACCTGGCTCGGGCTCGAAGGCGGCGATTTCACCGGTCGGTAAGCTGTGTTGCTCGATAATCACCAAGGCTCGCGCCAGCGCGATGGCGAGACGTGGATCGGGCGCGGTCCGAACCGGTGATACGACGAGTCGCTGCTCGGCGTCGACACGTAGCGTCATGACGCCATGGCTCCATGCTGCCGATCGATCCGGTGCCGGTCGATCCGATGCAGGAGCTTGTGGAGATTCGACGTCTCCCACAACGTCCAACGATGGCGAATGAAAAGCTCGATATCGGCGCGACGCTGGGGCGTATCGATGGTGTCGAGCGGTGGCAGCGGCGCCAATGCCCGTCGATATTCGATATCGCCCATCAGCGGTTCGAGTGTCTCGAGCGGCGTCTCGAGAAAGTACGCCACGGCACGCCCGAGCTCGGTATAGGCGGTCACGATGTCACCCGTGCCCCGCCCGGCGAGCAAAGCGGTGAGCGTACGTCCCGCCGTCACCACGTCATCGGCGGCGACCGGCATCCGCGCGTCGGCGTGAAAGAGCGTCTCGAGCACCCGCCGCATGCCATCAGCGGTATCGGAGATCGCCGCTTCGTCGTCGAAATAGTAGGCCTGGGCTCCCGGTACCCGCCACGCTTCAAAGCCTCGTCGCGCCACCACCAAGGCAGGCACGCCGTAGGCAGGCGCGGCGTGCGCCGCGAACGAATCGGCGCAGATCACCGCATCGGCCGACCGCAGAGCCGTGATGGCGTCGAACAAGCTGAGGGTGCGCTGATCGGTGGAGCGCGCCACCTCGATCTGGACACCCTCTCGACTTCGCCCTCGCACGCTCGAGGCCAGCATGGCGGCGAATCGCTCGGTGTCGAGATTTGGTCCGCTGTCGAAACGTACTGAGATCTCCCCAGTCGACGGCAATGCCTTGGATACCACGCGACTCCATCGTTCGGGATCGGGCTCGTATTTCGAACTGAACGGGCTGACGAAGACGGTTCGGGAGGGCGACGATGATCGCTCGACGACGCTCGATGCACCCGGCGCGGCAAGCTCGATCGTCGGCATCAACCAGCCGAGAAGCTGGCGCAACAACGCGTAGTAGTTGTCGAAATACCCGGCCGGTGGTTGGTGGTGGTGGAGCCACCGACGCTCTTTGTCGAGCGCCCACACGCCCCGCGCGCCGAGCGCTAGCTCGGCGTACCACGCCGGTCCGGGCTCGGCCCCCATCGCCCCGAGCAGAGCGGGTTTCTCGAAATCGACCACCATCACGCCATCGAAAACACCGAGCGTGTCACCACGGGTGATCGCCACCAACTCGGCGAGATCGCGATACGACGTGACGACGTCGACCCCGTCGACTCCCTTCCACAACCCGTCGTAACCCGACAAGACGGTGATCTCGGCATCGGGACAGGCGCGAGCGAGCGCGGTGGCGGCCGGCGCGCAGAGGATCTCGTCACCGATGCCGATACCGGGCCCCAAGACCAGCAATAGACGCCGTGTCGACGTCCAGAACGACAAATCGGGTGGCGACGACGACGCGATCACCGCCTCGGGCTCTTCGGTGAGCAAGAACGCCAGCAGGCGATCGAGCACGCCGTCGATATCACGTCGAAAGCTCGCCGGAGTCAGACTCGCGACGCGCTTCAAGACCTCACCCAGCTCGGCGGGCGAGCGTTCGTCGAGCACCGGCTCGATCAGCGGCACCAGGCTCTGCAAGCCGGCGAGACGACGGATCAAATAATGCCGATTGCTCGAGCTGATCGGTCGACGGGACAAGAAGAAGAGATAGCGCACCAAAAGCGTGAACGGCAGCCGCGCCGGGCCCAGCCTCATCGCGACGGCTCCGGCGCGGACGCCAAGGACGCGAGCCGCCACGCGTCGTCTTCACGACAAAAGAGCGCGAGGCGCGTGTCGAGCAGAGTCGGTTCGGGCGTCCCGTCGCGTGGCGTGAAATCGATTCGCAGCGGCGCGAGCACCAAGACCCCGAGCGGATGCGGCACCGGCTCGGGAACCCGACTCAGCCGAATGTCGAGCTCGCCATCGACTCGGGGCTCCAAGAAACGGGTCAGCTCGATGCGTAGACCATCCTTGTCGATCTCACGATCGTCGACGATGACGTGATAGCTGTCGGCGACCCAGCCCATCGCATCGTCGATCGCGTGACGCGACACGGCGTCGATGAAGTCGAAGAGCGTATCGATCACCTCGGCGGCATCACGATCGGCGAGCTCGTCGTCGGGCCCCGGCGTCTCGAGCACCGCCGGCGGCACGACGATGAGATCGTCCGTCGGTGGCGCCGTGGGCGTGGTGAATCCAGTGGCCGGAGCAGGCGAGGTTGGAGCCGGCGTCGTTACGGGATCGAAATAACGATCCCAAGCAGGCGCGCCACGCCAGCCGTCCGGCGTACCGTGATCGGGCGACCAGGGCACCAGCAGATCGGTGGCGCTGGTCAACAGCTGCTCGGCTCGACGTCGCGCCGCGACATCGTCGGTCGGCGACGACCAGGCGACAGCTTCACCAGCCCCTCCGCCGGGAACGGGTGAGGTCGCCGCGGGCGACGCCGCCATCTCGCGCAACAACCGAAGCACTTCGAGCATCCGTGGATCGGTCGACATCGATCAGCCCGCCTCGGTCGGCAACGACGGTAGCCATGGCGATTCGAGACGCCGATATTCAGCCACCGCGCACGTCTTGAGCTCCGCCGCGTCGGCGTCTTTCAACATGTCTTCGGCGTTGATCGAATAGACCACGTCGGCGGCGACACAACGCTGCCCGTCGATCGAAACCTGAGCTCGACAGGTCGCCGTCGTATCGGGCTGGTCACGCAGGCTCGCTTCGATCTCGACTTCGACCTCGGGACCGACGAATTGGATGAACTTGGCGTGACGAACCATCGCCAACACCGGAAACACCCAACGATCCTCGGTGTCGAGCACGGTCGCCTGCACCAAAAGGCCACCGAGCTGGGCACAGATTTCGAGAAGCAACACTCCGGGCGTCACCGGGAACGATGGAAAATGATCGGCGAACAGCGTGCTCGGATAGTCCGTCCGCGCCGTGCCTCGGATCGACCGCGCCGGCTCCAAATGCGTGACGGACTGTAGAAGCTTCCACTGCATCTCGACTCACCGGCATACGGTGAAGGCGAACCCACCGATTCGCGCTCGGAACAACGATCACGAAAACGGTCGGTAGTATAGCGACGATCGATGCGGCGTTCGAAATCCACCGACCCACGCACTCTTCGTGATCTCGTCGACACGTTGACCACGCTGCCGGGGCGTCATGCGATCGGACTGCATGGCGATATCGGTACGCGATGGTGGACCCGTCGTCGTCTCCGTGACGAGATCCTCCATGCCGCCGCGTGGTTGGCCGAGAAGGGTGTCGGTCCCGGTGATCGCTATGTCTTGTGGGCGGCGAACAGCCTCGAATGGTGCGCGTTCTTTCTCGCGGCGTCGCTCCGAGGTGCGGTCGCGGTGCTGGTCGATCGTGAGCTCGGAGCCGAGTTCGTCGAGGCCGTGGTGGCCGAAACCAAGAGTCGTCTCGTGGTGCACGATCGGCCCGCCATCGATCGTGCGCTCGGACCCGACGTACCCACCCTTGGCGTCTACACGCTCGGTGAGCACGCCCCGGTCATCATGCCCGACGGCATCATGACCCCCGCTCCCGACGACGACGCGGCGGTGCTCTACAGCTCCGGTACGACGGCACGCCCCAAGGGCATCACCGTCACCCACGCCAACCTGATCGCCCAATTGATGCCGTTTCGTCGCCTCCGCGGCCCGGCGCGCATCGCACCGGTCGGCATGATGGTGATCCCACCGCTGAGTCACATTCTCGGGCTCGGTACCGGTCTGCTGCTCTCGATGTATCTTCGGCTCCGTCTGGTGCTGTGCGCGGGTTCCGGACCGGTGGCGTGGATTCGCGCCGCCCGCGCCACCCGCGCGCAGCTGATCGTGGCGGTGCCGCGGATCGTCGAGGCGCTCGCCACCGCGGTCGAGAAAAGCCGGCTCGGCACGCACGACAGCCTCGCGGTTCGGGCTCGAACACGAGGTCGACGGGCTCGTCAATGGCTGGCGTTTCGTCACCGTCAACGATTGCTCGGCAGCTGGTTTCGGGCCTTTGTCGTCGGTGGCAACAAGCTGCCGACCGCCACGGTGCGCTTCTGGCAGCGCACCGGCATTCTGGTCATCCAGGGCTACGGCCTCACCGAGACGACAGGCATTGTTTCAGTGAGCAACCCCCTGACGACACGTGGTCTCGACATCGGTCGTCCGGTCGCGGCGTATGACATCCGCTTAGCACCGGACGGGGAGATCTTGGTCCGTGGCGACCAGGTCGCGCCCCACGGCACACCGGTCGACGACGATGGTTTCTTCGCCACCGGCGACCTCGCGACATGGGACGGAGCCGATCGGCTCGTCTTTCTCGGCCGCAAGAAGGACGTCATCGTCACCGCCGACGGCTACAACCTCCATCCCGTCGAGCTCGAGGAACGGCTCGATCGCCAGCCAGGCGTCCGAGAGAGCGTCGTGATCGCGCGCGGGGAAGGCGAAGCCACCGTCGCCCACGCCGTGCTGGTCATGGAGGACGACGCGAATCCGGCTGAAGCCATGCGCGCGGCCAACCAGAACCTGCCGCCCCATTTTCAGATTCGCAGCTGGACCCGATGGCCCGAAGCAAGCCTGCCACGCAACAGCTTGATGAAAGTCCGACGTGTCGAGGTGATGCGACGGCTCGACTCGATCGCATCGCAGCCGGCCTCGACGAACGCCGCCACGACCATGGCTGCCGTGCTCGCCTCGGACGACCGTGACGAAACCGTTCGACGTCTCGCCGACCTCCTGGCCGTCACCGACAGCACCGACACGGAGGCTGAAACGATCGCGCTCACCGAGCTCGGACTGTCATCGCTCGATCTCTTGACCGTGATCGCCGGGATCGAGTCACGATGCGGTGTCGAGCTGTCGTCGCCACGTGTCGACGAGCACACCACGGTCGCCGACCTTCGCGCCCAGCTGACATCGGGTGACGTCGTTCCAGCACAAGACGATCGCGCGTCCGACCTCCCCAACCACCAGCCGTGGTGGGCGGGCACCGTCGTCGCGAGCTGGCTCCGCCCGTTCGTCCGTGCCGTGGCGATCGGGTTCTGGTCGTGGATGTCGGCACGGATCGAGAGTCGTTGGCACTATGAACCGAGCCGCGTGAAGCCACCGTTTCTGATCGCGGCGATGCCCCACGTCAGCTGGCTCGACACCTTCGTGGTCTTCTCGGCCCTGCCGCCAGCGCTGCGACGAACGCCTTTCGTCACCACCGACCACGACTTCGCGCCATGGTTTGCGCCCCGGCACACAACCTGGCTGGCGCGCGTGCTATCGGGAGCCGGCTACTACCTCGGCCTTCCCGCTCTCTTCCCTTTCACCATCCTCGCCAGCGGCGGGCGCGCTCGTGAGGGTCTGCGCTATGGCGCACGTCTGCTCGAGCGGGGCCATAACGCCATCTCCTTTCCCGAGGGTCTGATCTTCTTTCGCGACCAGCTCACCCATCATCCCGGCATCGCGTTGTTGGCGAGGGAGACGGGCAGCCAGCTCGTACCCACCTACATCGAAGCAGCCGAACGAACCATCGGCTGGCGGTGGCGTCGCCCACGACCGACGATCACCGTGCATTTCGGTACGCCGATCACCCCCCGTCCCGATCAAGATCTCAGCGAAATCACCGCCGCCGTGCACACGGCATGGGAGACGCTCAGAACGACGGTGCACGACGAGAAGAATCGAGCAACGCCGCACGGGTCGAGTATCGATAGCTGAAATCGGTATCTCGAACGATCTTGGTGCCGTCGTTGTTCCACGAATAGCGCAGGTAGTCGAGCGTCGCGGGAGGCGCTTCGCTCAGCGCACGCAAGCCCAGTCCCCAGGCCAGCCGCGCGAGCCCACCGAGCACGAACGCGGGCAGACGCACGACCCGACCTCCGAGTCGATACGCCACCTGAGCCACGGGAAGCGCGCCGGGCGCGGTCAGGTTGTACGCCCCGGCCACCTCCTCGACGAGCAAGGTCTCGAGAGCCATCGCCACGTCGTCCTCGTGCACCACCGGCAATCGAGGATCGCGACCGGCGACCAGCGGCACAAAGCGTTTCGACAGCTGGCGACGAATGTAGTTGTCCATGCCCGGGCCGACCACCACGCTCGGTCGCGCCACGACGACCCGGCACGCGGCATGCTCTTCGGCAAAGGCGCGCACCAACGCCTCGACCCGCACCTTGTCTTCGACGTACGGAAACCCGGGCTTGCCACGGAGCGGCGCCGCTTCGTCGAGCCGTCGCGAATGATCCGGCCAGGCGCCATAGACTGTCGCGCTCGACACCACGACGAGAGCGCGAACGCCGACGTCGGCACAGGCGGTGAGCACGTTCTCGCTCCCGCCGACGTTGATCTCACGATCGCGACGTCGCCGCCGACTCGGGGCGACCCGAAACGCCAAATGCACCACCTTCTCGACGCCAAACCGCGAGAAGAGCGACGTCATCGGCTGGCGGACGTCGTGACACACATAGTGCAGACGCGGATCCTCGATCCCCGGCGGTTCGAGGTCGAGCGCGACGATCATCGGGCCTTGCTCGCGCGCCAGGAGACGGGCCAACAATCGCCGACCGAGATAGCCGGACGCACCGGTGATCGCGACGGTCATCAGCACAGTGTAGTGGACCGTTTGTGGGGTCGACAAAGCGCCGGTGCTACGATCGGGACCATCACCACCATGAACCGAGGCACCCTCGTCCTTTCCCCTCATGCCGACGATGCCGCGTTGTCGGTCGGGGGTGCGCTCCAGCGGTCTTTCTTTCCGTCTCCCGTCACCGTGGCGACGCTCTTCGGTCGTTCGAATTACTCGCGCGACGGTGGCTTTCACGCCGATTGGACCGAGGTCACGAGCATCCGACGCGCCGAGGACGAGCGCTACGCGACCCGGCTCGGTATCGATCTCGACTATCGAGAGCTGCCGGAAGCCAGCCTGCGTGACGTGCCGATCTTCGCCAAGAACGCTCGGGAAACGATCGCGATCCCCGAAGGGCTCGAACCGACGCTGCGTGATCTCCTCGCCGCGACCCGTCCGAGCGAGGTATTAATCCCTCTCGGTTTGGGACACCACGTCGATCATCTCGTCGTGCACCACGTGGCCCTCGCGTGGCCGTTCGCAACAGCGGTACGACGCTGGTTCTACGAAGACCTTCCCTACGCGGCCGCGCTCGGCGGACGGGTGATTCGTCGCCGGGCGCGCGACGTCGGCTTGCCGCTGGAGCCGATCGACATCGACATCACCGAAGTCGTGGATCAGAAGATCGACGCCCTGTCGATCTACGCCAGCCAGCTCGAACCCCGCGACCTGCGCAAGGTCGCCCGTCATCGACGTCGCTTCGGTCGAACCCGCGAACGCCTGTGGCGCGAAACGCGATGAAGATCCTCATGCTCAGCGAGTCGAGCTATCCGCTGCATCCGGGTGGCTCGGGAAAGACCTCCCACCTCCTCGCGGCGGCACTGGCGGAGCGAGGGCATCGGGTCCATCTGGTGAGCCTCATCGCCGACGAGCACGCTCGTCGCGAAACGCTCGATGGCGTCGACGTCATCCGTCTCGCCGACCGACCCGCGACGCCCGGCGTCGGGCGTGACCGACGAGCCGCCCGTGATCTCGAACACCGGCTCGCGAAACGGCTCGATCTCGACGCGATCGACATCGTGCACGATAGCGGTGGCTTCTTGTCGTACTTCCTCTCGCTGGCTGAACGACTTCGCAGCCAATTCGGCAGTCGCGTGGTGATGCACTTCCGTTATCTCCTGCATCGTCATCAAGCGATCTACCGTACAAGCTCGGGGGTCGCCGCCGCGTCGATCGACGCCTGCAACTTCGAAACGAATATTCACGAGACCACCCAGTGCTTCGGCGTGCGAACCGCCGACCACGTGCTCTGCCCGTCTCACGACGACGCGACATTCGTCGACGCCGCCTATCGCCCGACCCGTCTCTCGGTGCTCCCGGATCCGATCGACCCGCATTTCCTCCAGGCACCCACGCCATCACCCTCGCGAGATCGAACCCTGCTCTTTCGCGGCGCTGCCGACAACCATCTCAAAGGCGCCGAAATCGTGCTCGAGGCGTTTCCAAAGCTCCGTACGCGCTACCCCGATCTACGTTTGATGGTGGTCGGCGGCGGTGGCGAGAGCTTCGCGGAACGACTCGGACACGACCGGGTGATGACGCTCCCCTGGCTCGACGATGCGACCGCGATGGCCAACGCCTATGCCCGGGCGACCGTGGTCGTCGCGCCATCCCACTACGAGTCATTTGGGCTGATGGCCATCGAAGCGATGGCGGCGGGTCGACCGGTAGTCGCCGCGCCGGTCGGTGGCATGCGCGATGTGATCGACGACAGCGGCGGTGGCTTGCTCTTTCCCGAGCGTCATCCGAGCACCTGGAGCGACGCCCTGGTCGACGCCGTGTCGACCCTGCTCGACGACCCGACACACGTCCAGGAGCTCGCCGATCGTGGCCATCGCTACGTGCGCGACCGACTCATGCCGAGCCACATCGCGACACGGCTCGAAACGCTCTACAAAGAACTGATCGAAAGAAAGCATGACGCCACGCGGCCCCATTTGACCGCGCCTTCGTGGTCCCGAGACGATCAGCTGCGCTATCTCGACACGGCGAACACGTGGGCCCGAGCCGCGAACCCTGCGATCGAAGAGGACAACTGGCGAAACGACATCGACCACCACTGCACCGGCTGCACCCGCGACCGCATCGCCACGGGCCTGCTCGCGCTTCGCCAAGGCACGCCGTCCGCTCCCGTGTGCCCACTCGCCGTCCTGCAACAGCGGCTGGTCCGCGATCATCAAGAACGTCTCGGTGATCTGACCTAGCTCGAACGTGACCCGCATCTGCTAGCTTCGAGCCATGAAGCTCCCGCTCGTATCGCGCTGGTTGCGTCGTCGACAACCACCGGTTCCGGATGGTCCCAGGCTCCATACCGGATGTGGTCCCGAGGACTTCTTTCCTCGCCTGCTCGACGGCTGGGTCAACCTCGACAATCGCTACGATCATCCCGAGCACGGCCCGGTTGATCTGGTGCAAGAGTGGCCGTTCGCCGACAGCTCGGTCGCCGTCGTCTACAGCGAGGATCTGATCGAGCACCTCGAGCAGCGACTGCAATTCATCTACTTCGCCGAGGCGATACGGGTGCTCAAGCCACACGGCGTCCTGCGGGTGGTTTGCCCCATGCTCAACGAGCGGATCATTCGCCGCGTGGCCTTTCCAAACTGGCCCGATGTCGGTTTTCGTTCGATGGACTACGGCGCCGAATGGCTCGCCTGGGGTCATGTGCTGATTCCGACCTACGAGTATCTGGCGCGAGCGCTCGAGCTGATCGGCTTTGTCGAGATCACCCGACGCAACAAAAGTGACAGCGTAATCCCCGACTTTCCCGGTGACAAACGACCGGTCGAGATGGATCCCAGCGAGCAGCTCTATGTCGAAGCACGCAAGCCGGGCAGATAGTCACGCTCCGACGCCAGCTCTTTCTGCCGCAGAGCCAACGGACACACCTCGCGTACCGCCGTTGCGAGACGTCGCCGCCACCGTTCGGGTGTAAAGGTGCGTTCGAAACGCGCGCGTCCCGCTCGATCGAGCTCTTGGATCGACTCCGCCATGCGTGCATGGGTACAGCCGAGACAGCGATCCGTAACCGTGTCGTCCCAGGTCTCGAGGGTCTCGCGACCCACCGCGCGAGCCTCGTCACCCGCATACGAAGCAAGACGATCGAGATAGGCCGACGTGTCCGCGTCGTCCCAGACCGGCGGTTGGATCTCACCACAATACGAAGTCGCCAGGACCTCGCGATAAAGCGACTCGACCCGGGCCACGACCACCGGCAGCGCCAGATGATCACGAGCAAAGCGATACGCCGCGCTCCCCATCGACTCCAGCGTGGCTGGATCGCGCAAGAGAGCCACGGTGCGATCGGCCAGCTCGTCCACCCAATCATCCGCATCCTCGGCGGAGAGCAGGAGACCGTTCTCCCCGTCGCAAATCATCTCGCTCAGACCACCCACCGGACTGCCGACCACGGGTGTCCCCACCGCCATGGCCTCGGCGCACATCAAACCGAAGGGCTCATAACGCGACGGCATCCACACCAGGTCGACCGCCGCCAGCGTCGTAGCGAGCGCCTCCGCATCACCGATCCAGCCAAGCGCTTCGACCGCCGAACCAAAGGCGTCGCGAAACGAGCCCACTACCGAATCGTCGGCCGCCGCGAGGATCAACCGACAGTCCGGCAAACGCTGACGCAGACGATCGAAGGCTTGAAACACGACGTCAGTACCCTTGAACCGCACATCGGCGATCCGCCCACCGAACAACACCAGCGGTCCGCGATCCCCTCCGAGCTCGTCCCGACGTCGGGTCCGCGCGGAAGCGTCGATCGCGTGGGGCACCACCGGATCGGGCAGGGTCACGAGCTCGCCTCGGGGCCGATAGTGCTCACGGACGAAATAAGCGTCGTCCTCCGACAGCACGACGACGCGGGTCGCGAAACGAGCCGGAAATCCCTGCGAGCTGATGTGGAGAAAGCTCTCGAAACCCAGGAAGTCGCCACCGAGCAGATCTAGCCGTCCGGTTTGGGTCTCCAAGATACGATGCCGGATCATCAGGTAGCGATAGTGCAGCACCAGCGGTAGGCCCCAACGACGATCGAGCTCCCACGCCACCGGGAAGAAATACGACAAAAAACCCCCGCTATCGTGCACGAGGTCGATGACGTCGAGATCGAGATGGCGCTCGAGATAGTCGAGAACGTGCTCGGCCGTCGCCTGTTCGATCCGCTCGCTGGCGATCTCGGAGGTATCGAGCCGCGCAAAGCGGTGGACATCGACCCCGTCGATCTCCTCGCGCACGGCCGAGTCGGTAGTCTCCGACACCAGGTGCACGACGTGGCCACGAGCCACCAGACCCGCGGCGAGCTGGTGCGAGCATTTGCCCGCGCCCCCTGGATGACGCGGATACGAGCTCTCGCTGAACATCAGAATGCGTAGCGGTTTGGCCATGCTAGAGTCCGCGCGTTCATCCATGGCGCGACATCACCACCTATGAAATTGCTATTCGTAGCCTACTGTTTCGGTAGCGCTGACGGTCAGGCACTGATCGGAGTCTACAAACGAGGTCTGCGTCTGGCCATGCGCTTGGTCGAGCGCGGTCACGAAATCGTCTTCTTTTGCACCGGTCGCGAGGCCTATCAAGACGAGCTGACCCGCGCCGCCGAAGCCCGGATGCAATTCATCGACATCCCGTTCGTCGTCGGCGCCCACGACGCCGCGCGTCGCACCAGCGACATCTTTCGCCGCACGCTCCGTGACCTCGCCCCCGATGTGATCGTCGTCGGCGAAGCGCCTCTATCGGGCGCCATGCTCGAGGCGACCCTGGTCGGCGCCGAGCTCGAGATCCCGGTGACGCTGCTCGACAACGCCTACAACGCGCTTTTCGTCGAGCTCTTCCTTCGCCATGTCGGACCGATCACCGACGGGATCGTGCTCATGGGGCCGAGCTCGCACCATCTCACCGAGCCTCCCGCCTTTCTCTGCCAGGTGCCGCCGATGATCGACAGCGATCCGACGGCGGCGACAGCGCTGCTCGAAACGACCTTCGGCTCGCTCGATGACAGTCCGCTGGTGACCGTGCTCGCTTACGACGCCAAAGTCGAACGGCTCGCCACGTCGATGCTTCCCGACCTGGTCGGAGCCGGCGCCACGGTGGTCTTTTGCAGTCGTGATCCGGAGGCGTGTCGTCGGCGTTGGCCGGCCTTGCCCCCCACGGCACGGGTCGCGGCGCTGGCCCAGCCTTCCGAAGCCACCTTGATCGGTCTGCTCGACATCGCCTCGCTGGCGATCGTCAAATACGGCTTCATGCAGGTCGCCGAATGCCTGACGCTTGGTACACCAGCGATCGTCGTTTACCACGAGGGGCCGACCTGGGTCGACTATCTGCCTCCTTCATCACGCGCCTGTGTCTGGGTCACCGCCAGCCCGGCCCGTGACCGTCGCACGGTCGAGGCCGCGCTTTCCTTTCTCGACCAGCCATCGAACGCGCTCGACGAGATCCACGACGGTCGTCTCGACGCCCTCGAACGCGCGGCGGCCTTTTTCGACGCGATTCCACGCACGCCTCGCGACACGACGAGCGAGTGCGCGGCCTTGGGTTTCGATCGGCCGGCCGTCATCGCCGCGCTCGATCACGCCTTGCCCGGACGAGGCGACGATCTCGTCACTACCCGCGCCATCCGGGTCCGTACCGCTTCCGAAGCCGACATCTACATACTGGTGTGTCGCCTCCGCGACGGCTCGACGATTCGCCTGTGGGGACGCTGCTACGCTGATCCCGACGCGGCCGCGGCGGATCAGGAACACGCCCGGCACGATCCACATCGCCGCATCTTTCACTTCGACGCCACGACTTCCATCGCCATCGAGGCCGATCTCGGTGAAGCGCTGCTGCCGCCGCTCAATCCCTGACGTCTCGAGTCCTGATTATGGGTAGCCCCAAGAATCCGACCGGCGGTATCGCGATCATTCTCGACGTGCTCGCCACGACCATGGCGGTACTACCGGCGATCGTGACCTGGGCGACGGTGATCGTCTATCTGCGCTGGATCTGGGATACGACGTTCTTCCTGCTCTACCTGCTCGCCACACCGCTCGTCTTGATCGCGACCTTTCTCGTCTCGATTCGCCTGCTACGCGCCAGCATCAAACCGCCACCCGTCGGGGTGCATCGGGTCAACTACAACCACGCCTTCGGATCGTGGCTGTGCACCAACTATCTGGGCCAGGCGATCCAGGTCGCCGGTCTCAAACCGCTGCTCTTCTCCCTCTACACCACGCGCTATCTCTACTGGCGCGCGCTCGGCGCCAAGATCGCCTATGGTGTCAACTGCTCACCGTTCATCAACGTCTCGGATCTCCCACTGATCACCATCGGCAAAGGCACCACCATCGGTGCCTACAGCCACATCTCGGCGCATCTCCTACGCGGTGATCGGCTGATCGTGGCGCCGGTGACCATCGGCCAGGGCGTCGAGCTCGGCATTCAATGTGTCATCGGCCCAGGCACCCGTATCGGTAACGACTCGACGATCGGCGCCAACTGCGCCATCGGTCTGCACACCACCATCGGTGAAGATGTGCAAATCGGCGCCGGAAACCGACTCATCGCCGAGACCATTCCCGACAAGACCCGTATCGGCCACTTCGAACGCGAATACGGCGACCCGGACTTCCCGCTCACCCACCGCCGTTCGTTGTAGTCGTCGCCTCGTAGGCCGCTTGGCGTCGACGCACGTCGGAGAGCATGCGATTGTCGATCGTCTCGTACATACCGAGCACGCCGACCGCTTTGCCCGACTCGTCGAGAATCGGCGCCTTGCCGGTGTGCACCCAAAACACGCCTTCCTCACGCTCCTGGCGTTCGAGAATGAAGAGCTTCGGCTCAGCACGGCCGATCGTCTCGCGATCATCCGCCTGATACTTGGCGGCCTGTCGGGTCCAGGGGACTCGTGGATCGAAGTCGGTACGCCCGACAAACTCATCCGGTGTCGAAAAGCCCGCGTCGGCCGCGAAAAGACCGTTACACCCGGCGTACATCAGCCCGGGCTGGAGCTTCCAAAACACTCGGATCTCCCGAGGTGGCTCGGCCACCTTGTTCACACACTCGTCGAGCAGCCGCTGGAGCTCTTTCTGACTCATCGTTCCCCGCGATGCGTCATCGGAAAAAAGCTCCACGTCCGGCCAACTCGCCTCGGTCACCTTTCGGTATGCCGCGAGCACTCCCCGTACGAGCTCGCTAGTCGTTTCCATATGACAACTCCTTCTCAATAAGACACCACCCATATGGTGTTTTCGGAGCGTATGTACATCGAACAAAGAAACGTGAGCAGATCATCTAACTACAGTGTGCTCTTCATCTTGCACGCCAAACCCCTATGAATCGATGTTGCGATATCGAACTACTTACACAAAGACACAACGATCCGTAACCCGATCGGTTCTCAACAGGGTCTACCGCCGCCGACTCACGAACACCACGCCGACCAGCGCGAGCATGACGACGAGCACGGCGAGCGCGGCGGCATCGAGCGTCGGGATGTCGACAAAGGTGTCGTTTTCGAGGTTGGTCGCTTCGAGATCGGCGACGTCCTCCGCGTCCAGATTGAAGTAGACGAGGTCGTCACCACCGACGTCCCCGGTCTCGATGATATACGGCCGATCACCATCCAGCTCGTTGTCGTCGATGCCCCGCAACCATAGGGTCTGCGGAAGATCCCAGGTGTCACCGTCGAAGAAGAGCTCGGCTGTCGAACCAAAGACCATCCCGTCGGTCGACAGCTCACCCTCGGTGGAGTCGAGCACGGTGAGCGGCAGGCTGACCGGTAACCCGTCGTCGAAAAACGGCTCCGAGGTGAGCCGGACCGTGAACACATCCATGTCACCGTCCTCGGTGGTGATCAGACCGGCAAGCGGCACGAGCTCGAAGCCCGCCTGGTCGTCGTCGACCGTCACGCACGCGACATCGGCTGGATCGATCCCGTCGTAGAACGGATCGACACTCTCCAGAGGCTCGAGCACGACGACAAACGGAAAGTCGTCGTCGTCGAAATCATCATCTTGACCGACCACCTCGACCTCGGCCGGTACGTCCCAAGTCGTATCGTCGAACACCAGCGACGTCGGCGCCACGATGCCCTCGGTCTCGTCGGTCGAGAACAACTGAATCGTGATCGGCACCATCGGCTCCGAACGCAAACGGACGGTGAACGTCTGGCTACTGCCTTGTTCCGTCACCATGAGAGGGGGCGTCCCCGCCTCGACAACGACGCCGGCAACGTCATCATCAGCCCGCGTTCCGCTCACATCCGCGATATCGTCGGCATCGAGCACGTCGTAGATCGGGTTGTTGCTGGTCGGATTACCCGTGACAATCGTGAACGCGACCTCGCCTTGCGCGACATCGTCATCCACCGGCGTGACCACGACCTCGATCGACGACGTCCCGCTGTCGAACACCACCTGAGGAAGAACGGTTGCGATTCCCACAGGCATCGTCGTCAAAGGAAGCGTCACCTGCTCGCCGGCTGCCAAAGGCGTATTGAGCGCGACGGTGAAACTGGCGGTCGTGCCTCCCTCGTCGATGCTCAGATCCGACGTCGGCACCACCGACAAGCCGGCGATGTCGTCATCCACATGGCTGACCTCGACATCGTCGACCACGAGCCCGTCAAAGGCCATGTCCGCGCTCGACGTCGGCCCGTTCACCAAGGCATAGACCACCGTGGCTTCCGGAATCGCATCGTCGACGGATGTCACCGTCACCGTTTGCGGATCCATCCACGTCTCGGGTCCAAAGCTCAACGAGCCTGGATCGACCATGCCCTCAATCGCCGGCGCCGCGCCGATCGGCACGGTGACCTCGGCACCAGGTGGCGCCGTCAGCACGACATCGAAGCTCCCCGTCGCGCCTGCTTCGCTCGTCTCGATGCTCAGCGGGCTCACCTCGACGCCCGCCACCAGCTGCCGTCCACGCATCTCGAAAGCAAAGTCACGCTCCGGTGGCGCGCGCAAGCCGTCACCCGTCAGCCCACACTCGGTGACCCGCGGACCCCACTCGTCGACACAATCGTTCTCGCCGTCGATGCCAGGCAAAAAAGGCGCGTTCTGCATCCACGCGCTCTCGGCGCCGTTGGTAAGCCCCGAATTGGCGCCCGCCGCACTCTCCGTCCAACCCCACTGACCGCCTGAAACAAACCCCATATTCGCCCGCACGACGACCCAATACACCCCAGGACGCAACGTCAACGGATCAGGATTGCCGTCCCCATCGACCAGCGTGATCCGAAAATCACCCACCTCGACGTCGACAAAACCGATGCCCTCATACGCCCGGATCGCCCCACCCGAAAGATCCGTCGTCGCCGGGAGCCCAGCGTCATCGGCGATGAAGTAAACGCTTACCGACTCAGCCGGACCGCTGCCAAAAAAATACGTCCCCCGGACCGCGATCTCCTCGATCCGCCAGCCATCACCCGTAACCTCGAAATCATCCGCGCCAGCCGAAGCAAAACGTACCGAGTTGGTGGGTGGGTCGACAAAGAGATCGAGAAAGAGCTGCGACGACACCGTAAACGGCCCGCTGGCGATCCCTGAAAAGCTCGAAAACAACACATCGACGCCGGCCTGCTGAAGCGCCACATCATCGCTCGCTGCTCCAGCCGTCACCCTGTCGGGAGATGGAACCGCCAACACCGGCCACGCGCTCAAGACCACAGCAAAAGAGGCGAGAACAACACTCGCGAACCAACCTCTTTCGGTCGACATGTCCAGATCCTCCAGCTGCGTATTCCCCACGGCGACACGAGTCACCGCCTTCCCCCCGGGGCACACACCGCACGTGCGCGCTATCCCGGCTATGGAGTAACGGCCGATGGATCCGAACTGGTACCGACTAACGTCTCGAGAGCTGGACTACCCTACCTAGATGATGGACAAATCACAGACGAATCAGATTGGTGTGGGGCGACGGTCGCGCCCCACACCAACTCGGAAGCCTACTTGCGGATGAAGCGAGTCACTTCAGACGGTTTAGCGGAGGCCTGCTGATTCGTCGTCACAACCGAATGGCCGCCACTGACGACGAGCTCATTCTCCCTCTCGGCATAGCCCGCCCAGGCGAAGTAGTTGTTCTCACCTTCGAGGTCGTCCGACCAAGCGAAGAACGCCAGGCTCGTCAAAGATCCGAGAAAGTGATAATGCCCTTCAACCTTCGCACTGTACCCCGGGATCCCCGTGCGATTCACCACGAGAGTGCCACCGAGCTCGCCCGTGGCATTGTCGGCTTTCGTGATTTCCAGGGTCAGCTCACCCAAGTTGGCTTGATAGGTTCCGATCAGATTCATGATTGCGCTTCTCCAGGTTCGGGAACAGCCGTGCCGCTCCCAATCATCGTGAGGTTCTCGACATGACACTCGCGAGATGTCACCCGGTAAGCGCAAAAGAACCGAATTGTGGACCATCTTTGTTCCGAGGCCTACGAAAGCGGCGTGTCACAAAGATCGATTGCTATCTGATGGCTAGAACGAGAAACGGCGCGGGGTGACCGCGGCACACGCATGCCAGTCGATAAGACAGATTGGTGTCGAACATCACTACCGAAGTCCTCTACGTGACCCCTTCAGCCACCCGGCAGGATTCCCGGCAAGAACCGCGCTACGGTTCCTTTCTCGTCACCGTCAAGACTGAAACCACTCCACAGATCAACCACTGCTGAGAATTTGAAGAACATAGAACGTCCTGGAGTCGAGTACTGATCTACGTCGCAACACGTACCAATCCACGATCTTCGCGTACGTGAGCGATGACATCGAAAAGCTTCGCCCGCAACATGGCGTGACGCTCGACTGCACCCCGCTTCACCAGCGCGAGTAGCTCCGGCGATAGGTTTGTATCGTTCTTGATGACTCTCACTACGCGTTCGACCGTTTGGTGAGCCGGCTCGAGCTTCGCCAGGTGCAGCGTTGCTTCCAACGCTTCGAGCTTCATCTCGAGTTTCAGGTAGCCCCGGGCCGCGAACTCCAGGTTCACGAGCGCGGCTGAATCCTCACCGATCGCCAGCTGCAGTCGACCGATATTCTCAGTGGTGATGACCTGGTAGTAGGGTGCGAAGCCCCACGAGCTTTGGATACCACGCCGCGGTTTGATGTCGGCCTGGGCTAGGTAGGCGAGCTGCTTGCGCGGATCGGGCTCGACGAAACCGTTCACGGAAATGAGATTCAAGAACGCCGCGACTTTGGTGATGTCACCGCGGCGATAGTAGCCACCCTTGATTTCATTGCGGTGCTTGACGGCCTTATACGCGCGTTCATAGATATCTCGTGCCATCGTCCATTCATCTGCTAAGCGATGTCGAAATGCTCGGCACATTTGAAGCTGTGCCCGTACCGCGACCACCTCTGGCGTCTGGTGATTGAGCACCTCGAAACCATGATCGATGACCTCGACTGCTTCGTCGACTCGCTCGAGCCGCAACAACATCGAAGCGTATTTCGCGTGGAGCCAGCCATTGAGATCTTCCGGCAAATCGCTCATTTGCTGTGCTCGCTGGAGAAGCGGACTCATCTGCCGCTCCGCGTCCTCGAGCGAACCGATCAGCCCCGTCGCGGTCGCTTCGAGCGCTTTGGCCCGAAGCTCGTGCAAGGGCATCACCTCGGTAGGATGGACGGCAAAGACGTCTGGAAGCTGATACACGAGTTCTAGAGCCTGCGCCGGAAAATCGAAAAGCGTATCTTCGATCCGATCCATGGCCCGATGAAGACGGTTCGCCCAATCATCACGACTCATATAGAGCTTGAGTGAATCCTCTTGCCCAAGAAGATAGACCATTTCCACAGTCTATCTGATGGGCTGATCGGGCGGGAACGCCCCGCCCGATCAGCACTAGTCAGCCACCCGGTAGGATCACTGCGACACCGCGAGTAGCGTAGGCGTGGTCATCTCCAGCATCTTCCAGGGCGATCCAGAGCTCAGCTAGAGCGCTCAGAATAAAGAACATACGGTCCTCCTCGAATCATAGAGCCGGCTTCAGTACCAACTCTGCTAAGCGAACAGTTTCTCCCGATTTCGACCAATCGGTCTGTCCACATATGCACCGTATGACCCACCTTGGTTGGTGAACTGGCTTTCAGGCGGATTCGCCTTGTCTGGCATTTTCGGCCTAGTTCCTGGGAGCGCGTTTACTCTGGAGGACTAGATCGTGAGCAAAGAAAACAGAATCTCAAATAACAGTAGCGACCATGAGACGGAAACTGCGTTCGCCCTCGACGATCCGACAGCTACCCGTGTAAGAACCGACCTGTTCAAAATCGTACGGTCACGGATTCGTCTCGATCAGAGTCATGCACCCTCTGCGGCGCTCAAGGCCTTGCTCCATGTCATCGACCGGCACCTTGGCAACGAGCACCTCAACGTGACCTGGGCCAAGACGGAAGTGGGCATTCGCAACAACTCGGAAGCACTGTTCTTTCACATCGAATTTGGTCTGCCCCCGGGTCGCTATATCGAGGCATGCAAGCTCGATATCGCAGCAGGTCTCCTAGCTCTCACCGATGCACCTATCTGGCGGATTGCAGCGACCGTCGGCTACGCAGGTATGCCGACGTTTTCCCGAGCGTTTCATCGACGGTTCGGACTGCGACCACGGTCTGCCCGGCAACGGTATCGGGCCGCCCAGGCACAATCGTCGCTCACCACAACCGCACAGAACCTGCTGGACACTGCGACACGAGGACAGTCGAAGGTGCGACGACGCCATGAGATCTTGACTGTGCAACAGAAGGGGCGATGGTCGCCCTTGATTCACAGCCTGGAAGGCACGCTGGCCACGGCACGTTCAGACCAGCGAGACCAAGCGATGGGCTACGCCCTGAACCTCCTCCGCCTTCTCGAGCTGGGGCTCGAGCCCAGTGGAGCACACGCCCTCTCCTTGGGAATCGCACCTCAGGTGGTCGAAACAGCGATCGGCCTACGAATCGACGGTGTTGCCGTGACCCGGTTGCTCGCAGGAGAGCATCCTGCTCCGAACTACGCCGCTGAGGTGATCACGACCCTACAGAAGAGCTTGGCGCGATGAGACGAGCTCACCTGCTGACAAGGAATCCCA
>JBCDBH010000044.1:0-25403 GCA_039184055.1 Acidobacteriota bacterium
AGCCTGTCAGAAGCTCGCCGATCGATGGGAAGCTGGAGACTGACTCAGACCTCCGACTCAAGCCAGCTGGCGCTCGGCTAGTTTCTTGAACTCCCCGCCGAGCGCCATCAACTCTTCATAACTCCCCTGCTCCGCCACGACGCCTTGGTCGATCAGAAAGATCCGGTCGGCGCGTTGGATGGTGGAGAGTCGGTGAGCGATGACGATACGGGTGGCGGCGAGCTTGTCGAGGCTGTCGCTGACGGTCTCTTGGGTGAGGTTGTCGAGGGCGCTGGTGGCTTCGTCCATGAGGACGATACGGGGTTTTTTGACCAGGGCGCGGGCGATGAGGAGGCGTTGCTGCTGGCCGCCGGAGAGGGTGCCGCCGGCGACCATGGTGTACATACCCATGGGCATGGCTTTGACGTCTTGTTCGAAGCCGGCCATGCGGGTGGCTTCCCACGCGTCGTCGATGGTGAGGCCCGAGGTGGTGCCGATGATGTTGGTGAGGATGTCGCCGGGTAGGAGCTGGCCGTCTTGGAGGACGACGCCGAGCTGTCTGCGTACGGAGAGCAGGTCGAGACCGGAGAGGTCTTGGTCGTCGTAGAGCACGGTGCCGGATTCGGGGGTGTCGAAGCCGAGCAGGAGGCGCATGACGGTGGATTTGCCAGCACCGGAGGGACCGACGATGGCGACGAATTCACCGGGTTCGATGCTCAGGGAGAAGCCTTTGAGCACGAGCGGGCCGTCGTCTCGATAGCGGTAGTGGAGGTCGACCAGCTCGATTTTTCCGGCCAGCTCGCCGGGGTCGGTCCGCGCCGGATCGGCTTCGGGCACGGCTTGGAGGATCGGCTCGGCATTCTTATAAAGGGGAATGACGATCAGGGAGCTGATCATGGAGTTCCCGAACGCGACGACGGTGGCGAGAAAGGCGGTGAAGGCGGCCATGAAGGCGACGAAGGTGCCGGTGGCGATGAATTCATCGTTGGCCATGCGTGTTTCGATCCGCCAGTAGATGACGAGCGCACCGAGGATGGGAACCGCCGAGTTGAAGACGGTCAGGGCGTTCTGCGCCATACGGGCGTGCCGCTCGTTGACCCGTTGCTTGGCGAAGCGCTCGGCCCACAGGGAGAAGGCGGTCGATTCGGAGCCGGTGGTGCGTAATTTGGTGATCGCCGTGAGGTATTGCAGCAGCTGACCGGCGATGGTTTGTCTCAGGGTCTGAGCACGACCCTGAAAGACCAGGTTGGCTGTACCCGTCACGCCGGTGACCAAGAACGCGACGAGCACCACCCCACTCGCCCATACCGCGAGCTTGGCATCGTAGTAGAAGATCAGCGCGAAGTTGAACAGCCCGAAGACGAGACCGAGCACGCCGCTGAGCACGGTGCCGGCGAGCGTGCGCTGAATCTGGTTGATCGCCATGCTGCGGGTGGCCAGATCGCCCGCGCTGTAGCGCCCGAAGAAGGACACCGGCAGGGCCATGAGACGGTCCCACACCGCTGATTGACCGGCGGCGTCCATCGCGCCTTCGGTACGCAAGACGGCGATGCGACGAGCCAGCTCGAAACAACCGCTGGTGATGGCGGCGACGACGAGCACCACCAAGACCTGGTAGAGCTGGGCTCGCTCGGCGGCTGGAATGATGCTGTCGAAGACCCCTTCGGTGATGATCGGTTGCAGCGTGGCGAGCAAGCCACCAGCGATGCCGACCATGGCGATCACGCGCAGGTCACGCCCAGTATCGCGCGCCGCATGACCGAGCACGTCGCGAATCCCGAGGGCGTGGAAGGGATAGGGGCGATAAAAAACAACCGCGTGGGCATCGAGGGTCGCGGCGAGCTCTTTGTCGACCGGCAAACGCTCACCGGTCGACGGATCGACCAGGGTGTAACCACGCGCGTGGGGCACCAGGGCGACGGGGGTCTTGGCCTTGCCTCGGCTGGCGAGCAGTGGACCGGCGTCGGAGCCCCACCATTCGCCGCGCAACAGGACCTGTCGCGAGCGGATCCGTGAGGCCCGGGTGATCGCCTGGAGCAGCTCCCCTTTGACCGGACCGAGCCGTGGATCGGGCCCCTGGATGTCGATGCCATGGACTCGACCGACGATCCGCGCCGCGGCGAGTAGCTGATCGTAGCTGTCCTCGGTCGCGGCAAATGGTTCTTCACGCCGCCCGAGCACAGCGAGCAGCTTGCCGGCCGCTTCGCGTAGGCCTTGCGCGCGCAGCCCTTCACGACGCGCGGTGCGCAGCCGCGTGTCGTGTTCGCGCGCCTGTCGCTGTTGCTCGACGATCGCGGGCAGGTGGCTATTGAGCGCATCGAGACAACCGAGTCCCGAGCGCTGATAGGCGACGGCCGTCTCGACACCGTCGACGGTCACGGCTTGATCGGCGTGCAGCCAGGCCGGTGCCACCAGCGGCAGCGGCTGGCTACCGAGCGGAAGCTCGGGATGACCGACGAACGCGGCACCGTCCGCACTCGCCTGGGTGAGCCACAGAACCTGTTCACCGCCACGAAGCGTCTGACCAGCGGCAAGGTGGCTCGACGCTGGCTGCCGCCAAATCTGCGTATCGACCGGCGCGCGATCTTCGACGATGGCGCCGAGCAGCCGACTCACCCAATGATCGAGACCAGCCAGGATCGCCGAATCGCGCGAATCGACGGTTTCGACTTCGGCGGTACCGACCGCGACGACGAGGAATTGAACGGTGTCGGTCGACGGCAACGGGAAAAGAAGCTGTCCCGCTTCGAAACGCGCCAGGTGATGTCGCGCCAGTACATTGCCGTCGTCGGCGACGGGCGTGGCGAAAAGATCGACCACTCCCTCGACGAGGCGCAGCACCGAGGCGTCTTCGAGACGAACCGGATGATCACCGACCAGCATCGTCATGGCGCCACCTGTCCTACCTCGCCTGATTGCTCACCGGCAGCGACCAGGTCGTGGTAGTGACCACCCGCGTGAAAAAGCTCGTCATGGGTGCCACGTTCGACCACATGACCTCGCTCGAGCACGATGATCTCGTCACAATCGCGAATCGTGCTCAGGCGATGCGCGATGATCAAACAGGTACACCCACGTCGCCGCAGGTTACGGTCGATTTCGAGCTCGGTGAGCGGGTCGAGGGCGCTGGTCGCCTCGTCGAGAACAAGAATCGACGGCTGGGTGACCAGGGCGCGAGCGATTTCCAAACGCTGCCGCTGACCACCGCTGAAATTGCCACCGCCTTCGCTCACCGGGCTGTCGTAGCCACCCGGTCGCGCCGCGATGGCGGTGTGGATGTCGGCATCACGTGCCGCCTCCACCAGCTCTGGGAACGGTACGGTGCGATCCCACATGGCGAGGTTCTCGGCCACCGACCCTTCGAAGAGAAAGATGTCTTGATCAACCGTCGCCATCGAGTGGGTGATCAACCACCGCGGTAGCTCCTCACGCTCATGTCCGTCGAGCAGGATCTTCCCCGACCATGGGGGATAGAGACCGACGACCAATTTGGCGATCGTCGATTTACCCGAACCCGAGGCGCCCACCAAAGCGACTCGGGAGCCTGGCTCGAGATGAAGCGAGAAATTCTCGATCAGGGGTTTGGCGAGTCGGCTGTAGCCGAAGGTGACGTTGTCGAGCTCGACTCGACCGCTGAGCCGCGCCGGCCATGCCGCGGTCGTCTCCGCGCTCGGCGCCTCGACGGTGGCGGGCACGGTCGGATCGGTGTCGTAGCGCAAGACGTCGTGCAGCCGCTGAAGATCCGCATCGATGTCTTGGAGCTTCGAGCCGAGATCGACAAAGCGATTGACCGGCTGAAGGAAGCTCGCCGCCAGGGTTTGAAACGCCACCAGCCCACCCATGGTGAGGCTGCCCGCCATCACCTCGAGGGCGCCGAAACCGAGTACCAGCGCGGCGCTCAAGGTGCTCAAGAAACCCGGGACCGCCGACAGAATCTGGGTCGGCACTCCGAGCTCCTGATGACTGTTCACCGCCTTGCTCTGATAGCCGGCCCAATGCGCAAAGAAGTCGCCCTCGTTACCGCTGGCTTTCAGCGTTTCGATGATCTGCAGACCACCCATCGACACACCGGTCAGCTTGGCGAGCTCCTGTTGCAGCCGCATGTTGCCGTCCTTGCGTTTCCGTGCCACCAGGTGCAAGACGACGAAATCGAGAACGGCGATGGCCATGACGATCAGGGTCAAGCGCACGTCGTAGGTCAGCATGACGATGGCGAAGAAGATCGCCGTCACCAAATCGAACGCGGCGGTCGCCAGATCGCCCGAAAGCAAGGTCGCGACTCGGTCGTTGAGCGCGACACGCGAGTTGATGTCACCGGCCGAACGCTGGGTGAAAAAGACGATCGGCAGCCGCAAGACGTGCCATAAAAAGCGGCTCGCGCCGGCGATCGCCAATTTGTTTTCGAGCTGCAGAATGGCCGCCTGCTGTAAGGCGGTGAGCGCCATCCGCACCAAGGCGGTGAGCGCCATGGCGAGCAGCAGCGGTTTGGCCCAGCCGGAAAGCTCGGCGACCAGGATTTCGTCGACAAAGACCTTGGCGAAAACCGGCACGATGACACCGGGAATCACCAATCCGAGGGTTGCCAGGATGATCAGGGTGAGCGCGACGCTCGAGCCGCTCAACAGCCGACGCAACGACGTATAAAGGCCCGGAATCTCATCGGTGCGCTTGAACTCCGGCCCCGGCTCGAGCTCGAGCACGACGCCAGTGAAGGCCTGATCGAGCTCGTCTCGGGTGATGCGTCGTGGCCCCGAGGCCGGATCATTGATGTAGATCCGATCGCCGACGATGCCTTCGAGCACGATGAAGTGATTGAAATTCCAGAACAGGATCGCCGGTTTGGGACCGTCGTCGAGCGCTTCGAGGCTGCGTCGAAACCCCTTCGCCACCATGCCGTGACGGCGCGCCGCCGCCAGCACGTTGGACGCCTTGCTACCGTCGCGGGACACACCACAGTCGATCCGCACCTGCTCGAGCGGCACGTGACGACCGTAGTAGCCGAGCACGATGGCGAGCGCGGCGGCGCCACACTCGACCGCTTCCATCTGGATGACGGTCGGAGTCTTGGCGCGTCCTTTGTGCAGCGGGGTCTTCATCGGCTTAGAGTCCGAAGGTCTCGCGGAGTGTCGGGATGACCAGCTCGATCGGCGCCGCCTCGCGGACGATCACTTCGCCCGCGGCCAGGGTACCGGTGGTGATCGTGCCCGGTGGACCGACACCTGACGACCAGGCGAAGCCCGTCGGGGTGCTCGTATCGGTCTCGAGATCGACCCACACCGCGATCGGCGGCCCGTCGCTCGACAGCTCGCTCACCAGCGCCTCGTCTTGGAGAAAAGCGAGCATCGAGGCCGGCGCCGACGGAAACTCCGACACGTCTCGCACCGTGCCACGGACAAAGCCGTACTCCTCACGCTTCACGGTCGACGGAACGATCTGAATCGCCATTCCGGGCAGCACCTTCTTGCCGTCACCCGGCGCGATGTAGACCACCGCGGTGAGCCCACCGGCGGTTTCTTGATCGAGATTGACCAGGGGCGTGCCCTGCCCGATCACGTCGCCCACCGTGAACAAGAGCTCGGTGATCTCACCGGCGAAGTTGCTGGTGATCGTCGAGGCACTTTCGAGCCGCTTTTCGAGATCGCTCGCCTGGGCCTCGAGATCGCCGATCTGTTTGTTGCGATCGAACTTCTCCGATTCGGCCTGCTGACGATTCTCGACCCGCTGCAGCCGGTTCTGCTCCAACTGCTGCTCGGTCGAGGCGATCTCGGACGTGACGTTGAACAGGCTCTCCCGCGCGTCATTGACGGTGGAGCCGGTTACCAAACCCTGTTTGACCAACTGTTGCTGGGCGTCGAGACGCTCGGTGAAAAAGTTCTTCTGTTCCTCGAGCTCGGTGAGCTTCTGACGCAAGAACGTGTCGCTGGCGTCGAGAAGCTCGTTCGAAATCGCCTGACTGCGTTGCGCCAGATCACCGGTTTGGGTCTTCTGTTGCTGGAGCTCGGTGATCTGCCGGCGTGCGTCACGGAGCTGGGATTCGAGCTCGGGCTGACTCACCTTGGCGATCGGATCGCCGAGCGCGAGCGTTTGATTACGAGTCACCATGATCTCGGTGACCTGTCCCGAGGTCGTCGACACCACCTCGAGCACACCACTCGGATACACCAGGATGCCGTTGCCGCTGACGGTAAAGGGCACGCGACCGACGATGCTCCAGATCAGCACGGTGACCAGAATGGCGCCGAGCCCGGCGAGCGCGACCCAGCTCCGTGTGCGGGTGAGCACCATGAGCTGATCGAGCTGTTCGGGAGACGACAGACGGTCGAGCGCCACCTTGCGATAGATGTCCTGTTTGCTCATGGCGCGCCTCCTTCGGGCACGGCGGTCAATCGGTCGAGGTCGAGGCTGCCGTCGCTGGCTGGACGCAGCAAGCCACTCTGAAAACGAAGCTCGGCTACGGCGTCGGCGAAGTCGCGACCGGCGGAGATCACCTGGAGCGCGGCTTCGACCAGGTTGTCCTCGGTGTTCAACACGTCGAGCAAGGTGGAAAGACCGAGCTCGAATTTACGCTCTTCGCTCTGCCGCGCCATCAACGCGGCGGCGGCGGCGGCCCGCGCGCTGCCGAGCTGGGCCGAGCGCGTGCCGACCTCACGCGCGGCGAGTCGGGTTTGGGCTCGAATGGTGCGTTCGAGATCGGCGATCTCGATCTCGGTGACCCGCTGGCTCGCTTGCGCTTCGAGAATCGTGCCGCGCGCCGAGCTCTGCTCCACCGGTAACGACAGGGTCAGCGTGGCGGCGAAACCCGGCTCGGACGGATCGCCGACAAAAGGATCGTAGGAATCGAGATCCGAGGCCTGGGCATACCACTGCCAGGTCGCCTCGACGGTGAGATCGAGGGTCGGCAGGAGCGTGTCGACCGCCGCGTCCATCGTGCGGATGGCCGCCTCACGCGAGGCGAGCAACGACAGTCGATCGTGACGACGTGCGAGCACGGCGCTGAGATCCGGCGCCACTGCCTGCACTTCCTGATAACCATCCGCCGGCAACGATGACAGACCACCCTGGGCGCTGATCGGCTCGGACGACTCGACGTCGGACAAAACCGAGCTCGGGTCGAGCGGCTCCGAATTGAGCTCGAGCGCATGCATGAGCTTGTCGAGATCGGTCCCGGGAATCTCGGTGATCGGCAACGGCAAGGCCTCGATGGCCTCGAAATCGAACCCCATCGCCAAGCCGAGTTGATGACGCGCGTCTTCGAGATCTTGCATCGCGCCGATCCGCGTCACGCGTTTCGACGCCACTTCGGCAAGCAGCTTCTGTCCTTCGACCTGCGCCACGACATCCGCTTCGATCAACACCTCGGTCTTTTCCTGGAGCTGTTGGGTCGCGGCTTCGGAGAGCTTGCGTACCTCGAGCACCAACGCCGCCGCCTGATACGCCCAATAGGCCTGCACCGTGCTCAGAATCTGTTCTTCGATGGCATGACGGAGGGTGAATTCGGCGGCCCGGAGATCGAGCCGCGCGGCGTCTTCGGTTGCCGTGGTCACCCGCCGGCCAAAGCCCTGGAGCAATGGCTGGGTGAGGCTGATGTCGAGCTCACCCGTCTGGACCCGGTTCGGGGTGAGAAAAACATTCTCGTCTTCGTAGGTGCTCGACACCGTCGCGTCGATCGACATGCCGTTGCGCAGCGTCTTGGTGACCTCGGCGCCATAGACCCAGGCATCGACGATCTCGTCGTCGATCCCGGTCACCAAACGATTCGATTGCGACAGCGGCGTCACCTCCCGCTCGCTTTCGAGCTCGGCGCTCAACGTCGTGTCGAAGGTCGAGCTTTCCACCAGCAACGCGCCCCGTTCCGATTCGACGCTCTGACGCTGCTTCGCCAAGGTCGGCGAGAGCTCGATCGACCGCAACACCGCGGTGAGCAGGTCGAGCCCATCCTCCGCCTCAGAGGTAGATACTGGATCGTTCTGTGCGAGCGATCCCATGGCGACAAGCACGAGTGCTAGCCAGACGAAAACGATCTTGGCCCTCATTCCGGTAGCTCCCAGGTCAAGATCGACGGGATGTGCTCGGGAGCCGCGAAGCGCAGAAGCTGATGACCGATTCCCGCCAGTCCCTGATGCAGCGCCGGGACAAGGTCGAGATCGTCCCAGCCGAGCGCGTAACGATCGGTACGGGCGCGAGCGCGAGCCACCACCGCCGCCGCGCGACGATGCGCCTGGTCGAGCCAATCGTCGCGATCGAGCTGGCGCCCCGCGCGATGGAGCACCTCGGCCTGACCGAGCGAGCCACAGCAGAGATGGTCGAGATGGTGGTTGGTATCGCGGTTCGTGGTGCCGAGCGCGAGCTCGAGCTCGGCCAGCGCGGCGCCGTCGTCGTGATCGACCGCCGCGAGCCGTGCCAAAGACATGCCCGGCGCGCCATGACACCACGCGCTGCGAAACGCCTTGGCCTGGCGGCCGGGTGAGCCGGACATCCGCCAATTGCCCTGTTCGGCATCCCAGGTCGTGGCCTCGAAGCGTCGCGCGGCGACGGCAAGCTCCTTCAGCCAGCGCTCCCCCGTGTCGCCGTAGAGTTCCCAAAGCGACCATGCAATGCCCGCAGAGCCGTGTCCGAAGCCGGTGATCAGCTCACGTTCGAGCGTCGGCCAGGCACGCCCGTGGTTGTCGGTATCGACCGCGGTGTCACGCAATCGCTCAGCGGCACGCAGCGCCAGATCGCGATAGCGCGCCTCGCCCGTCACCCGCCACAGTCGAAGCAAGGCCACGGCGGCGCCGGCAACACCGTTGAGCACGTCGAGCCGCGTGTCGGCGTCGAGCACCTCGGGGGTGAGCAGATCGTCGGCATAGTGACGCGCTAGGGTGATCAACTCGTCGTCGTCGAGCATGCGACCGGCGATCAACGCAGCCAGCACCAGCGACGCCGGGCCAAAACCCGCGCCGATCCCCGGCTCGTAGAGCCCCCGGCGAAAGCTCGGATGATCGAGCATGTCACGCGGCCCGCGAAGCGCCGCGCGGGTCAGATCCCGGGCGACCGTGGCGTCGAAACCCACCGGCAAACCCAGCTTGACGGCACGGCCGACGGCGGCGAAAAAGAGGGCGATGCCGCCATTGCCATCGTAAAGACGTGGGCTCGTGACCTCCATCCGCCATCGGCCACTATCGGGGTGATAGAGCAGGCCGATCCACGACAGGCTGCCGGCGCGTGAACCGAGTGCGGCGTTGGCGAGCTGGTCGGCGATACGTCCTACCTCGGTGGCGAGATCAGCTGTGTCGAGCCGGGTCGCCGATGCTTGATCGAGCGCTGGCGGTGCCGTGACCACTCCCGTGGCGCTGGCGCGACGAATGCCGAACGCAGTACGGATGAGCTGGAGCTGGTAGTCGCAATCGTCGTCGTCGAGCTGGCCCAGCGTGGTGCCGAGACGCGAGGAGTCGGCTTCCAACACGTCGCGAATGCACCGCTCGCCACCGGCGTGGAGATCAGCCGATCCACGCACGGCCGTGAACATCGGCACGTCGCCGCGAAGGAGATCGTCTTGCTCGGCGGCGACCAGATCCCAATACGGCGACGTAGGACCCTCGTCACGCAAGGGCAGAATCAGCCGTTCGAGGGTCAGGCTGGCGTCGATACCGGCCCCGAGGTTGGTGGCTCGGCGCAGCTCGCGGGTCACCAGCTGGTACACCCGGGTGTGACGGTAAATCAGCCGAAAGGAGCCCTCGGCGAGCCCATCGAGCGCTGTCGAGCTCGCGTCGCGCGCGCCACACAACCATGCGTAGGCAGCCGCGAAGCCGTCACAAATCGACTCGAGATGACCACCCGGATCGACCAGCTCGCCGTCGAGCTCGACTCGATTCGGCCCTTTGCCCGTCTCGATCGTCTCCAACGCCACCGCCATGCCGTCGGTGTTGACGTGGCGAAACACCCGTTGCGTGATGTGGGTGCGATGACCACCCACGCCACCCAGACCGCTGATGTCGAAGCTCTCACCGTTCGGCCCGAGATCCCATTGCGGCAAGAAACCAGTGCGAAACACCGATTGCCAATGCAGGCTCCAGGTCGCGGCGAGCGAGCCTTGGTTGCCCGGCTCGACACCATCGCTCGGTCGCATCCGCGCGTGCGCCAGTGTCTCGAGGTCGATCAGCACTGGATCCTCACTTGAAGCGATCAGGTTGCCGTTGTGGCCGTCGGTGCCACCGAGGGCATAAACGATGGCGATCAACGCGCCAGCGCGACGGAAATAGCGTGCCGCCGCCTCGTCATCGTCGACCGGCTGATGCCGTACCGGCTCGACCCAACCGTGATCGCCACGATCGAAGGCTCGGGTCCTTCGCGGATGAGGCGTCTCCCCCATCTCGTCGAGCAACACGCCCAGGGCGACCTCGGCTTCGAGCGAGCGAGGTTTGTAAATGATCTCGACGTCGTCCGTTCCCTCGACCCGACCACGGAAATGCACTCGATACACCGTGCGTCGACCGCGATGCGGATCGGAAAGCCCTGAACCGATCGATTCGATCGAGCCCACGTCGACCGTAACCCCGAACATCTCGGCAAGCGCTTCCCGATCGGCATGGACATGATCCACGAAGCTCGCCACCGCATCGACCCAATCCATGGTGTAGGTCGACAAACGACGCGCGAGCATCGGATAACGCCACAGCCACTGACGCCAATCACCGCTCCAGAACCGCGCGACCAGGCGGTCGAACACCTCGGTCGAGCCAGCCGCCATCGACCCACGCAGCATCGAGAAGCCACCGGCGAGTGGATTGGTGCGCTCGACATCGAGCTCGATCATCAGAGTCTCGGCGGCCTGGTTGACCAGATCTTCGAGCAGCCGGCGCTCGAGATCGAGCATGGCTCGGGTGGAAAGAACGTCTAGCTTGTCCAAGGCCCGAGTCGCGAGACGTTGACGCGCCACCGCCACGAACGGCACGAGAAGCTGATCGAACGGCAAAGGCCGTTCCGAGTCGAGGCAAGCATCCGCCGTCCACCGTGAGGCGGGACTGGCGTCGACGACGGCGAGCGCCTGTTGAATCACTCCGCTCCAGCTCGGCAGCTCCGTGCCGATCCACTCGACGTCGCCGAGCACGGCACGGGCGCCATCGAGGTCGAGTCCGAACACCTCGAGTCGACGGACGAAGCCCTCCTCGGTGCCACACTGACGACGCCAGCGTTCGAGTCGTTGCGTCGCCCGAGTCGAAGCGGCTCGTGGTCGATACTCCTTACCCAAACGCTCGGGCAACGAGCTGGCGCGCTCGACGAGATCGACGAGCTTGCCGTCGACGAGATTCGTATCGATCTCGACAGCCGTCGTCGTGGCCGTGGAATGCGTGCTCATGGAGTGGTCGCCTCGAAGACCGGGCTGGGCCAGCCCAGACCGAGCCGTTCACGTCCACCGTTCGCTTCGAGCTTCTTCAGCCACAGGGGCATCTGACGCCCGACTTCGAGCATGTGACGCTGAAAATTCGATCGATCGACAAAATTGAAGGTCAACGAAATCGACGGCTCCAGGCTGATCACCGCATGCGGCCAACCAGCCGGAATGAAGAGCACTTCGCCCGGCGCCAGCACTCCGGTCCGAGCGCCTGGCATCGAAACGTCCGTACGCAGCTCGCCGGAGGCATCGAAGGGCACCGAAACGCGGTCCGCCAGGTCGGTCTGGTCGGGCGGCAGCAAGACGACTCGCTTGTGCCCCTGCAGCTGGGCCAGCCAGGCGTGAGTGCCGAAAAGATCGACGTGAAACGGGCTCAAGGTTCCGGCCGGGCCGATGAAAACCCAGCCGAATCCCTGCTCATACCACGACCGCAAGGGGCCAGGCTCACGTCGATACCAATTGTCGACAAAGTACGGATCGTCGAAGTCGTCACACAAATCAGGGCGATCGACGAACGGGCTGAACGTGGTGAGGTAAAAGGGCGTCTCGGGAGGCGGATCGACCAGCGGCGCCCCCTCTGGATCGACCACGTAGTCGAGGTATCGATCGAGTCGCACCCGTCGCCCACGCTTGGTTTGCACCAGGCGATCGACCACCACCACCAGCTGCCCACCGAAACGCTGACGAAAGAAATCGAACGTCCACTCGGTGCGCGCGGTCCAACCGTCCGTGGCGTCGGAAACGATCACGGGGCAACCCGGCGCACGCGAAAAGTCCGCGAAAAATGCATCACGATCGAGACCGGATCGTCGATCGATCTCGCGTGGCTCGTCATTCATGCCATCACCTCTTCGGCGGCACGACGCAATCCCCGGTGGTCGGCCGCACACCAAATCATCTCGAGCTCAGTAGCCTCGACATCATATCGACCCTTCAGACGTGCAAGCAAAGCGTCCTCGAGCTCGGCGGCCAAGGAGGGAGGCGTATAGCCGCTGCGAATCGAGCGCGAAAGGGTGATCAGGCGCGGCTGCGTCGTCATCTCACCCAACAAACCGTCGAGCTGGTCGATCGCCGCGTGGGCGGTCTCGCGACGCGTGCTCGTGTCCATGGCGTCGGAACGGTTGAAGATCAGAAAATGACGGCCGTCCTCGGTATGCGGTGTGATGTGCCCACCGGGCGAGATCCGCAAGAAATGGTACGGATCGTCCAGGAAACGCCGCAGCTCATCGGCGGTCACCTCGATGCGATGCGCGGGATGATGAGGCGATGGATGGCTGAGAAAATAATCGAGGTCGATCGAGAGCACGAGGTTCTCGTCGGGCTCGAGTGGTTCCCGAGGCTCGATCAAGTCATATTGGACCGCATGAGCCTCGTCGCGAAAGAGCGGTGGAATCGAGCCGTCGGCGAGACAACTTCCGGTAACCAAACGCCAGCCGTCGTGGGTCACCGGACATACGAAGAGCCGACGATGACGATTCTTGGGCAGAGTTTGATGGGCTCGTCGGAGCCAGCGCACGCGATCGAAAAGCCGCTGATGGATGGCAACCCACAAGAAATTGCCGATATGGAGTTGCTCGTACACGAGCTCGGACGTCTCGGCCGGCGGGAGAGGTGATGGTGGCAAGGGACGATCGACCCGAGGCAAGGCCCAATCGGCGTGTTCGTCGATATGGAGAAGCGAATGGCCCGTCGCCGCCATCCATCCTCGCTCGACGGCGTACGCCCACACCAGCAAACTCTCGTGATGCTCCTCGGTGACGACCAGCGGGACGGTCACACCGTCACCCGACTCGATGCGCGGCTGGCGCGGTACCGAGCTCGAGCACGCTGCCGCGGCTGCGCTCGGCCGACACCAACCAGGTCGACAGACGTGCTTCCTGGAGCTTCAACATCGCCTGATTGTCGACGGCGACGTTCCACACGCCCCATACCGCCTGGTCGGCGAGCAAGTCGCGATGCCACAAAAGGGCGCGTCCGAGCACCGCCTGCCCCGCCGCCTGACCCCGCAACGACGGATGAAGCCAGAGCCGTGAATAGCGGATCATGTCCGGCATCACACGGTGGGTCACCATCCACCCCACGACCTCGTCGTCACCACGCACCAAGCCGACGCTATTGGCCGGCTCGACGATCGCCTCCTCGTAGAAAGGCGTCTCGATGTCGTCGAGACCGAGCGCTTCGACCTGTTGCCGCTGGGACGAGGTGAGCTCACGCCACGGGAAAAACCGACAGCCCTTCGGCGGATCGAGATAGAGCCACTCTCCTTCGACCGATTGCAGGTGCGCCTTGAACAGCCAAAGCCGGTCACGCGGTGGCGACCATGCGCAGGTCGCGAGCAAGCTCTCGATCGCTTCGGTCGACGGGGTGCCGGTGCGAAAGATGCCGTGCATGCGCGGCACGCCGAGCGCACGGAGCTCGTCGGCGAGACGGGTGAGCAACGCGGTCGCGACGCCACGTCGACGGTAGTCGGCGTCGACGGCGATCGACATCAGCTTTGCTTCGGAGCGGTCGGGGGGCAGGGTCACCAGGGCGAGACCGATCGACCGGAACGGCACCCGCGCGACGAGGATGATCGTGTCGCGCGACGCCTGGTCGAGCAACGGGCGATAGCGAGGAAAGGTCAGCGCATGAAGCGCTGGATCGACGGGTGGAGTCGCGAGCTCACAGTCGGCGGGCGACACCAAAGGCATAGACGCCTCCCGACCGTCATCGAGCTGATGAGACTCCACCGTCGAACCTCCAGCGGACTCGCGTCAGGCCCAGCTGAGGGCGCAGGACACGCCGCAGCTACCACCACAGCGCGAACCACCGGCGACTTCTTCGAGCTGCTCGTCCGACAGCTCACCGTCGCTCACCACCGGCGGCAACGGCACGACGATGTTGGCGCCTTCGCTGTCGACGAAACGGACCTTGAAATCGGCCGGCAGGTCCCGGCCGGTGACCTCTTTGACCACCGAGGCCGGATCGCTCATGGCCCGGGCACGAAAATCCGCGTCGGTGGCGGCGCGGCGGACGATTTCGCGGGTGGCGGTTTGAATTTCTTCCTGGCTCCAATCGGACATCTCGACACCTCTTCTTTCGGTCTAGGTTTTTTGGTCTAGGTTGTTGACTCAGGTCGATCAGTAACAGAGAACGCCGTCGCTACCGTCACCATAGGTCACGGTCGAGGTGACGGCGCAGGAAAGCAGGCACGTGCCCGCGCAACGCGAGCCACCGGCGACCTCTTCGAGCTCCTCGTCGGAGAGCTCGCCTTCCGCCTTGACCGGATCCGGCAAGACGACCGTCAAATCGGCGCCCTGGTTGTCGATGAAACGGATGTTCACGCCTTCCGGAACGGGCCGACCCGCGACCTGGGCGATCGCCGCCGACGGATCGGCGAAGCAAAGAGCTCGAAACTCAGGATCGGTGGCGGAACGCCGGGCCACTTCGGCCATGACCTTGCGATTCTCTTCTTGCGTCCATTCTGTGCTCACGATTGCATCTCCTCATATGCACGACGTCGCGGTATCGACATCGTGACGTGCTGAAACATCTCTATCCCACGCGGTCCGCTCGGGCACGTGGGTACGATCACGGTTGGCGAGGTTCGCCGACTCGAGGCGCGGATCAGAAGATCGCGCTGAGCGAGCAGGACGCGCTACCGCACGAATATCCGCAGCGATCACCACCCGCGACATCTTCGAGCTCGGCGTCCGACAGCTCTCCCTCGGCGGCCAGGGGTGGCAAGGGGATGACGACGTTCGCACCTTCGCTGTCGACAAAACGCACGGTGATGTCGTCCGGAAGATCTTTGCCCGTCACTTCTTTGATCACGGTGGCGGGATCGGCCAGGGCACGCGCGCGCAACGCGGGGTCGGTCGCGGCCCGACGCACGATCTCACCGAGAGCGGATTTCGCTTCGGATTCAGTCCATTCAGCCATGGAGCACCTCGAGTTCATCAACAAAAGTAAAGAGTGGAATGAGACTATTACTCGCTCAAACGCCCGTCAACCGGAAGTTTCGCCGACGGAAGCTTTGCCCACTTCGAGCGCTTGACGCGCCACCGAGGCCGGATGACAATGAAGAGGCTCATCTATTTTTGTTGAAAGGTGCACATCATGAAGGCGTTGCTGATCAATCCGGCGCAAGCGTCCGCGCTCACCAACATGTCGATGAACGCCTTGTTGGAAGAGCGCAAGCTCTCGGGCCTCGAAGCGGTCAACCCACCCCTCGGTCTGCTTACCGTCGCCGCCCTTCTACCTGAAGATTGGGACATTCGTCTCGTCGATCGCTGTGTCGAAGCGGAAACCGAGGACGATTGGGCCTGGGCCGATCTGGTCATGCTGAGCTGCATGCTCGATCAGGTACCCGACTTCTTCAAGGTCATCAAGATGGCCAAAGAACGCGGCAAGACGGTCGTGGTCGGTGGTCCCTACGCCTCCGCCGCGCCCAAACGCACCCGGAAGGCCGGTGCTGATTTCCTGGTGCTCGACGAAGCCGAAGAAACCCTGCCGCTTTTTCTCGAGGCTCTCGAACACGGCGCCACCGAAGGCGTTTTCAACGCCGAAGGCCAGGCCGACGTCACCCGTTCCCCGACGCCACGTTTCGATCTGGTCGACCTCGACGCCTACTTCATGGCGACGCTGCAGTTCTCACGCGGCTGTCCGTTCCGCTGCGAGTTCTGCGACATCATCAACATCAAAGTCGGCGGCCGACGACCCCGCACCAAAACGCATGAACAGGTGCTCAAAGAGCTCGACACGCTCTACCAGCTCGGCTGGCGACGCATGATCTATCTTTCCGATGACAATTTCATCGGCAACAAGAAGGCGGTCAAGCTCTTCCTCCGTGACCTCGTGCCCTGGATGGAGGAACGTGGTTATCCCTTTCCGTTGATGACCGAAGCGTCGATCAACATGGCCGGTGACGACGAGCTTCTCGAGCTCATGGTGGCAGCGGGTTTCACCTATGTCTTCATCGGTATCGAAGCGGTGGAAACCGACATTCTGCAGCAGATCAAAAAAACGCAAAATGTCCGCAAACCGATCGTCGACGCCTGTCGCAAGATCACCGAAAGCGGTTTGCAGATCACCGCCGGCTTCATTCTCGGCTTCGACAACGAGCCCGACGACGCCAGCGACCGCATGGTGCAGCTGATCGAAGCGACCGCCATTCCCCACGCTCAGATCAACCTCTTGTCGGCGGTGCCCAAGGCGGCGCTCTTCGATCGCCTGCAACGTGAACGTCGGCTGCTCAACCCGTTTCGTGGCCCCTACCGGGGCTCGCCGATGAATTTCCTACCGACCCGACCGATCCCCGAGATCGTACGAGGATTTGTCGACGCCTACGACCGACTCTACGAGCCACGCGCGTATCTCGAACGGTGCTTTCGCCACTTTCGAATGATGAAGGCAAAGCGCATCAAGCACGCCTACCACAGCCGGCTACGGGACCTGCGAATGTTCGCGCACGTCGCGTGGCGTCAAGGCGTGAAACGCCCGGAAACACGATGGCTCTTCTGGCGCCGGCTGTTCTGGATCGCTCTCCACCGCCGCAGACTGCTGACCGAATACCTCACGTCGGTGAGCATGGGTGAGAGTTTCTTTCGTCTCCGCGAGCACGTAAAACCCCTGGTCGCCACCACCGACCGGCTTTTTGGACCGCATTCCTTCTTGGCGGATTGTTACGTGCCTCCTAAGAATGCCGACAAGGACTCCGAGACACCCGACAACGACTCCGAGACGCCGCCACTCCGCGTGCCGGCATGATCAGCGTCGCGGAAAACGGCTATCGCGTCGAGCACGTCACCACCGGTGCCCGACAGCTCGCGGCGGTGGAGGCTCTGATCGAGCGCGCGGTGGCGAGCGATACGACTCAGCTGACCGTCCTGCATCGTGACCGGCCGCTGCTCCGCTGGCGCACAGTCGATCGGGGCCGACCACTCCACGTCCAGTCGATCACCAAATCGTTCGTCGCGCTGGCGATCCTCATCCTGCGTCACGAAGGTAAACTGACGTCGCTCGATCAGCCGGTCGGTGAGATCGTGCCCGCCTGGGCCGACGCCGAGCGCAGGGCGATCACGGTGCGTCATCTCCTGCTTCACATCTCGGGTCTCGACACGACCTGGAACGGAACAGCATTCGAACGCTCGAGACAAAAGGGTTCCGTCGCGTCACGCGTGCTCGACCGGCCGGTACGCCAACCGCCGGGGCAACGATTCGCCTACGACAACGCTGGCTATCAGGTGCTGGCGCTGGTCGCCGAAACCCTTGCAGGCGAATCGCTCGCCACCTATCTCGACGAGCGGCTCTTCACTCCGCTGGAGATAGACGAGTACGACTGGCTGCGCGATGAAGAAGGTCACGTCATCGGTCCGTACGGTCTGTCGCTCCACGCCGACGCTCTGGCCAAGGTCGGCGCGTGTCTGGCCGCCGAAGGCAAGTGGCGTGGCGACATGGTCTTGCCCCCCGACCTGGTCGAAGCGGCGATCGCACCACGGGTGCAGAGGCGGTTCGAGATCATCGAACGGGAGCGTCTGGAGATCGACGGGCTTCCCCAGCGTGGCGCCGAGCGCCGCTATGAGCTCGGCGAGCACGCCTACGGCTACGGCTGGTGGCACGGTCGCACCGACCATCCCCTGATCGTCAGCACGGATCTCGAGAAGCGCTCACAGGCCCAGCAGACCACGCCACGGCTCGACGCCTATCAACAGGTCGACACGCCTCACGCATGTTTCTCGGCGCGTGGCGAAGGCAATCGCACTCTGATCGTCGTGCCCGAGCTGCAGCTGGTAGCCGCGCGGCTGCTCAGTGGCGATCTCGATCCATACGATACGAGCCGCGACGATCTGCTCGATCTCGAGGCGCATCTCGAGCTGCTCACGTCCGCGGCGGATACCGACGCTGGTGCCTCGACATGAGGCCTGTCGGATTGTTGCCAGCCGCCGGACGGGGCGATCGTTTCCGCCCCTGTGGCTATCCCAAAGAGATCTTCCCGGTCCGTCACGTCGGTGCGACGGCGGCTGAACCCTTGTGCGCCAGCGCCCTGCGTCAGCTCGATGTCGCGGGGGCCGAGGCCTGTGTCGTCGCGGTGAGTGAAGAAAAAGACGCGGTGCGCGACACGCTAGGTGAGCGAACCGACACCGGGCTCACTCTCCGCTACGTACGACAACCCGAGCCACGAGGCCTGCCCGACGTGGTCCGTCAAGCGACCCGGGCACTGGGCGATCACACGGTGATTCTGGTGCTCCCCGACACGGTCGTCACCCCCACTGATGCGGCGCGTCGGATTCACGACCGTCTCGTCCACGACGACGCCGATCTCGTGCTCGGAGTCTTCCCCACCGACGAGCCCGAACGACTCGGCCCCGTGCTCCACGACGCGGACGGTCGAGTCCGCCAGATCCTCGACAAACCGGCGCACAGCCCGGTCGGCAACACCTGGGGCCTCGCCGCCTGGTCGTCTCGCTTCACCCGCTTTTGCCACGATTGGGACGTGCAGCGTGAGAAGGTTGGTGCTGAGCAAGTTAGTGGTGAGCAAGCTAGCGGTGAAGCCGTGCTCGGCGAGGTCTTCGAAGCCGCGCGTCTGAGCGGCATGCGTGTCCTGGCGGTGCCCTTCGACAACGGTGGCTTCGCCGATCTCGGCACGCCCGAAGCTCTACGCGCGGCGATCGATCAGGGTCTCGTCGCTCCGGAGCGCTGAGCCGTAATCATGCCGAGCGTACGGCTCCACGGTGCCTTTTCGATCGCCAACACGGGCGACCAGCTGCTCCAGGTCGCGACGCGACAGGCCCTGAAACATCACGCGCCCGACTGGCGTGTCGAGCTCTCCGCGCCCCAGCTCCCGGATCCCTTCTGGCGTCATCGATGGGATGCGTCGCGTGGCCACGGGGTGGCGATTCAACCGACCCCGATCGACCCCGACGGCTGGTCGGGCTGGACAGAGACCGAGCTCCTGGTGCTGGGGGGAGGGGGCTTGATCAGCCGCGACCCACGTTTTGCCGCGTTCTTCCCTACCACCACGATCCCGACCGCCTGGAACGCCATCGGCTTTCACCACGCGGCGGCGATCGACGGATGGACGGGCGAGATGGCCGATTGCATCACACGGAGCGCGCGTGACGCACGGTATTGCTCGGTGCGTGATCGACGCAGCGCCGAGCTGCTGGCGGATCGTGGCGTGACGGACGTCGCCATCGTGCCGGATCCGTGTCTGGCGCTCGAGCTACCGGCCTTCAAATCTGAATCCAACGCCCGTCGGACGATCGGCATCTCGCCTGGACGCGCCTTTCGACTTCGGCCCGCGTTCGCGACGCGATTCCTGGTCAGCCTCGACCGTCTCGCCGGTCGGTACGATTGCGATCTCGTCTTCTTCGCCTTCACGCCGCTCTACGACCCCGATATCGCCGCACAGGCCGCTGAGGAGATCCCCCGGGCCCGATTCGTCACGCCCACCGACGCCCTCGACACCTGGCGACGGGTCGGTGAGCTCGACGGCTACATCACCTCGCGCTACCACGGTGCCATCGCCGCGCTGGCGCAGCGTGTTCCCCTGCTGGTGATCGACGAGTATCGAAACGCCCGCGCGCAGCGCAGCAAGTTGACCGAGCTCTTCGGCGACGTCCATCCGGACGACGTCCATGCAAACCCGAACATCGTCTTTCCCTTTGATGAGCAAGACGATGCCGACCAGGCCCTCGAGTGGCTTTTCGACAACGAATCCACTCCGACGCTCGACACGGCTCGACAACGTCTCGACCAGCATTGGCACGATCTGGTCGCCGCGCTCGATCGGAGCGTTCCATCGTGAGTCGGCTCACCTTTCTTCCGCTACCCGAAGCAGGGCACGTCTTCCCGCTTCTCAAGCTGGCGCGGCGTTTGGTCGCGGCGGGTCACGACGTCCAATTCGCCGGTCCCGCTGAGCTCGAGCCACTGATCGGCGACTTCCAGTACCTACCCACCACCGTGTCGGAACGAGCCCCCATGCCCGCCCGTACCGACACCCTCGATCGTGCCGAACGTCGTCAGCTTGCCAAGACGGCGAATCGACACGAGACGCGACAATGGCGAGCCCCCGAGCTTCTCGACGGTCTCCGCGCGCTTCCCAAGAGCGATTTGTGGTTGCTCGATCCCTACCTGCCGGCCTGTGTGCTCGGCACGCATGCTCTGGGTCGCGACATCCTGCTGGTCAATCCCACCGTGCCGAGCGAGTGGGCGCCCGGCGTGCCGCCGAACTCGACGACGCTGGTGCCACGACGCGACCGCGCCAGCCGCTTCCGACTCGCCTGGTGGCGACTCCGGCTCGCCGATGCGCTCCGAGGCTCGTGGCGTGCCTGGCGTGGGCTGCCGTCCCGCGCCGGACGGCGGCGTCGTCTGATGGCCTTGGCGCGCCAAGTCGACTTTCCACGTCGCCAATTGCTTGCCGGCACCTACTTTCCATGGCCGGCACTGCCGGAAATCGTCCTATGTCCGCAGGTCTTCGACCTGCCTCGACCCTGTCCACCACGACGGCGCTATGTCGAAGCGTCGATCGATCTCGATCGACCGAGCGTCGCCTTTCCCGTCGATCGTCTCGATCCCAATCTCAAGCTCGCCTATTGCGCCGGTGGCTCACAGATTCACCTGGCGAGCGAGCGACTCGCCTTCTTCCGCGCCGTGGCTCGAGCCTTCGAGAATCGGCCCGGATGGCAGCTGGTGTTGGTGACGGGTGCCGGTGTCGAGCCGAGTACGATTCTCGACTCCGGAAACACTGGCGACCTCGAAAACACTGGCGACCTCAAGAACACTGACAAGCCCGGAATCATCATCGTCGAACGCGCACCGCAGCTCGACATTCTCCGCCGCGCCATGCTCTGTTTGACCCACGGCGGGCTCGGCTCGGTGAAAGAAGCGATCTACTTCGGTGTCGTGCCGATCGTCTTTCCCTTGACCCGTGACCATCCCGGCAACGCCGCGCGAGTCGTCTACCACCGGATCGGTCTCAAGCATCCCTTTCACGGTCTCGATACCGACGCCGTCGATCGTCTGGTCACCCGGATCGACCACGACCGACGCTTTCTCGAACGCGTACGGACCATGAGTCGTGCATTCAAACGTCTCGAAACCCAAGCGCCCAGCCTCGAAGCCATAGAGTCGAGACTGGCTCACGAATGGAGCACGGAGGTGCCATGATGTCTTTTCTCCCACTCGACGATTACCCCGACCTGCTCGAGGTCGCCACTCATCACGCGCGGATCGCCAAAGAGATCCCACGTGGCGCCACCTGGCTCAACTGGATGAGCGATGCCGCCGACGCCAGCGGGCATTGCGCGTTTCTGACCGGCGATTGGACCGTCTTTCCCGTCTATCTGCGCACCGATCGCTCGTGGCAACGCGATATCGGCATCACCGGTGGTGCCGAAGCGATGGCCGCCTTCGATCGCTTCATCAAAAAGCTACCGCGACGGTTTCCGGCGATCACCGAAGTTCTCGAAGAAGCGTCACGGATCCGCTACGCCGGCTTCTCACGGCTGCACGCCAACAGCCGAATCGACCTCCACACCCACGTCAATCCCGAGACGCGAATCCTTCACGTCGGGATCGATCTGCCACCCGATGGCGCCGCCGGGATCGAGGTCGATGGTGAGGTTCACGTCTGGCAACAGGCCGGCGACGCGATCTTCTTCGACGACAACCTGCCGCATCGAGCCTGGAACGAATCGGATCAAGAACGCATCGTGCTCTACGTCGCCGCCGAGCCCTAATTTGCTACATCAGTAGCGGAGGATCACCTTGCCGAAACGATCGGCGGCGACAAAGGAACGATCGAGAAAATCGCCGAGCTGGTCGAGGGTCCATACCGAGTCGATCGGCACGGTCAACCGCCCCGCCTCGATCGCCTCGAGCGCCGCGTCGAGATCGTCGTCGTTGCCGAGGCATTGTCCGTGGAGCGTCAGGTTGTGACCGATCACGCGTGGCATGATCCGCGAGACCGGGAGCTCCCGGTCGAGAGCGATACCCTGAGCGGCGAATCCGCACGAGACGTAATGACCACCGAGACGCAACGCCGGTAGAACCGCTTCCATATAGACGTCGGCAAATGGATCGACCACGACGTCGAATTTCTCACCCGGGTCGAGACTCCGGAAATAGGCGCCGAGCTCATCGACCGTTCGCCCGGCGAGCACCTCGACCGCACCGAGCTCGCGGAGCCGTGCTTCGACACCCTCGCTACCCGTCACCACCGTCACATTCCAGCCCGCCTGGCGCAGCAGCTGAATGGCCACCAGCGAGGTGATCGACCGTCCCGCCGTCACCAGCGCTCGCTCCCCACTCGATAGCAGACGCCGCAACATCCCGAAGCCGGTCTGCGCGGCGATCGGTAGCCCGGCGGCGACATCGATCGATACGCCTTCGGGAAGCGTCACCAGGTTGCCCGCCGGCAGAATCTCGAAGCGATTCGACGCTTGGCCGGTCGGCACGCCGGGAATCCGATGCGTCCCCTCGGGTCGTGGGTAGGTACACCGCACCAGAACCCGGTCACCCACGGCCAAGCTCGTCACCGCGTCGCCCAGCGCGACGACCTCACCGACCAACTCGGAGCCAAAGCCACAGCCGAGCTCACCGGTAAACGCCAGCCGATGCGCGAACCGACGCAGCACCGCGCGGTCGCGAAAGCTACAGCTCATCGCCCGTTTGGCAACCAGGACATGATGTTTGTGGACACCGCTCGCGTCGAGCTCGGGAGACGGCAGGTCCACCGCCGCGAACGACAGCCGCTGACCGTCGATTTCGATCGCCGTCGCCTCACCCTGGAAGTCGGGCCCGACCAAGGCCGCCGATAGCTTGGTTCCCATGTCACAAGCCTATCTGACACTTCGGTCCCAAGACCCAGCATAGAATTCCTATCTTGTGACCGAAATCGTCGTTGCCGCCCTGCTGATCGCCTGGCTGATCGTCACCGCGCTGAGCCAGATCCCACAATTCCAAGCACGGGCGCCGTGGAACCGTCTGTGTCCGAGCTGGATGCTCTTCGTCGCCCCCCTCGCGGTCTTCGATATCGAGCTCGAGACGCGTACGGACGGTGGCGCATGGCGACCGGTCGTGCCTCCGCACATTCGATGGTGGGAACGGCCATGGGGCGTCACGCTCCGACACCGCAAGGTTCTCACCGACCTCACGCACGAGATCATCAAGACGCGTCGGCTCGGTCGTGATGCCGCGCTCGCCTCAGGCGCCCATGCCATCCTGCTCGACATGGTGCGTCATCGCCATCCCGATGCCCACCAATTCCGCCTGCGCACCCTGCTCGAGCCTTGGCCACCCGAGCGCTCACGCGTCCTCTTCCTCTCCGACCCGATTCCGACCGAGTCAGCGTGACGCTCGACCTCTTCATGCTCGATCCGGCGGTCGCGCTCGACCTATGTCGCCGTCTGGTCGCCGCCGCGGTCGCGCTCTCCGGGCTCGAAACCCTTTCGCTTTTCCGCGCCTTGCGTCCGGGAGGGAGTCTCGCGCGGCCGTCCCTGCGTCGCCATCTGCTCCTCGCGACGAGCGCGCTTCGGTTTGTTGTGGGAGTCGGGCTGGCCACGGCGCTGATCGCCCCGAGCTGGCATCTACCCGCTCTCGTCTTCCTACTCGCCGCCACCTGGTGGAGCCATGCGTCGCTCGCCTACGGCAACTCCGGCGCCGACCCGATGATCGGTGTCGTGCTCACCGCGCTCATCGTCGGCGAGCTTGTTCCCGACTCGGAGCTGGTGCAAAAGATGGTGGTCGTGACCATCGCCGGTCATGCGACCATCGCCTACTTCACCACCGGACTCACCAAAGCGCTCGACGCGCGCTGGCGCTCGGGTGTCTACCTCCACACCACTGCCAACAGCCGAATCTTCGGTCGGTCCGGCTCGCTCCTCACCGACCCACGTCACGCCGCCGTGGCGTCCTGGATCGTCATCATCTTCGAGCTCATCTTCCCCATCGCCCTGCTCGATCCGCGTGCAGCGGTGGCCCTATGCGTCGCCGGACTGCTCTTCCACCTCGGCAACGCCCTCATCCTCGGGCTCAAAAACTTCCTCTTCGCCTTCGCCGCCACCTACCCAGCCATCATCGCCACCGCCGGCCTCGTCTCGTGGTGGATCGGGATCTAAGCTTTCAACCGATCAGGCGAGGCCCAAGTCGCCGAGCGAGTCAGCGTCGAGCAGACGACGGGCGAGCTGTTCGAGCTCGGCAATGCTCTGTGCTTCGATCCGCTGACGTACCCTCGATGAGAGCACGCCGAATTTGCGCTCGAGCAGGGAAATCGTCGTGAGACACATTCCTTCTTGGATACCTTCCGCTCGAATCTCGTCTGACCAGGTGAGTTCCATGGCTTCGATCTCCTCTCGACAACCAATTTCTTCGAGAATTCTCTCATAGTCGAGCTCTTCGTGTTTCTCGAGACGAAGGTAGTTCTGAATGCAGTTGATGAGCAGAAATCGCTCGCGTGGTCGTAGTCGCGTCCAGGCTTTTCGAATGCGAAGCAGACATGCGATCCGGTGTTTGGCTCGGGTGTGGTTCGGCATGTGCATGAGCGCGGCGTAGGCCCAGGCGAGCGGTTCGGGCCGAGCGAGCCATCCCGAGGCATCGGATCGGGACAGGCCGAGGGTCCGATAGTCGAAGCGATTCACACGCACGCCGAAGACACGAAGCTCGAGGCTATGAGCGACGACTTCGGGTTTGCCACCACGCAGGATCAGGGCGCTGGTGAGCACCGGTCGATCATGACGGTGGTGGAGCAAACGGTTGTATTCGGCGAGCCGCTTCGCCAGCGTCGCGCGATAGCGCTTTTCAATCTCGATGTGGAGAACCGCTTCCGCACGCGTGCTCCCGGGCTTGTAGAGCTTGGCCACCAGGTCTGGACGCCGGGGTCGGCCGCGACCGGCCTGCGTATCGAGATAGCCTTCGGTCGGTTCGGGGCGGATGCTGTCGAGGTCGATCCGTTTCGCCGCCTCTGGCCAGAGCAAGCAAACGTAGTCGGCGATAAACGTCTCGAGCAAGGTTTTGTGAAGCTGGTCGTGTCCATTGGCCACCGGATCCTCCATGAATTGGGTTCACCGGC
>JBCDBH010000045.1:0-25236 GCA_039184055.1 Acidobacteriota bacterium
CCGGGCACGCAGTCGCTCGGGATCGAGCACGAAGGGCCGCTCGCGCTGCCATACCTCGACCGGTTCATCGGAGGTCGCGCCGGCCACCGCGCCGCTTTCGGCCGCGGTGGGGATCTCGGTGACGTCTTTGCTCACCCCGGCAAAGGTCGCGATACCTTTGGCGTGATCGAGACTCTCGGGCCGAAGCGCGCTGAACAGACCGAGCCAGAGCCACAGCCCGTGACTCGACACCGGCCAGCGATTGCCCCGCATCCATACGGTGCGTAGGAACTCGGAACCGGCCTCGGAAAAGCCGCGATAGCCACGATCACGACGCTCGGTTCGGCTCCAGGCGCTGGCGAGCGCTTTGATGCTGCTCGCGACCTCCTCGCGACGCAGAGTGAGCCCGAGCACGTAGCTCCCCACCTGATCCGGAGGATCGAAACGGATCGGAATGGTCGCACCGTCGTAGACGAAAGAACGAGGCTGCATCGGCGCACCCTGGATCGCGCCGGTGCTGGTGCCGTTGAGGACGTACCACGGTGAATCGACAAACGCGGCGACGACGTTGCCGAAGCGGCGGCCTTTGATCTCGGGAATGTCGGTAACCATGCCCTCTTGCAGCCAGCGCTCCGAGGCTTCGAGAAAGGCATGATCGGCTTTCTTTCTACCCGCCGTGGTCGCGGCCTCCGCGGCGAGCTCGGCGAGCACGTCGGTTGTGTCACCAGCGCTCGTATCGACCAGCAGCGGGATCTCGATCGACACGGCGAGCCGTGAAGCGGCGTTATCGGTGAGCACCGAGGAGAGCGATGGATCGCCCTCCTCGCGAAAGCCGAGATCGACCAGGAAGTGCTCGATCGCGGTGAGCTCATCGTTCGACGTGGTGGCGTCTTCGGCGGTGAAACGGAGCTTGAGCGTCGACGTTCGCTCGCCGTTGTACGCGGCGGCGATGTCGGTACCGGTGCTCTCGGTCTCATCGATGTCGAGCCACACCGCGCTGCTGGTGACGATCGCCGGGGTGTTGTCGGTGCGGATCAAACCGGCGCTATAGCTGGCGTCGCGATGACTGGCGCCGGCGTCGTCGGTGCTCACCCGAATCGTCGACCGCTCCACCCGCTGCGTGCGCCCGCTCTGCACCTGGCTCACCGCGCGTCCGAAGCCGATCAGGTTGAGCATCGAGGAGAACGAGCTGGTGCTCACCCGTTCACTGGTCAACACCAGCTCGCGGATCAGGAACGGCACCGATTCGGGATCGGTCTCGGCTTCGCTGTTATCGGTTTCGAGGTTGGTCATCAGGGCGACGACCTTGGGCACATCGACGAAGCGGAGCGCATCGGAGACCTGACGGTTGAAGACGCTGGCCTCGGGCTTGATCTCGAAATCGAAGAGCGCCGAATCGCGATTGATCCGTTCGAACTCGGCGGTGAGCGACAGACCGTAGTCGAGCTTGACCTTCTCGGCATGGCCTTTGAGAGTGGCGACGAACTCGTTCGCCTTGCTCGTGGGATCGGAAAGATCGACGTGCGAGAGCAAGTCGTCGGTCTTTTCCGCCCACGCCTTGATGGCCGCCAGATCTTCCTCGTCGATCAGATCGAACGCCTTGCCCACCAGCCGCTCGGCGACCCGCTGAATCCGCTTGCGCGCCTCGTCTCGTAGCGCTTGCGGCGAGGTGAGGATGCGCAGGTCGTTGACGATCGCGTCGATACCGGTGGCATCCGCGAAGGCACGGATCTTGGCGATGACCTGCTCGTCGGTGTCGAGCAAGCTACGCGCTTTCTCGGCGAGCCGCGCGACGCGCCCGAGAGTCTCTTCGACCTGATCGGAGATCAGCAATTCCTCGATGCTCGTGCCGCTCAACGCCTCGATCCAATCGATCAGCCGGCTGGCGTCTTCGTTGTCGAGCAGCGTCTCGATCGACAGATCGTCGTCGTCGAGCGTCGCCAGGCGATCGAGCCAGCGTCGCACCTCTTCACCCTGAGCCGAGCCTGGATCGAGATCGACCTTCGACAACAGACGATCCCACAACCCACGGATTTCGCCGTCGAGATTGTCGTAGAACTCGACCACGTCCTCGGCGAACGCCATCAGCTTTTTCACCCGGTTGTCCGCGGTCACCGGCCCGAGAATCTTGTCTTCGAAAAGATCCTCCAGCACCTCCGCCGCCTCACCGACCAGAACCGTCTCCAAACCCGCTGGGTTCTTCGCGTACCCCAGGATTTCCCGCGCCGTGCGCACCAGCCGGGGCGTCGGCACCGCGCTCACCGCCTGCTCGAAAATCTGCCCGAGGCTGGTGCCGAGATCGTAGGTGAGATCGAGCCCTACCGTAACGCCGAAGCTCAGCCGGCGCGTGTCCTCGCGCTTCATGTGGACCCGCGTCCAGCCGTCGTTGCGCAATCCGGCGCGCGCCACCACCATCCGGACCCGTGACGTATAGCCGAGCCCCATCGACGCCGCCAGGCTCGCCTTCATCTCGAACGTGAACGAGGGTGCGAGCCCCGTGGTGAGCTCGAGTGCGCGAGTTTCGGCAAAGCCATAGGCGTAGTCCAAACCGAGATTGAAATCGGCCCACAGCCGCGCCGTCATCTCATGCGCCTCGCCCAGCGCCAGCGGCCGCGACAGATCGATCACAACAGGCAAACGGCTTCCGAACACCACCTTTTCGTACGCCGTCTTGCGCAGCCACGTCTCCGTCGCCGGCAAATAATGCCGATAACGCAACTCCGCGCCCACCGAACCGTGAAACTTCAGCGTCCCGGCGGTGGCATTGAACGGCCGATCGACCTCCGCATCCACGCCGAGCGCCGCCTTGACGTCGAAAATCGCCAGATTCTGCGACGCATGAAGCGTGATCGGCACCCCGGTGTCGAAAAGATCTACCTCGAGCGCCTCCGGCTCCGTGCCGGTGATCCGCGCCGTCGCCTCCACCCGCGCGTAGGTCGGCACCGGCGCGTTGAAGAGCTGCAGCGACGTCGAATCCACCGACGCGCGCACCGGCTTGGGAAACGCATGCGGACCCTCCCCCACCGGCTCGTTCAACGCCGCGACCTGCGCCGTCAGCTCGTCGAACAAGCCGACCGCGCCGAGCCTCGCCAGAAGATTGTCGCTACGACGATCGCTTCTTGCAGCCATAATCCGTTCTCCTTCGGGCAGATGGTGGTCATTTCAGCGTAGCAGGTACGATCGTCGCCTGCTGGGCCAGAACGAGCGAAGCGGAGTGGCCTCACCACTCCGCTTGGCTAGTCCGAAGGAGAGATCGGCGTTTACGGTGAACAGCTCACCGTATAGCTCATCGGCGAGGAGGTCTGGCTCGCCACACCGACCGCGAAGCGCTCGTCGGTGTAGGCGCCACAGAAAGCCGGATCGGTGATGGTCAGCTCCATGCGGAACTCGCCGTTTTCATCCGTTTTGTAGTACTGCGTTTGTCCCTGCGCGTCGAGGTAGGTCAGGAGCTCGCCGTCGCGTTCGACCACGCCGTCGCGTGTGCGCCAGGTGTAGATGAATTGGTGCGGACGCGGTGGGCTGGTTTCGATCTCGAGAATCGCGGTATCCCCCATGACGTAGCTCGGGAAGTTGGCATCGGGACGCGTCGCGACGACCGGCGAGTTCGGCGTGCCGATGGTGCAGTTCACCGAAGAGCCTTCTGGTCCACCGTAGACCGAGATGGTCTTTTGGTCGTTGTATGGCTGCTCCCGCAACCGCAAGGTGCCACGAATACACGCATCGCCACCACGATATTTGATCCAGATCACCCGCGATTGATCGACCCCGAGCGTCATGGTGGGCAGGTCGGCGTCAAAGGTCGAACCGTTGGCCGAAACCTCGAAGAGTCCCGGTTCGAGAGGGTTGTTCGGCGCCCGCTCGATCGAACCATCGAATTGCACCGGGACATCCGAGAGATTGAGCACGGTGTACGGACGGATCGAATCGTGTCGAAAGATGTTCCGCATGGTCGGATCGACCGGGAAGATGTTGAGGTAGTGATTGAAGAGCGTGTCGACGGTGCCGACTTCGACGTTGTTGCTTTCGTCGTCTTCCCACAAAACGTCTTGTTGATCGATCACGGCCTGGTACTGACTTCGCGCGTCGACCGTCAAGTCGACCACCTGCACACCGTCGACCAGATCGGCGGCGGAAATCGTCACGCCACTCGAAGCTCCCGACACGGTCAGCCTGATCGCCTTGCACGACGGTCCAAAACCCGTTCGGTAGACGGTCACCGGTAGGGTGTAGGTTTCACTTTGCTTGAGTCGCGCTCGTGGGCGACCGAAAGCGTCGTAAAGAAAGGGAGAGATCAGCGGCTCGATCGAATAGTCGACTCCCACCTGGCCATAGGGCAGATCGATCATGGGCTGCACCGTACCCTCGACTACTTCGTCGAGCCGGTTCGACGTGTCGGTTTCGAGCTCGAGAACGATCTCGTCCACCGTCGGGTCGTACCAGCGTGGTAGATCGATATCGATGTTCGTTTGATAGGTCTGACCGCTGATCAGTCGACTGAAGACCTCCTGCCGCTGCCCGCCGTGGTCGGTCTTAGCGAAGATCTTGATTTCATATCGATTGGCGCCATTGTCGAAGAACGACGCGGGCACCAGCTCACCGTTGGGTTGTTCGACACGGAGGCGAAAACCCAGAGCCACCTCATCACCGGGTTGGAACTTCGGGCAGTCCGGATCGCTGTTGAGCCAGGCGTTGTCCAGCTCGATGGCGACAGGCCCGTCGTAGGCGCCGACCTGGACGAGATGACCGAGGGAGTTGTTACCCGGAGTCGTATCGCCCGGAACGGTGACCTCGACAAAGATGTAGTGGTCGCCGACCGTTGTCTCGTCGGGAATCTGCACGTCGACCGAGCTGGAGGTCCGAAAGAGCAACGACGCCGTGGCGCTGCTGTCGATTGGAAACCAACCCATCAACTCGGTCGCCCCCTGGAGACTCGGCTCGGAGTTGATCACGACCCGCGCGGTCGCCCCGCTGAAGGGGACCAAACCAGCGTCACCGGCGTCGAACTCGACGGTGACGACATCGCCTGGACCGATCCCGCTGCCGTTGGCGATCGTCACCGAGTCGAGACCGACATCGGGCTCGAAATCGGGTAGGTAGAGCAGTCGATCCGGGCTGCCCGAGTCCACTTCCCCCTGACGAAACAAGAGGCGATTCTTGGTCGCTACCCGGATCAGGGTGTCGCGTACGGCGCTCGGATCGCTGATGCCTGTCGCCTGCATGAGGACCGCCGCGGCTCCCGACACCAGAGCCGTGGCATTCGACGCGCCGCTCGCCTCAGCGTAACCGCCGTTACCGACCGCGGCATAGACGTTCTCACCCGGTGCGAAGAGCTCGTTGCAGCCGCCGTACCCTGTACCCAGGATGCCATCGGGATAGGCGGTGCCGTCGAGCCAAAGCTCGTCCCAAATCGTGCTGGCGCCGACGGTGAAGCTGCCGCCGTGCACGCCGAAGGCCGTTCTGTCACAGCTTTGGTCGTACCGATTTCCCGCCGATGCCGAGAGGAACACACCATCATTGAACACTGCGGTGGCCGCCATTTGGATCGAGGTGCGGACACTCGACTGAATCGAAATACTCGCCACCGCCGGTCCCGAGAAATGATCATCGACCACGTACTGCATGGCGTCGAGCAAAGAACTCAGCGGGCAGCGATCTCGGTTGCACACGACCAGGTTGATGATGTTCGCGCCACGTGCCACACCGACGTTGTTGCCGGCCGCCAGGCTCGCCATGAAGGTTCCGTGGGCGATGTCGTGCGGCCCGCCGACGAAATCGGCCGCGATCGTCGCCCGGCCCGAGAACTCCTGATGACCCGTCTCGACGTATTTGTCCAGGATGTAGATGTCGACACCGATCCCCAAACCGAACGTAAAGAACTGCCCGTCGAGGAGCGAACCGCGTTGGTCGATCCGATCGAGCGCCCAGCTGTAGTTCGAAGCCTGACTGGCCGGTGAGGACTCCGCCCCACCGATCACGTCGGGCGGTACCAACTCCGGCACCGGCATCAGATCGTTCTGATCGACAAAGCTGACCGAGCTGTCTTTGAGGATCAGCTCGAGACCGGCGGCCGTCACCTGGGTCACCAACGCCGCGTTGATCGAGCGGTAGTCCGAGGCGACCTTCATATGGAGACCGTGGAGCGTGTTGAGCTGCGCGACCAGCTGACGCGATTTCGCGACGCTGTCGGTGACGTCTTCGAAGCCGACGATGTACTCGCCGTCAATGGGATGGTCGGCGGGGGTATACGTCGCTCCAGCCTCGGCGTTGCCCCAGGTCGCGGCGACCAGGGGGTTCGAGACGATGATCAAGAGAAGAAAGAAACACAGCTGATGTCGTTTCATTATGACTCCTCGGCTCGATACGAGCTCGCAATTGCGGGTTGTGGACGCGAGAGGTCGCGCCGCAACCACCTGTCATTGCAAGCGATACGCCGTGCCGAAAGAACCTTGATGAAAAGCCGAGCCTAGGGGATGAGCGTGTCGATCTCGGGGATCGAGGCCAACGAGCGGGCACGACGTGCTCTCGAGACTGTGCCCGCCGGGTACGAAATCGTTCCCATGCGATCGAGACGATGTCTCTCAGAGTGGCTCGAGGATCGCCAGGCAACGCGCTGCTATCGCCCTGGCTGGCGAAGTTACCCAGCTCGTTGGAGTAGGTGACCATGTTGCCGGTGTCGAGATCGATGATAGTGAGGTCGAAAGCGACGTTGGTGAGTGAGCCGAGCCTGTTCAACAGGTTGTCTGGACTACGATCGATTCTATTTCCAAAGATGGACGCCGCCGTTGTGGCCGTGTTTGGCGTGCACCCGCATGTCCACGAGCACCATGTAGTACTCAGGGGTCAGATGGTGCCAGGTCCACGTGCCCTGCCGGTTATTGTCGTAGAGCATGTCGGCGATGGCGAAGTGCTGAGCCCTTGACGCAGTGGGTAGATGCACCGACTTGCCCGACGGCATGACGCCTAGGTCATTGTCGCTCAAATCGTTGTTCATCTGGACATAGGAGTCGTGGTCAACCGGATCTTGCCATGCAATGTCGGCTGCATCCAGCTCATCCTCAACCTCGTCCTGGTCATTGAAGCCGTCGACCTTGGTGGTTGGATCCTCGCCGAAATCGATATTGCCTTTATCGTCACGGTAGTAAATGACGTTTTCGTACTCGACCCCATTGGACGTGCCGGTGTAGCCGCTATTGACGCTATACGTATGGGGTGTGCGCGCTGGCTGAATGATGTTCTCTTTGCCATCATCATCTTCCACCGCCTGCAGGCCGATCAGCTCCTTGAACCTTGCACGGGTGACCCCACTTTCGTTCAACCACGTTCCGAAAGCGGCGTTGAGATCGACCTTAGGTTGCTGACCCGCTTTCTCATAGTGATACTCGGCAAGATTGAGGAATACATTCTTCAGAACTTCGTCGGGCAACCTTTGTGCTTGTTGTGTCAAGTCGCTCCAATCGATGATCTCCTCGGCCGAGCCCGGGGCGCTTTCGTGATCGCCATTGGACTCCTCGGAGTCGTACACCGCTTGAATCACACCGCCGCGAACGGCGAAACCTCGCGCTCCGCGGCTATCGGAAGCAACATCCACACCGTAGCGGTCGGTGATCGCGGCACCGACCGACTGTGCACGCTCACCCATCGTGAACGCTTCACGCTCGAGACGCGGATTCTCGTTGAGCCAGGCGCCACTCACCCGCTGCTCTCCTTCGACTCGTCCTTGTTTTTGTTGCATCACATGCCAGGCTTCGTGAGGGAGATAGGACTCGTTTCCGGGTCCGATGTGAATCTGATTGCCCTGGGCATAGGCCAGGGCGTGGATTTGTGCGGGTTTCGCGGAGTTGTAATGAACCTTGACGTCGTCGGCCGATTCCCCGGACAGCGCTTCGATCCCGATCTTGAGCTGGTCGGGCAAACCGGTCTTGTTGTCGGAAGGATGGAGCGGGGTGTTCGTAAGATCGAAACCGCCACCGTTCGGCGACTCGGAGACAGAAGATCGCTGATGAGGCCGAACCGCGAAGGACGTACCCCTCGACTCGGTTGCACGACTCGGCACCGGCTTGCGAAGCCTCGACATTCCCATATCGTCTCCCTCACTCTCGCACACGTACGCTAGACGACCTTTTATAAGTCTAGCGACGTTTCCGTGAAGCTACACGATACCGCCTCGAGGACGCGCGAGTCGAACGCCGGAGCGCGCCTCTGCCCGAGCTCTTGATCGTTCGTAGTCAATCGTTTCTGATGACTCCGAGATTCAAGGATCGCCAGGCAACGCGCTGATGTCGCCCTGGCTGGCGAAGTTACCGAGCTCGTTGGAGTAGGTGACCATGTTGCCGGTATCGAGGTCGGTAACGGTCAGGGTGAAGGAAACGCTGGTGAGCGAGCCGTAGAACACCCAGTAGTTGCCGTTGAACGATTGGCCGTCGAGCACTTTGACGATCAGCTCGAGGTTCTGGCTATCGAAAAACCAGAAAGCGCCGGTGTCGGCGGTCTGGGTTACGGGCATGCCGGTGCCGGTGTTGCCGTTGAAATCGGCCCATGTGACCTTGACCTGGAAGCGGTCGTCACGCAGGCAAAGGGCTTCGGGATCATCGGTGCAAGCCGTTCCGCTTCCCGTGCCCTTGGCTTCGATCATGTTGACCAGGAGCTGAGCGTTGATCACGGCGCCGAGACGGCTGACGGTGGGATTGTGGAGCAGGCGCGCCTCGGTGACGCCAGCGAGCGTCGCGTTCACGTCGGTCGCGCCCGAGACACCGGTCAGATCTTCGGGACGGAGGGAAAGCTCGAAGGTCTCGAAGCTCGCGCCCGGCGCCAGCTGGTGCGCGGTGGTGACCCACCAGCCACCCGGGCCGTTGACCGCGAAACGGATCTGCAGCGCCACGGCGTTGGGATTGCGTGCTTCGATCTCGACCGAGGTGACACCCGCGTAATCACCGGCCCACTGGCTGCGATTGAAGGCGATCAGTCGGCTCCCGGCGCCATTGCCACCGGTGGCGGTGATCGTCAACACCCCGGCCGCCGCGGTGGGCGGATTGGGGTTGGAACCACCCGATGTCCAGCCGTCCGTACCACCGTCGAAGGTATCGACCTGACCGACGGTGATAGCGAGCATCGGCGACGCGATGAGAACGAGCAAGCTCAGCAGGCAGGCGACACGAAGCATCGATTTCTCCTTGTTGAAGTCGCTTTGGCTTGTCCTGATACCAATCAGCTTTCCAGGTACGCCGCCAGGCCCGGGAAGTAGTCCTGGCCGAGCTCGGTGAGCGCGACGCCCGGTGGCACCCAATCGAGCGCGTTGTCCCAGGCGCCACGGCCTGGGCCTTCGTCTCCCAAACCGAGCGCCTTCCAGAGCCGCTTGCCGAAGTCGGGCATGATCGGCGTGGCCATGATGGCGAGGACTTTGGCGGCGAGCAGCTCGAGGGCGATACCGGTGCGGTGCTCTTGGCTGCGCGCTTCGACCAGATTCCAGTAGCGCTCGCCGCGACCGAAGCGCCGTGATTCGCGTACCAGCTCGTGCATGGTGGAGGCGACCCGCTGCAAGGAGCAGCTCTCGGGACGGTAGCCGGTGGCGGCCGTTTCGAGGAGCTCTTCGAGACGGTGGAAGAAGCGCCGATGGTGGGTGAGCCAATCACCGGTCGAGGGCACGGTGCTTTCGAACTCGGTATCGAGACGCTCACCGATGCCGGCGAGCCAGCTCTGGGTGGCCTGGTGGAGGTGACGATCGACGGTGCCACGGAAGCGCTCGAGGGTGAAGTTGGTTTCTTCACGCTCGGGACCGTCGAGGGCCAGGAAGTAGCGCACCGCGTCGCTCGGCGCCTGGGCGAGCAGGTCGCGACCGAGGATGCGATGGTTGCGCGAGGTGGAGAATTTCGCGCCGTCGAGATGGTAGAGCTCGTTGACGACGTAGGCGTCGGGCAGGCTGATGTCTTCGTCGTAGGCCAGGTAGACGGCGTTGAGCAGCAAGCCGTCGTAGAAGCTGTTGTCGAAACCGAAGAGACGGACGTAGCGCTCGTTCTCACCCTTCCAATAGGTTTCCCAACCGGTGTCCAAACCGAGCTTCTCGGCCATCTGACGGGTGTAGTTGAAGTAGCGCGGTCCGAGCTCGAACCACGACCACAGACGCTGATCTTCGAAACCTGGAACCGGCACCGGGATGCCCCAATCGGACGGATAGGTGATGCAGACGTCGGGCAAGCCCTTCTCGATGACGTGCTCACAGAAGGCACGGAAACGAGGGCTCGACGGGGTGTCGCGATGATGCTCCCAGAGCTTGCGCGCCCACGGCTGCATGAGGAAGTAGAAGCGCTTCACCATGCGCTTAATGGGCGGCGGATCATCGGGACCGGCACCCGTGTAGTACACGTTCTCGATCTGCATCGGATCGTTGTACCAACCACAGGACTCGCAGGTGTGGCCGACGATCTTGTCGCCACAGTAGGCGCACGTACCGCCGATATAGGGCTCGAAGAGATAGCGCCCGGAGGTTTCGTCGTACCACAGCGGCTCTTCGCGGAGCTCGATGTGGCCGTTTTCGAGCAAACGCGTGAAGGTGCCCTGGACGAAATCGATGTGCTCTTTGGTGTTGGGCTGCGGCGTCAGCGCCCGTTCGACCCCGAACATCTCGAGCGTCTCGTTGATCGAGCGATGGAAATGATCGGCGGTCTCTTCGGGAGTCTGGTCGAGCGACTCGGCGAGGCTCTTGAGGAAGAAGGAATTGTCGTCGGTGCCGGCGGTGTAGTGCGACACGGTGCCACGCAGGTTGAGATAGCGGGCGATGACGTCGGACGCGAGGTAGGTGCCGGAAAGATGACCGATGTGCAGATCGCCGTTCGGGGTCGGCGCCGCCGAGGTCACCAAGACACGCTCGGCCTTTTCGATCAGCGCCGGTTCGGGATCGAGCGGTCGCGCCTCGCCATCGAGCTCGCCGCTCGGCTCGGCCCACATCTCTTTCTGCTCCCAATAGACGTCGATCAAGAACAGATCTTCGCTATCGGAGACGTTGGTGAGCTCGTGCTCGTCGAAGGGACGATGAAAGGTGACGTCGCCCGACTCGACCATGTATTCCTCACCACCGAGCAACATGTGGCCTTTGCCACCGACGATGATGAACGCCTCGCACTCCTGGTGCGCGTGGCTTTTGCTGATCTCACCTGGACGGATCACCGACCACAGCGCGCCGAACGGCGGCGAGATGTCGTCGGTCGGAAAGACGACCTGGAGATCGGCGTTGTAGGCGCGTAGGTAGGTGCTCGGATCGAGCTTCTGCACCCACATGCCGTCGGTCGCCGGGCTGTCGCCCTCCCAGTGCAGATTGAGCACCAAGAGCTCGTCGCTCGACGACGTATTGGTGAGCTCGTAGCCGTCGGCAGCGCGCCGAAAGGCGACATCGCCCGAGCCGAGGGAGTCTTCCTTGCCGGCGCTGGTGATCGTCGCCTGGCCACGGGCGACAAAGAAGCTGTCGTTGCGGCCGTGACCGTTCGAGCTCGTGCTCTGCCCCGGTTCGAGCCGAACCCAGGTGGCGCCAAACGGCGGACGGACGGTATCCGGCCACGGAAAGACGTCTTGATGATCAGCGTCGTGCTGACGGGTGAAGGCTTGCGGATCGAGCTTTTTGACCGGCATGGTGGCGCGCCTCTCGTCGGTTGCGGCAAAGGGAAAAACGGAGACAGGGAGACCGTGGATCGCGGATGGCAAGGCAAACCGGCCATCGCGCCTCGGTCTCGATCTCGCGGCGTCTGAACGATAGGGGTCGGACACGACCCAGCGTGCATTCTATCCCGTTCGTCGGGCGGTGTCGCCGGGGCGTCGACCTGGTACGCTCTGCCCCGCGACGTCAACCAGAGGAGCCGTTCATGCACACCGTCAAGAGCTATGTCGAGGGCCGCTGGCACGAGGCCGATTCCGGTTTCCGCCCGCTTGTCGACCCGTCCACCGAAGAGGTGATCGCCCAGGTCTCGAGCCACGGGATCGATTTCGCCGCCGTGCTCGACCATGCCCACACCGAGGGCTGTCCGTCCCTCGCGGCGCTCACCTTTGCCGAGCGTGGCGCGTTGCTCAAGGGCATGTCGAAGGTGCTGCGCAACCATCGCGACGAGCTCTTGGCGCTCTCGGCCCAAAACACCGGCACCACCACGCCGGACGGCTCGTTCGACGTCGACGGCGCGAGCGGCACGCTCTTTTACTACGCCGGGCTCGCCACCTCGATGGGTGACAGCAACGTGCTGGTGGAGGGCGATGGCAGCGCCTTGGCGCGTGACGATGCTTTTTGGTCGCAGCATGCTTTGGTGGCGCGACGTGGCGCGGCGGTGGCAATCAACGCCTTCAACTTTCCGATTTGGGGATGGGCCGAGAAGGTCGCCTGCGCGGTGCTCGCCGGCATGCCGGTGATCATCAAGCCGGCCACCTCGACGGCGCTACCGGCGGCACGCTCGATCGAGCGCATCGTCGAGGCCGACATCCTGCCGGCCGGCGTGCTGCAGATGATCTGTGGCGGCACCGGCGACCTGCTCGACCGGCTCGGCCCCCAGGACGTGCTCGCCTTCACCGGCTCGGCCGACACCGCCGCCAAGCTGAGCGATCGCGACAACCTTCGTCAGCACAACACGCGGATCAACATCGAGGCCGACAGCTTGAACGCCGCCGTGCTGGCGCCCGACGCCGACGGCCGCACCTTCGACCTCTTCGTCAAAGACGTCGTCCGCGAGATGACGCAGAAGACCGGGCAGAAATGCACCGCCGTGCGTCGTATCCTGGTGCCTACCGCGCTGCTCGATCGGGCAAGAGAGGCACTGGTCGACCGGCTCGGAGCTGTCGTACCCGGCAACCCCGCCGACGAAGCCACCACCATGGGTCCGCTCGCCAACGCCGATCAGCTCGACGACACGGTGCGTGGCACCGCCGAGCTCCGCGCCCAGGCCGAGCTCGTCCACGGCAGCGGCGAGCGGGTCGACGGCGTCGGTGGCGACGCGGGCAAAGGCTACTTCTTCGGCCCCACCCTCCTGCTCGCCAACGACTCGTACGACGCCGACGTGATCCACAGTCGCGAAGTCTTCGCCCCGGTCGCCACCCTCCTGCCCTATGACGGCTCGGCGGACCACGCCGGCGCGCTCGTCGCAAAGGGCGGCGGCACCCTCGTCACCTCCACCTACACCGACGATACCGACTGGCTCCGTGGCTTCCTGCTCGCCGGTGGCCACAGCACCGGGCGGCTTTATGTCGGCTCGCAAGAAGCCAAAGTACTGGGCTCGGGCGTCGCGCTACCGCAGAGTCAGCACGGTGGCCCAGGTCGCGCCGGGGGTGGCGAAGAGCTCGGTGGCATGGTCGGCGTGAAACGCTATATGCAACGTGTCGCGTTACAGGCTCACAAGGGTGTGGTCGATAGCGTGTTGGGGTGAGCGAGCGGCCAACGATTATGGCTACGTGAAGAGTGGTCCAATCCCAGAGTCTCTTGCGCTTCGCGGCTCGAGCTGCAGGCCTGTTGCTCGAGCCACGCAAACCGTAGGTAGGCCATCCGGCGGTTTCACGGTGCGGAGCATGCTTGGGCATTCGCTGAGACGCGCTACATGTGACACCAGCCGCGCGCAAACGGTTCGAGACCTACGCCATTGATTGGAGATTGTCATGTCCATAGAGCCGATTTTGTTCGAAATCAAGAACGAACTGTTCTACACAAATATGGTGAAACCCAGAGGGATCATCAAGTTTACAAACAACACCGATTCCACGATCAGGATTTCGTTTAACGACACAGCCTCACCGTTCACCGACACCAATGACTTCGACATCCCTCCGAACACTACCGATCCGATCTTCAAAGAAATACAAGAAGATGCGCTTGGGGAGTATAGATGTATCGCCACACAGACCGAAGCGCATGATGCTACGCCCCCGCTCACGACAGAACTAGTCATCTTCGTCGGCTCGCCCGGCCTAGAAAAAGTCGGATTTCAATTCGAGCCCGATCAGAGTGAATTTTATGTTGAAACCCAAGCATTCGTGAGAGAAGAGTGCGATTTCGTCGTTTGCTCAATCGAAAATCGAGACAACGGAGAGCAAAGATTCGACCTCCTCAATCTATCGGTCATCGACGGCTCCGTGGAACTAGGAGTAGGAGAGGCGATCTGCTTCCGTATCCAGGTACCCGCAGAGCCCGGTCGCAGTATTCTCTCCGCCAACACATTCGGAAAAATGCAAACAGGCGGCACCACACACATCGAGATCATCGTCGACCCGGATATCCCTCCCACGGATTCTTGACGCCCTCTTTTGCGAACGCGGTAGTCGATGGAGATCACTCGATCCGCTCGATCACCGGCGGCAACGGCTTCGGTGACCGCTCGAGCAGATCGACGATCTGCGCCTCGTCACGGAGGTCTTCGGTCCAGCCGCTGATCTCGTCGTCGAGGCGACGCTCTTCGAGCAAGATCCGGATGCCGTCACGCACTTCGGCGAGGGGCGGCATCGGATCGAGCATGCGCTCGATCATCAAACGGAACGGCCCGTCGTAATAGGCCTCGATCTCGTCGAGGTCGACGAAGACTCGTGGCGCCAGCCGCTCTTCGATGTAACGCACCACGCGCAGCTGCCGCAGGATCAGCTCGTGCAGCTTCGTTTCGTCGAGCTCGAGGGTCGCCAGATGCGCGGCGAACGCCTCGTCGGACGCGAACGGTTCCCGCAATGCCGCGATGCGCGCCGTCACCGCTTCCGACGGCACCGCGATCGCTCCATAGCGCTCGATGGCGTGGAGCTGCAGCCGCTGATCGATCAATCCGTCGAGCACCCGGCGTTCGAGCTCGAAACGCGTCTCGTCCTCACGCACCTCCACCGAACCGAGCGCGATGGCGCGGTCGAGATCCGAATAGAGGATCGGATCCTCGTCGACCACCGCGACGATGCGGTCGACGAGGGTGGGCCGCTGGGCAGCGGGCTGCGCGAACGAGGCCGCGAGCAGCAGGGTGCAGAGCAGAGCCGTCATCCCCGTGAACCTACACCGTGCCGCGTACCCGGACCAGGTCTATCGACGTCGCTTCTTGCCGTACTTGCCGACTGCCTGACCGACGACGAAGAGAAAGCCCACGCGGCCCTTGCTCATGTGGTCTCGAACGATTCTCTTGCGCACGTACTTCCAGTGAGCATCATCATCTGGACGAAAGCTCACCAGAACCAGCACGCCGGGATAGAACTGGTACCGTTGCGCGAATTTGTAAATCGCCGCCCATTGGCCTTTCCGCCGGCCTCGCATCATGTTGTAAAAGGTCTTCAGACCGATCTTGATTTCGCCGATCAAGAACGCTTTGCGAAGACCGCGGCGAGAGGCCGTCTTGGGAGCGACCGGACTGAGCACGAAATCAGGCTCGCGATGGCCCGCCTTGTTGCGTACCGAGCTGTCGGCGGGATCACGGCTGCCGTCACAGCGTCGCCCATCACCCAAGGGCTGGCCATCCGTCTGGCGAATGACCGGTTCGAAATAGATCACGCTCTGCGGCAGCACTCGGCACAGCACGTCATCTTGAAAGGCGCGTTCGAACTCACGCCACTCTCTTCCTTCACCCGCGAGGTGCTGAAACGGTAGCTTGGGCACGAACATGCCGATCGTGTTGTGAAGCGCGTTGATCAATAGATCGGTCGTGAACTCCCGCACTTCCCGGATCAGCTTGCGACGAACCTGGTTGAGACCCCCAACGCGAATGCCATTGAGCGTATTCGAGATCGCGTTGCTGATACTGACCCCGAGAACGCTGACTTCACCCGTGGGGTCCGCGAACATTTTTGGATTGGAGAAGGCAAAGACGTATGGATGACACGTCTCGGGTCGAAAGACGTCCGGCTGGACCGGGTCACGACTCAAGAAGAGACCCGTTTCCGGCTCGTACTGCCGTGCCCGCAGGTAGTACAAGTCGGTGCCCGCGTCGCGCCATTGGCCGTGGAACGCGTAGCCACCGACATCGGTGGACAGCGCCGCGCCGGTACGCTCACGACCAAAGGCGTCGTACTCGGCGGACCCGACGAGAATGCCCTGATCGTCGGTCCAACCGATGACGCTACCGGTCTCGTCGTGGAGTAGATACCGGGTCGCACCGCTGTCGTACTCGACGAGCGGTAGCGCGCCATGGAATGCAAAGCCGGTGAGCAGGACGCCGGCATCGTCGGTGATCAGGTGAAAGCTGTCCAGGCCACCATCCGGCGTCGGCGCGCTGAGCAGCCGTCGCGAGCCGTTTGCCGTGGTCACCCCGATCCGTCGATCGTCGGGGTCGAAGCTGTAATCGAAAGCGGCCGTGCCATCCGGGCGCGAAGCCCGAGTCAAGCGATCGAGCTCGTCCCATTCGAGATCCCAGTCGGTGCCGAGAGCTTCTCGACGACCGTTGGCATCGTAGGTGTAGTTGACGACCCCACCGGGTCCCGACCGGCTGCTCAGCTGAGTCTTGGTCGGATAGGCGTAGGCTTCGGTACCGGCCGCGGTGGTGCGAGACGTGCGATTGCCGTCGTCGTCGTAGCCATAGGAAACCGTCTCGACGAGGGTGCCGGTGGTGTCGAACCAGCGCTCTTCCTCGATCTGAAGAGAATCGTCGTAGTCGATCTCTCGATAGCTGCCGTCGTGATTGGTGATGCGAGTCGGCTCACCGGCGTCGCCTCGTTGGTACACAAAGGACAAAAACACGACACCGTTGGGATCGCGGTACTCGAGCTCTTCGACGCGACTCCTGAGATCGTAGGTGAACTCCTGCTCAATTCCGTTCGGGTACTCGCGGAGCTCGAGACGGTTCATCGAGTCGTAGGTCATGTCCATCCGACCGCCGGACGGGTCCGTGATCGCCGTGACGTTTCCTTCCGAGTCGTATTCGTAGCTCGTTTCGTAGGTCTGCTGGTTGACCGAGGTCAAACGCACGAGCTTCGTCCGGCCCGCCTCGTCGCGCTCGTACTCGACGATCGATCCATCGTCACGGGAAAGCGTTTCCAAACCACCGTCGCCGGCGTAGCCGTAGGTGACCGTGCTCGATGCATTCGATGACGAGGTCAGCTGGAAGGCATCGTCCCAAACATAGGTTTCCGCCAGGCCCGACGACGTCGTACGGCCGATCAAATTGCCGTACGGATCATGATCCCAATCGACCCACTCCCCGGCGGGACGATCCATCCTGGAAAGATCACCCGATGGCTCGTAGGTCAGATCGTATGGGTCGACCCCACCGTAGGTGACTTCGGTCGGGAGACCCGACTCCGAATCGAGAACGTAGCCGATACACGGCTGTCCGGAGGGAAACTCGATGTCGGTGAGACCGTTGTCGCCGTAGTCGAAACGGAAGGGCACGGTGCCACCGAGAGCCGTCGTCGTCCTCAAAAGAGCCGTCCCGGGCTCGTAGCCGTGGAGACGCTCTTTGTTGCGCTCGTCGACGAAGCGAGTAGGAAAGTCTCGTTCTTCGCCAAAGGGAGCGCCTTCGAGAAACTCCTGCTGCACGAAGGTCCCGTCTTCGAACTCGGTCTCGATCGGCAGTCCAATGTCCGAATACCGAACGTAGCGTTTGTCCCCCAACGGGTTGGTGGTCACGGACTCGCGCAAGCCGTGCGTAAAGCTCCACGTATGGTTTCGCGAGGTCGTGACCGAGGCGAGCTTGCCGTCGTCACCATAGGTCGCCGAGAAACCGGTGCCGAGGGGGCCGGAAGACGCAATCACGTCGCCGGCTTCGTCGAGCGTCAGATCGACGCGCCCGCTACCGTCACGCGTCACGCTCTTTCTTCGACCCGCGACGTCATACTCCATCGAGATCGCCCGCCCCAAACCGTCTTCGATCGTCTTGACCCGACCGGCGGTGTCGTATTCATAGGTGGGTCCCGATCCGTCCGCCCGCTGGTAACCCGTGACTCGACCGGCCAGGTCTGTGACTCTCGTAACCGTTGCCCCTGACGATGGACGCTGGACCTCCCAATCATCGAGATGGTCGAAGTCGTACTCGATCCACGTGTCGTCTTCGAAGTCGATCCGCTTTGTCCTGCCGAGACCATCGTGCGTGTAGGTCGCCGCGATACCCCCATCATCGAGAGTTTCAACCCGACCCAAGTCGTCGTATGTCAGGTCGATGATGATTCCGGCCGGATCGATCACCCGCCGCGGATCACCAAAAGCGTTGAAATCCTGGTAGTCGAAGGTCCCATCGGCCGAGGTCGCGCTGGTGGTGAAACCCGAGGAGTTGTAGGTCCAGCTTTCGATCACCGTGCCAGCCTCACGAACCTCGAGGAGATTCCCCGCGGTGTCCCGCACGAGCTCGGTGATGACACCGGTCGGGAGCTCGATCGAAGTGAGCCGACCCGCCGAATCGTAACCGTAGGTGGTCGTGTAGTCGGCCTCGTTGGCTCCGGCGGCATGCGGCGTGATCCGAGCGGTCATCTCACCGTCGGCGTTGATCACCAGTCGGGTGACCCGGCCGAGCGGATCGGTGAACTTGGTCAACCTTCCTTTGCCGTCGTATTCGTACAAGCTCTGGTTGCCGAGACCATCCTCGGCGGTGACGACGTTCCCGTAGTTGTCGTATTCGAACCGCGATACGACACCGGTCGAGTCGATCATCACTTCGCCCCGCCCCTCCAGATCGTGCTCGAGGGTCGAGCACACACCGTCGTGACAGGCTTTGCTCAAACGGCCGTTTTGATACGTGAGCGAGCCGACTTCCTCACCTTCGTTGTTGAAGATCTTGTCCAGGTAGTGGCCTTCCGCGTATGCGAACCGCGTCGTATCGTCGACCTGATCGCTCACGATCTCGAGATCGCCATTCGCATCGTATTGATAATCGACCGAATAGTTCAGCGGGTCGATGATCTTCTCGACGCGATTTTGCGCGTCGCGGACGATCGTCACCGCGATCCCGTTGGAGTGTTCGATGCTCTCTGGAGACAGGGTCATCGAATTGCCGTTGGGATCTTCCAGACGCGTCACGCCCTGGGTGAGATCGACGTCGAACGTACGCCCGTCACGGGTCCGCAGCCGAACCGCCTGGGGCTCGAAGAGGTCCGTGCCGTCGGCGTAGAGGAGCTGGTTCGAGCCATTGGCCCAAAACACGTTGGCGGCCCCGATCACCTCGAGGCTGGCTCCAGGGGTCGGGCCGTCGAAGTAATCGAAGTCGACGACGGCGAAACAGCCGCCGATGGTGGGCGCCAGCTGCGTCAATCTCGGGCGGAAGAGGTAGATCTCGCGATCCGACAGACGCACGGTCGTCAGGTGAGTCTTGGTTTCCAACGCCGTGTCACAGGGCAGCAAGCCGGCCTGGACCGCCCAGCCGTCACCCGGCAGCCGGTTGTTCCGATACTGGCCGTTGCTGATCGTCAGATCCCAGCCAAAGCCGAAATCGCCTTCGATCAGACGCTGACGCGAATCGTAGGTGCGGATCAGCTCGATCGACAGCCCGGAGATCGGAATCGCCACGTCGACGAACGACAGCGCCAGGTTGCCGATCTTCATGTTGCCGTCGACCACCAGGGTCACCTTGCCACTCACCGCGCGACCGTTGTTGTCACGTCCGGTGAGCACGAGGTCGTGCATGCCGTTGAGCATCAGGGTGGGGTCGAAGTCGGCCAGGTAGCGATCGGTGACCGGGCCACCGCCGGTGGCGATGACGGCGCTGGCCGCTTCACCCACCGGCGAGGTGGCGAGCGTCCACTGTTCGATACCCTCGACGTCGATGGTGGCGCGTACGGGCGTCGGCGCGGTGACGATGTCGAGATCGAGCGGGGCGTGGAAGATGACCGCGCCGTCGAGCGGCGTGATGCGGCGCTGGTAGGTGACGAAGTAGCCACCGGCACCGGTGGTCGGATCTTCGATGACGTAGCCGGTGGTGCGGAAGCCACCGAGCTCGATCATGGTCTCGGCGACCCAGGCGACGGCGCCCTGACTGGTGGCGAAGCGAACGGCGGCCTCGGCCTCGTCACTGAGGGTGGCGGCGGCGAGCACGGCGTCGACGTTGGCGGCATCGACCAGGGTGAGCGTCTGCCCTTCGCGCACCGCGAGGGTGAGAAAGCCGACCGCGGTGACGTGGTCGCCACCGAACACCGAGGCCAAGGCTTCACCTTCACGAAAGGAGCTCTGGGCGCCGAGCAATTCGAGATTGGGAATGCTCGACACGACGAGCCCATCGATCGGAAAAAGACCGATCGGGCGCGCGCCGATGGCGATCGACAGGGGGCCCTGGCTGAAGGTATCCGGGAAACCACCGCTGGTGAGCGACACGGCGCCACGCTGGACTGCCATCACCGCGGCACCGATATTGACCGGACGATGCCAGCGCAGCGCGGCGAGATGGGCGAGATCATCGGCCTGCGCGCGCAGGAAAGTAGCGGCGGCGGCGGCCAGGCTGGCCGCTTCGATGTCTTCGGGCTCGGTGGCGGCGGCGGCGTCCTGGAGGTGGCCGTCGACGATCTCCTGCGGCATGTGGCCGAAGTCGAAACTCATCACGCCGTGCTCACCGGCGAAGAGCTCCCAGACGGCGACGGTCGACGTGCCGTCTCCCGCGCCGAGGCCAGCGGGCGGCGTCAGCCTGGCGATGACGTCGACGTCTTCGGCGCTGCCGATCGCGGTGCCGGCGGCGATCTCGACGCCGCTCAACAGTAGCGACGGTCGAAGATCGACCTCGTACGGTGGCGTGGCGAACACCCCACCGTTGAGATCCAGAGTCGACTGATCGGCGGCGGTGGCACCGGGCCAACGCAGCTCGAGCACGCCGCCGTAGATCGACGACACGGGCGTCGACCAGCTGGTGAGCTCGGTGCCATCGGCTTCGTCGATCTCGAGATCGAGACGGACTTGATAGTCGGCGGGTACGGTCGCGGCCTCATCGGAGGAGAGGATCTTGGCGCGCAGGGTGCCGGGGATATACGGAAAGCTCTCGGCGCGGATGCTGCGCAGCGGCTTCACCTCGTCGAGGGTGCTCAACCCGACCGTGCTCATGAAGGCGAGCAACGCGGCTTCGTACTCGGCGCGCGGGCTCACCGTGGTGCCGCTCTCAAGGTAGTCACCGAGCACGAAACTGACGTCGGCATCGGTACGCTGACCGTCGACGCGATCGAAGGTCTTGAGCGACGGGTCGAGACGGATCCAGGTATCGGGCGTGCCGGCCTCGACACCACGATCGGGAACATAGTCGAGATGAGCCTTGACCCAGGCGTGCGGCATGCGCGCCGAGATGACCTGGCTGCCATCGACCACGAGCACGATGGGTAGCCCGGCGGTGGTGAGCAGATCGCCGGCGCGAAAGGCATCGTCGACACCGGTGATCTCGAGCAGCAAGGCCGGCTCGATCTCGATCTCACCCCATTCGAGCCGCGCGTCGATGCCCGCGGCGATCAAGAGATCTTGGAGCAACCAGGCCTGGTCCCAAGACGTGCCCCGTCGCTCCCACAGGGTGCCCAGCGGCGGCGAATCGGCGCCCCATTTGGGATCGAAATCGATGTTGTCGTGAACGAAAGCGAAAATCTGGCTGGGTGAGTCGTCGAGATCGGCGGCGAAAGCGTCGATCTCGGGCGCCGGTGTGCCGCCCGAACGCACCAGCGGCCGTGACGGGGGCGCGATGGCGCTCGACCGTTCGACCGCGGCGGGCGCCGCGCCGGTCGTGATCGTACGCACCTCTTGGGCCGCGCGACGGACCGGCAGACGATCATCGAGCGTCGGCAAGCGACGCTCGGCGAGAGTCACCGCCTCGGCGACTCGCGACTCGTCGATCAGACTCGGGGCGCGCGTCGACTCGGCTTCCGCCGCGCCGAGGGCCGGTACCGCGCGCGGTGGCGCGGCCGAGCGGCGTAGACGTGAACGTGGACGCACCGCGCGCTCGACGGCTGACTCGTCGTCCGCTGTCGCACGCGGAGTCTCCTCGCCCTCGCTCGCGCCGATCGTGCTCAAGAGCGCCAGCGCCCACGCTCCCGTGACGCGTGGCAGCTTCTCGCCATGACGCCACAGATCCTGGCTGACCTCTTCGAGCCAGGTTTCGGTGCCGAGATCGAGATCCTCGTCGGCGACACCGAAGAGCTGAGCGGTGGCGATCAGGTCCTGTTCGGCGGCCTGTCGCTCTTGCTCACGTGCTTCGATGACCTGAAGACCACCGACCGCGTGGAACGTTTCCACCAAGAGGAACGCGAGTACGAAGACACGGTGTTTACGCAGCGTTTGACGAAGGACATGCATGGTCACGTTTCCTCGGCTCTCGGTTCTCACGGGGTGCAGGTAGTGGCATCGGTCCACAGCTGAGCGGTGGCCAGGAGAAGGTCGGTCAGGTTGTCGGCGCTGTAGGCACCGGCGGCGGTATACCAGGCGGCGTAGCCGAGCAGATCTTCGTCGAACACCGGCGCGGCGGTGCCATCACCCTGGAGGGCGAGCGAGAAGATCCGCAGATCGGGGTGCGCCTGGTCGAGGGCGTCGATCTCGGCCATGGCGTTGGCGACGGGCTCACCGGCGAAGGCGGCGAAGGCACCGAAGAACGGACCCTGCCAGGCGACGTCGGTCCACGCCAGGTAGTCGCCGTTGCCGTCGGCCAGGACGAAGTCGAGTGGCGTGGTTTCGCCGCTGAACGGCCCACGACCGAGCAGGTCGACGTTGGGCAGCTCGTCGGTGAGCCAGATGGCGACGGGCTTGTGACTCGGATCGGCACCGGTACCGAGCACCTGGTCGAGCTGACGCAGGGCCTGGATGGCGGTGGTGGTGGCTCCGGCGTCGATGGTGGCGACGTCGAGATCGTCGACCAGCGTCGAGACGGTCGTCAGGTCGCTGGTCAGACCGGCGAGCACACGCGCACCATCGCTCAGGTTGGTGGCCGGGTCGCTGCCTCCGGCGTAGGTGACGAGCGCCAGTCGGCTGCCGTCGGCACGCGCGCCGAGATCGGTGATCAGCTGATCGAGCGCCTGTTGCGCCGCCTCGAGTCGGCTCGGTCCACCCGGATAGGCGGTGGTCATGCTCGCCGACAGGTCGAGCAAGGCGACGACGTCGAGCGGGGCCTGGGCGTCACAGCTCGGTGCCGGGGGCATCACCGGTGCCGACTGGGCGACCGGGCCACACACCGCGAAGTTGTCGAACGCGGTGGTCATGACGGCGAGGTCGTCGTACGACGCACCGGCGACACCGACCAGCGGCGTGGTGCCGAGATCGAGCGTGACGCTGCCGTTCGCACCGCCGGCGGTCTGCTGTTGCCAGGTGACGCCGTCATCGGTGGAGTACCACGCGCTGTAGTCGTCGCCACGCTTCTCGATCGCCAAACGGATGGGGAGCTGGACGTTGCCGACAGCGTTGCTGAGCAAGAACGACTGACCACCGGCCGTGGAGCGATAGCCGAACTGCAGGATCGGCGTCTGCGGATCGGTGGTGTCGGGCAGCAGGTTGATCATGATCCGTGGCGACTGGAGGGTGAGATCTTTGCGGATCATCAGACCGGCCTTGCGCAACGGGTCGCCGCCCGGGTCGAGCGGCACGCCGGTGAGATCGACCTCGACGCGGAAATCACCGCTCACCGTCTGGTGGAAGAAGTGCACGTTGTCGTCGCCCCAGAAGGAGGTGCCGTTGGACGACAGCTCGAGCTGGCCACCGATTTCGTCGGCACCGCCGTTGTCGGCATCGCCGATGGTCGCCAACTGCCAGGCCGGAGCGATGACACCGTCGGCAAAGTCGTCGGCACTGCACGCCACCGTGACCGGCGGTACCGGCGTCGCGGGCGTGCTGGCGCGGTAACCGAAATCGACCCCGCGCTCGATCTCCCAGGCGACCAGGCTGACGGCGGCGCGATCGAGCGTCGCGATGCCGTCGAAGTCGTGGGTCGCCTGATCGAGACCACCGGGCAGACTCGAGCCGTCGACACGCAGATGGTAGTCACCGGGCGTGACGTCGGTGAACAAGTAGGCGCCGGTGCCGTCGGTGGTCGTGGTGGCGAGCACCTGATCGGCAGTGTCGAGCAGCTCGACGGTGACCTGGGACACCCCCGGCTCACCGAGATCCTGGACGCCATCGCCATCGAGGTCGTTCCACAGGCGATCCCCGACCGCCGCGTTGGCCGGACCTCCACAGGCGAGATCGCCGAGGATGTCGTCGACTGTCTGCCGCATGCCGTCGTGGGTCGCCGGACCATAGCTGATGCCACCGGTGGTCCAGGCTCCGTAGTCGACCAGGTCGAGCAGGAAGGTGCCGAGATTGGTGCCGCTACCCTGGATACCGATGCCGTAGTAGGCCAGATCGGGGAAGGTCTCGCTCACCCGATCGAGGGCGAACATGGTGTTGGCGAGCGTTTCACCATCGAAGGTGCCGTACGCCTGGTTGAAGCGACCGCGCCAGGCGACCGTCGGCCACGGCAGGAAGTCACCCGCGCCGTCGCGAATGTCGATCGCCTGGATCTCGTCGAGCACGTAGTCGAGATGACCACGACCGTCACGATCGATATTGGGCACGCCGTCGGTGAGCCATACGAGCACGGCTTTGTGGCTCGGATCGGTGGCCGCCAGGGTGCTTTCGATCGCCTCGACGGCGAGCGCGCTCGGCGTCGTGGTGAGACCGGGTCGCGACAGCGCGTTGATACCGTCGATCGCCGCGCCCACCGCCGGCAGGTCGTTGGTGAGCGCCTGCTCGATCTGCACCGCGCCGGTGAGATTGGCCTGTGGATCGTCACTCACCCCCCAGAAGGTGAGGAGCGCCGCCCGCGAGCCATCGCCCCGCAGCTCGATCTGATCGTGCAGGCGTTCGAGCGCCAGCTTGGCGGCGCCGAGCTTGGTCGGATCGGCCCCCGGATCGGCACCCGGGAAGTCGGCGTCCATGCTCTGGGAAAGATCGAGCAGGTAGACGATATCGAGCGGTTGCCCGGGCGTGCACACCGGAGGATCACCCGGCGTGCCACCACCGTCGGACGGATGGCAGAGACGCCAATCGTCGAAGTCGACGCTGAAGCTCGGCACGGTGTCGTAGGCGGTGGTCGAGAGACCGATCAGCGGCGTCGTGCCGAGCGCCACGGTAGCGTGGTTGCCCAAGGCACCGAGCGGCTCGAGCCACTCGCCAGCGGTCGTCAGATAGGAGACCGTGACGACATCACCCCGACGGACGATCGCCACCCGCACCGGCAGCGCGATCCCGGTGTTGATACTGGCCATGTCGACCGGCGTGGCGCCATCGGTGAGACGGGTGTCGAAGTAGAGCGCCGGCCCCGGCGGATGGTCCGGCACGAAGCAGACCATGACCCGCGCGGCGTCGGTCGCCAGACTCGCGCGCACCATCAAACAGGCTTTGCGATAAGTGCCGCCACCATTGGCGGC